>NZ_BKGB01000009.1:0-174901 GCF_008980925.1 Acinetobacter sp. TUM15071 | reverse complement strand
ACAATAGCAAGAGTGAACCACCTGATCCCTTCCCGAACTCAGAAGTGAAACCTCTTAGCGCTGATGGTAGTGTGGCACTTGCCATGTGAGAGTAAGTCATCGCCAGCTTTTAAATATCAAACACCCCAATCTCGAGAGAGGTTGGGGTGTTTTTTATTGGACGAAAGAAAATAGGTGGTGGGGAGAGTCAACCGAAAAATCTGAGCTAGCGCTTTTATAGAAGGTGTAATGGAAAGTTCTTTCTGGTAATTTTTGATGATTATTATAAAAGATTAGACATATGCTAGTTTTTTGAACAGATAAGTCAGTTGAAAAGCTTTTTCCTTGTATGCGGAAACATTGCTTTATGTTATAAATATTTTTATAGGCATGTTTTTTGCTTATTTTAATAAAAGGAAAGACTATGAAATTATCTGTTGGATTGAAAGTTGCGAACAGCTTATCGTTAACTCCTCAATTGCAGCAGGCAATACGTCTTTTACAGTTATCCAGTTTAGAACTTGAACAAGAAATTCAAATCCAGTTAGACAGTAATCCCTTGCTGGAAAAAATAGAGGATATGGGGACTACGGAAAGTCTTTCTTCACTAGAAGAAAAAGAGAATGGAGACTTAACCACTGAACTGAATGCGGATCATCTTCCAAATGATTTACCTGTTGATACTGAGTGGGATGATATTTATACCCATCAATCCACAGCGTTGGCCTCCCCAGAATATGAAGAAAGGGAAGACAATCGTCAGGTACAACTGAGCCTCAAAGAGCACATTTTAGATCAAGTCAATCTTTTACATTTTTCGACTGTAGATAAATTGATCGCATATTGCATCGTAGACTCTCTTGATGATAAAGGTTTTCTCGATGCCGAGTTGGATGATATTTTGCTTGCAGTTTCTCGCCTTTTACAGGAAATGGAGAGTGAGGAAGAGGTTGAGCAAGATGAAATTATTGTTGTTTTAAAACATATTCAACGTCTTGATCCTATTGGTGTGGGTTCAAGAAATTTAGCAGAGTGCTTGAAAATCCAACTTGAAACGTTTAATGACAAAGTTCCTTATCTTGCTGAAGCTAGAAATTTGTTGAAATATTATGAGTTATTGATTTCGAATGATTTGAATAAGTTGTTAAAGCAAACAGGATTATCTAAAGAGCAATTAAAAAGTGCCGTTGATTTGTTGAAGACCTTAAAGCCTTATCCAGGGTTGGAATTCAATCAACAAGAATCTGAATACCAAGTTCCTGATGTTGTTGTGTCGAAGAAAGATCAACACTGGCAAGTTCAACTGAACCCTGATGTATTGCCTAAATTACGCATTAATTCTTTTTATTCCGGCATGATTCGTCGAGCTGATCAAAGTGACGATAATGTCTATCTGCGTAATCAAATGTTGGAAGCGAAGAATTTTATCAAGAGTATTGATGAACGTCATAAGACTTTGTTGAAAGTAGCAACCTGTATTGTTGAACATCAGAGAGCTTTTTTGGAGCAAGGTCCAGAGGCGATGAAGCCTTTAGTACTTCGTGATGTGGCAGAAGAAGTTGAATTACATGAGTCGACCGTATCTCGTGTGACTACCAATAAATACATGCTGACACCACGTGGTTTATTTGAATTGAAATACTTCTTTTCTAGTCATGTTGGAACAACAACAGGTGGTGAGGCTTCATCGACAGCAATTCGTGCCATGATCAAAAAGCTGGTTTCAAGTGAGAATCCACGTAAGCCTTTGTCGGATAATGCAATTGCTGAAATGTTGAAGAATGAAGGGATTGAGGTGGCTCGACGCACGGTAGCAAAATATCGTGAATCGTTACATATTGCCTCATCTTCTGAAAGAAAAGTCTTGATCTAAATTTCAAGGTGTGACTATTCTAGGGGTTCATTATTACGGAATAATGAATTTTTTTAATGATCACTAGAGGAATCGCTGAAATGATTTAATGGATATTGAACCACTGATAATGTGCATTAAATTTGCTGAAGCGATTTTCTTGTATCCTGAGAAAAAGGTGAGGGATAGAATTATGCAAATAACGATTCGTGGGCACCATTTAACCATTACACCAGCCATTGAAGAAAATATAAAAGAAAAGTTTAGTCAAATGACCAAACATCTAGATCAGGTCAATAGTATGCAAATCAAGTTGGCTAAAGATCATCAAATTGACAAACGTTCACACAAAGGTAGTGCAAATCATATCGCTGAAGCGATTATACGTTTGCCAGGGGTAGAACTGTTTGCACAGGCGACAGCCGATGATATGTATACTTCAATTCGAAAACTGACAGACAAATTAAAACGCCAGCTAGCAAAACATCGAAAAATTCAATGTTCGTACCAACATGAACTGGCACTTTTGAGTTAATTTTTTATTTTGTATAAGAGGCTTTTTGTGAAGCCTCTTTTTTTATTGATAAAAAAAGAAACTGCTTACTGAATTATGTGAAAAAGTTATAGTAAAATAACTGGTTTTACACCAATGGTTGTATAAGAGGCCTTGTAATGAATAGTGAGCAGCTCACGCAAATTTTAAAAGAAGCTTTCCCTGAAGCAGAAGTAGCAGTGAGCGGTCAAGCTGGGAAATTTGACCTCCGTATTGTTGATGATCAGTTTGAAGGTAAGCGTACCGTTGCTCGTCAACAAGCCGTTTATGCACCTCTAAATTCTTATATTGCGAGTGGTGCAGTTCACGCTGTTACGATTCGCGCAATGACAAAAGACGAATGGCGCAAAGCAAGCCTTTTCGGAGCTTAAATATTAATGGATAAATTTTTAATTACGGGCGGTGTTAAGCTCGAAGGTGAAGTACGCATTTCTGGTGCTAAAAATGCAGCTTTACCTTTACTTGCAGCAATGATCCTTGCTGACTCTCCGATTAAGCTAACCAATGTACCTAATCTAAAAGATGTAAACACATTGGTTAAGTTGATTGCCGGTCTTGGTGTGACCATGAGCTATGAAGGTGAAACGGTTTGTGCTGATGCTTCAACATTAGATAACCAGTTTGCACCATATGAACTTGTACGAACCATGCGTGCATCTATTTTGGTGCTTGGTCCTTTGTTAGCGCGTTATGGTAATGCAAAAGTATCATTACCAGGCGGCTGTGCGATTGGCTCACGTCCAGTCGATCAACACTTAAAAGCTTTAGAAGCTTTAGGTGCGCAGATTGAAGTTGAAAATGGCTATGTGCATGCTTCAGTTGATGGTCGTCTGAAAGGCGGTGAAGTTGTCTTTGATATGGTGACCGTTGGTGGTACCGAGAATATCTTGATGGCTGCTGCACTCGCTGAAGGTGTGACCACGATTCGTAATGCTGCTCGTGAACCAGAAATCACCGATCTTGCGCAAATGTTGATTAAGATGGGTGCTAAAATTGAAGGTTTAGATACAGATACTTTAGTCGTTACTGGTGTTGAAAGTTTGCATGGTTGTGAATATGCCGTTGTTGCAGACCGTATTGAAACAGGTTCATATTTAGCTGCTGCTGCCATTACTGGTGGACGAGTAAAGACTACTCATACTGATCCTTCATTATTAGAAGCTGTGTTGGATAAGTTTGAAGAAATGGGTGCCGAAGTCACGCGTGGTGATGATTGGATTGAGTTGGATATGCAGGGCAAACGTCCTAAAGCTGTGAGCTTTAGAACTCTGCCGCATCCAGAATTTCCAACAGACATGCAAGCGCAAATTATGGCAGTCAATGTGATTGGTCGTGGTTTTGCAACGATTTCTGAAACCATTTTCGAAAACCGTTTTATGCATGTACCAGAACTTTCACGTATGGGTGCTAACATCCAAGTGGAAGGACATGATGCGGTCGTAACAGGTGTAGAAACACTTCAGGCTGCACCTGTAATGGCAACTGATTTACGTGCTTCATTCTCACTTGTTTTAGCTGCTTTGGTTGCTGAAGGTGAAACACTGGTTGATCGTATCTACCATATCGATCGTGGCTACGAACATGTGGAAGAAAAATTGCAAAGTTTAGGTGCTCAGATTAAGCGAGTAAAAGGATGAATGACTTAAGAAACGATGATCCAAATTTTGACGTAATGGGCAATTTTGATCATGGTTTAACTTTAGCACTCAGTAAAGGTCGTATCTTAAAGGAAACATTACCGTTGCTTGAAAAGGCGGGTATTAATTTACTTGAAGATCCAGATAAATCACGCAAATTGATTTTTCCAACCACGCACAAAAAAGTTCGTATTTTGATTTTACGTGCGTCTGATGTTCCGACTTATGTTGAGAATGGTGCAGCAGACTTTGGCGTAGCAGGTAAAGATGTATTGATGGAACATGGTGCACAACATGTTTATGAGTTGCTTGACCTAAAAATTGCCAATTGTAAGTTGATGACGGCGGGTAAAGTCGGCATGGAACGACCAAAAGGCCGTTTAAAGATCGCAACCAAATACGTCAACTTGACCCGTCAATATTATGCAAGCCTCGGTGAGCAGGTTGATGTCATTAAGCTATACGGATCAATGGAACTTGCACCTTTGGTTGGATTGGGCGATTACATTGTCGACGTGGTTGATACAGGTAATACTTTACGTGCCAATGGCTTAGAGCCATTAGAAGAAATTTGCAAAGTTTCTTCACGCTTAATCGTCAATAAGGCGAGCTTTAAGCGTAAGCAAGCGGTGTTAAATCCGATTTTGACGCAACTTGAACAAGCCATTAAAGCACGTCAAAACTAAGTTTTAGATTGAATTGAATAAAAAGGTCAGCTTCGGTTGGCCTTTTTATTTGAGTTTATCTGGATTACGTAAAGAATAAATGCTTTGCAGTTGTTGCTGATCATTGAAAGCAAAAGTAAGTACCATGACACAACAATGGTCTGAGTCATAGAGTTTAAAACCGACACTGCCATTGATATGGCACATTTCCCAAGAGAGCTCTGCCCACGCTTGAAAAAGCAAGCGTTCAAAGAAACGTAATATAGGTGGTTGGCCAATGAAAGGCTGTCGAATAGCTGAGACTTTACCACCGCCATCCGCTGCAAATTGGATATCGTCACTAAGTAACTGTGTGAGTTGATTCAGGTCATGTGAATGAATGGCGACCTTGAAGGCATTGAGTAAGTTGATTTGCTGCTGAGTCGGATGATTCGAGAGAACGTTCGGTTCATCCGCAATACGTTTTCTGCTGCGGGCTACCAATTGTCGACAATTACTTTGTTGTTCCCGAAGGATTTCTGAAATTTCAACATAATCAAGATTAAAGATGTCATGTAGTAAATATGCTGCACGTTCTTTAACTGAAAGTTTTTCAAGAATCAAAAGGAAAGCGGTGGAGAGGGTATAGTCGGATTCGACTGAGAATGTTTCTGTATGATGATAGGGTTCAGGTAACCATGTTCCCGTATATTCAGTTCTAGATCTGTGGTGAGCGCGAAGCAGGTCAATACAATGGCGTGTGCATACAGAGGTCAGCCAAGCTTGAGGATTGAGAATATCTTGCTTAGGTTGCTGCTGCCATTTTATAAAAATATCTTGTAAGACATCTTCAGCATCACTTGTTGTTCCGAGCAGTCGATAAGCAAGACCGAACAGAAATGTTCGGCTTGTCTCAAAAATTGTTAAATCGTGTTGGCTAATCATGCCTGATGCTTTCATAGATGTTAATGCTGTGAAATTGCAATTCGATTCCACAAATTAATCATGCCAATCAGTAAAGTTAAAGCTGAAATTTGTGGCTCACTGAAATATTTTAATAGGGTTATACGTAACGGCTCATAATCAGTGAGCGGATTTAAAGTCGTGAGTGCTTCAACCCAAGCAAAGGCGGCTTTTTCCTGATCCGTATAATCATTGCAATGTCGCCATACCACCAAACGGTCCAAACGTGATTGTATTTCACCATCTGCCAAAGCTTCAGCAATATGCATCTTCACACAAAAAGCACAGCCATTGATTTGTGAGGCGCGTAATAGAACAAGATGATAAAGTGAGCGATCTATCAGAGCTGAATCAAGAATGTTTTGATGAACTTGATAGAGGTGGTGAATTGACTCTGGTAAGTGTTTTTTCGGATGAATATTGAGGGTCGTCATTATAGTGTTCCTGATTAAAATCAAACTAGGTATTCATTTGACGACTCAGCCTTTTGTTTTGTGACAAATGGAATAAAAAAATTTAACTTTTGTTTTTGATAGCTAAATGTTTTGATTAAAAAGATAAAAGTAGAAATTATGGATTGATCGAAGAACCCTCTCTTTCTGATTGATTTTTTTAGCCTATATTGTGCCCACAAGCACACTGAAAAAGAGTAAACTTAGCGCTCTCTTATTCGCCTTGTGGGTAAATTGATGCGACGTTTATCGACTCAGGATCAAAATTTTAAACAGACATTTGCTGAACTTTTAGCATTTGAAACGGTTAATGATCCTCAATTAATTCAAACTGTAGATCAAATTATTGCTGATGTACGTCAGCATGGTGATGATCATGTGCTTAAATTAACGCAACAGTTCGATCGACATCCAGCGCATCAATTCTCTGACTTAGAACTGACTCAAGCACAGCTCAAAACCGCATTTGATGGTTTAAGTGTTGAAATCCGTGAAGCATTAGAACTTGCTGCAAAACGCATTCGTTCTTTTCATCAGGCACAAAAGCAGGAAGGTTGGAGCTATATCGATGAGCTGGGTAATACTCTAGGCCAGAAAGTCACACCGCTGGATCGTGTTGGAATTTATGTACCAGGTGGATTAGCCTCTTATCCATCATCGGTACTCATGAATGCTTTGCCAGCTCATGTCGCAGGTGTCCCTGAAATTATTATGGTGGTTCCTGCGCCAAATGGTGAGTTGAATCCATTGGTATTGGCAGCTGCTTATCTGGCAGGCGTAAGCCGAGTGTTTACTATTGGTGGTGCACAAGCCGTTGCAGCATTGGCTTATGGAACACAAACCATCCCTGCGGTAGATAAAATTACAGGGCCGGGCAATCGATTTGTCGCAGCCGCAAAACGTGCTGTCTTTGGTCAAGTTGGTATCGACATGATTGCAGGACCTTCGGAAATTTTGGTTTATGCCGAAGGGGAAAATAATGCTGAATGGCTAGCCATGGATGTATTGTCTCAAGCAGAGCATGACACCGTTGCACAAGCGATTTTCATTACCTCTGACGAAGCGTTGTTAAATGCAGTTGAAGTCGCGATTGAAAAGCACTTAACTGAATTACCAAAAGCCGAAATTGCCAAAACGTCGATTCAAAATCGTGGTGCATTGGTGTTGGTAAAAGATCGTGCAGAAGCAATTGAACTGATTAATCAGGTGGCGCCAGAGCATTTAGAACTCTGTCTTGATGATGCTGAATTGATGAGTCAGGAGATTCGTCATGCAGGTGCAATCTTTATGGGACGTTATACCCCAGAAGCCATTGGAGATTATTGTGCTGGTCCAAACCATGTCTTACCGACATCGGGTACTGCACGTTTTTCTTCACCGCTCGGTGTTTATGATTTTCAGAAACGCTCTAGCTTAATTATGTGCTCTGAAGAGGGTGTGAAGAGCTTGGCAAAAGCAGCCGATGTTCTGGCAGTGCAAGAAAATCTTGATGCCCATGCGCGCTCAGCCCGTTATCGTTACCAATAACCGATTCAAAGATTGATAGGGGCTGGTTAGCCCCTTTTTTAGGATACATGAGAGTAGAACAATGACGTTTACAGCAGAACAAATGCGTTTTTGGAGCCCCGAGGTTCGTGAGTTAGAACCTTATGTACCCGGTGAGCAGCCTAAAATTCAGAACTTACTCAAACTCAATACCAATGAAAACCCATATCCGCCATCACCAAAAGTGGTAGAAGCAGTGCAAGCTGTTTTAGCAGATCATGCTGATGCGTTACGTCTATACCCTGACCCAGACGCGACAGCGTTAAAGCAGGCGATTGCCAAACAGCAGCATGTTGATGTGGCTCAAGTCTTTGTCGGTAATGGGTCGGATGAAGTATTGGCACATATCTTCAAAGCTTTTTTTATCCAAAAACAACCGATTCTTTACCCAGATATTACCTATAGTTTTTATCCTGTTTATAGCCAGTTTTTTGCAACGCAGACCAAGCAGATTCCTTTGAATGAAAAATTCGAAATAGATGTATCGGATTATGAACAGGAAAATGGCGGTATTATCATTACCAATCCAAATGCGCCAACCAGTATCGCGCTCGGTTTAGATGAGATTGAGCAGGTACTCAAGGCAAATCCAGATCGCGTGGTTGTGATTGATGAAGCCTATGTTGATTTTGGTGCTGAGTCAGCAGTGCAACTGGTTAATCGCTATGAAAATTTAGTGGTTTGCCAAACGACATCTAAGTCTCGTTCACTGGCGGGCTTACGCGTTGGTTTTGCCATTGCACAAGCACATTTGATTGCGGCACTTGAAGCAGTCAAAAATAGTTTTAACTCCTATCCAATTGATCGTTTTGCAATAGCCGCCGCCGTAGCTTCATTCGAAGATCAAGCTTATTTTGAAGCGCAATGTGCCAAAGTAATTGAGAGCCGAGAAAAATTAGTGACTGATCTCACTATCTTGGGCTTTGAGGTATTACCTTCGAAAGCCAATTTTATCTTTGCTACACATCCGCAACATGATGCTGCTCAACTGGCTCAACAATTGCGTGAACAGGGGATTATTGTGCGTTATTTCAATAAGCCGCGCATTAATCAATTCTTGCGTATCACGATTGGTACAGATGAACAAAACCAGCGTTTAGTCGATACGCTTAAAACACAAATTTTATAAATTTGTATTGACGCTTATTGTTCAGAAGTCTGCCATGTATTGAGTAAATCAAGCATGGCAGAAATTTTATCAAAGCATTCCTTATATTCTGCTTCTGCATCTGAAGCAATAGTGATGCCGCCACCCGCCCACATGGATAATTGATCCTGATATTTTTGAATACTGCGAATCAAGATATTCCAACTACCTGTACCATCGAAATTAAAATAACCTAAGCTGCCACAATAGGCACCTCGTGGTGCACCTTCTAATTCTTCAATGATTTGCATGGCACGAATCTTCGGTGCGCCTGTGATTGAACCGCCTGGTAGTGCAGACAATAACATTTGCATTGGATTGATTTCTGCTTTTAAGGTCGCCGTAATCTCGCTGACCATATGATGGACTTGATTAAAGCTTTCAATTTCAAATAGTTTGGTTGTTTCAACAGAGCCCGTTTCAGCATAGACACTCAAGTCATTGCGGAGCAAATCTACAATCATGACGTTTTCAGCCTGATCCTTCTCTGATTGAATCAGTTTCTGTTTGGAAATTTGATCTTGTTGTGGATCATCAAAGCGTGGCATCGTGCCTTTAATTGGGCGTGTTTTTATTTTTTGATCAGCTTGAAATTCGATGAATAGTTCAGGCGAACAGCTTAATAGTTCAAAATTATCTAATTTTAGATAACCCGCATAAGGCGCATGAGTCAGTTTCCATAATTCATCGGCGCGGCTCAAAAGTGAACCTTGTGCTTGTGCTGTAAATTCTTGGGTTAAGTTAATTTGATAACAATCACCTGCTTTGATGTATTCCTGTACTTGCTGAAAAGCATTTAAATATTCAGATTTATACCAACGAGGACGGCATTTTCCCTCTAAAGAAAGTGCTGGAATTTGTGTGGGATTATCGAGCCGATTCAAAATTTCTTGATAAATATACTCAGCTTGATCTTCGTCGCTATAAAAGTACCAAGCATCTTCTTGAAATTTTAAAAAACTTGAGTATTGACCTAAGAAAAAATTCGGCTGTGGATGCGCGTCAATTTCAATAAATTGATCGGCACTATAGTCATAGCTAAAAAAGCCAATATATCCTCCAGTAAAGCCCTTAATATTATTGCTCTTAGAGGATTGGTTGAATTTGCAGAATTCTAGAAGTGAAGATGGTTCTGATTTTATTTGATATTGATTGAAGTGTATTTGTTGAAAGTGCAGCAGCGTAGACTTTTGAGAAACTAAAAGTTCTTGAGGTAAAAAGGCGAGTGTTGGCGTATTTTGGTCATATAAATAGACCAATCCTGTTAAATCATAAAGGCGAGAAAGAAGATCAAATGCAGAAGTGAGTGGCGTGTTAAGTTTTTGCTCAAAATAGGACATATAAACGGAAAGACTTGTATCTACATTTGGAGAAAGGAATTGTACTACATCCAAAAAGTTCGGGCTGTTTTTTATCGAACCTTGGGTTGAAAGAGGGCAAACTTTAGACTGGATTGCTTAGATGAAATAAATGATGTATTTATCAAAATAGAAATAGAAAAGCGTTTTTGTTAACACTTCTTATCAGGATTTTGACAATGATGAATGGTAAATAAAAGCCATTCTTGATTTAGTGGCTTATGGTATTTAATGAAAATAATTAATGATTACATGTTGTTATGCATGTTGTTTTTGAGGAATTAAGGTTGAGTGTTTTATATGCCGTTTGTCGGTTTGTAGCTAAAAAGCAGTTAACAGGAGTTGAACATAAAATAACAAACAGGTAATTTAGTAATTGCTAAGCGAACTACTCAAGGATTGGAAGTTCAAGTTGTCATTTAAGAATAAAACGACCGTGGACAGTTTAGAGTAGTGTAAGTCAAAAAATAAATGCTCTTGGGAGAGTGCTCAATGAAAATGTTTGCTAAACTAGCTTTAGTTTCTTCAATGGCGATTAGCGCAAATGCAATGGCTATGCAGTCAATGGATGATGCTGCACTAAGCGCTGCAACAGGTCAAGATGGTATCAATATTGGTCTTGGTGTTACATCTGTTACGATCGATAAATTATTAATTCATGATAATGATGGTTATGCTGACAATGGTGGTGCGGCAGGTACAATTGGTTCAGGTGGTACAGGCGTTGCAGGTGCAATTGTTGTAAATAACGTTGCAATTACACCAAATCTAGCAGCACTATTACCTTCTCATAACTTGGCTGATTTAACGATTGATACTGATGCAGGTGATGCATCAAATGGTGGTGCATTTCTTAATGTAGCAGCAAAAGTATCTGGTTTAAATATTAGTATTGGTAAAATTGAAGTCGCTGCTTCAGGTACGGCAGGTACGACGAGTATCCAACGTGGTACTACTGGTACATCTAATGAAATCTTATCTGGTTTAACTTTAAAAACAGGTACGATGGATGCGAATATTCAATTAGGTGCTGCTCCTCAAGGTGCAATGATCATGTTGAATACTACTATGACAGGTGGTCTTGAAATTACAAACCTAGGCATTAAAGATAAATCAACAATTGGTCAAACAACTTTAACTGGTGCTGCAAGTACACTGGCTGGTGAAATCCGTCTTGATAGCATCAAAGTTGCTGATAGTGGTGGTACTGATTTGACTGTGAAGGCAAAAGTAAGTGTTGTAGGTGAAAGTGCAGCAGCAGCGAATAATGGCTACTTAAAAATTGTTAGCGAATCTCCAGTAAATGGTACTGACATCTATATTAAAGGTGTACATTTAGGTAGTGCTACTGCAGGTTCAATTGGTGATGTAGAGATTCAAGGTTTGAAAACTACATATGCTGGTGGTAACGGTGCAGCGATTACGATTTCTGGTCACTAATCAGTTATCAAACAAAAGAAGCGCATTTTGCGCTTTTTTTGTTTTTAAAACACGAGGAGTACTCTAACTCTAGCCAATGAAAAATAAAGATAATAGTTAATTGGTTGATATAACTGATTCGGCTATCGTGTTGTTATTTTATGCCTATTTGTTATGGGTTTTAAAGCAACTTATTGAGTTCTATTTCTACAAATAAAAAGTTAAAGATATAAATTATTGTTATAAAAATGTTTGCTTAAATGCAATATTTGTCAAATTGTAGGTGTATTAATAAAAAAAATAACATTCTGTCAAAAAAAACCAAAAAAAAGATGTATTTTCTTATAAAAAAAGGTATCTTCATCTTGCAGGGATGTAGTGTCATTGACACTAAAAATAAAATGAATAAGGCAAGTGCTGCCATTGTTAGAAAAAGAGACTTATGTTAGAGATCGCTTTAGGCTCGGCATTGATGTATTACTTTACAACGCAAGCCTTTGAAATAGAAAAAAAACCTGAGGGATCTGTTTATTATACAGAGACCTTGGATTCTCGTTATCCTTCCTTTACTCGTAATCATCGCGAAGCAGTTGTGATTAAGCCAGCTGTAGAAGAGCAATTTCGGGGCATTGTTCGCCAAGCTTATGATTACAGTTGCGGTTCTGCTGCCTTAACGACCTTACTTAATGGTTATGGTGGTTTACGCCTTACAGAACAGCAAACCATGAGCGGCTTGCTTCAGTATGGTGAGTATCAACGTATTATCGAGCGACGAAGTTTTTCTTTGCTAGATATGAAACGATTTGTCTCCGCTTTGGGGATTAATAGCGGTGGTTACCGTGGGGAGTTTTCCGATCTAATTTCGTTAAAACAACCTGCAATTGTTCCTATTACTTATGCTGGTTTTAAACATTTTGTCGTATATAAAGCATATAAAGATGGGAGAGTTTATGTTGCTGATCCTGCGTTAGGAAACATTAGCTTTGACGAAACTCGCTTTAAAGACATATGGGATAACAATACACTATTCATTGTTGATATTCCTCAGCAGTATCAGAAGAGTTTATTAGCTCTACAAGATGCAGATATGCGTCATGTTGAGGATGCAACAGTTAATCGGTATGCCTTAGCAGAAATTCAGTTCCCAACGCAGAAATTAGAACGCCTTGCAGATAAAGCGTCAACAATGCGTCGAGTGTTGGATGCAGATACCAACTCAGCGACTTATAACCAACCAATAACGACCTATATGCGCTTATATTACAAGCGGAAGTAAGTTTAGAAAAACAGTAAAATTAATGTAATAGGATGCAAAGTAAAATGAATCGTACATGGATGAATATGAGTGTGTTGGCATTGAGTTTAAGTGCTATCACATCGACACTTTACGCAGCAGAACCACAACCATCTGTCGAAGTAGCAACTTCGGAAGCAGATAAGGCCGCAGTTGAAACTCAGGGGAATACGGTAACTGAAAGTCCAGCAATACCAAGCGCAGAGGTCAATACTGCTACAGGAAGTAATCAAGCAGATCAAGCAGCAACGGCTTTGCAAAAAAAAGAAACGGATGCTACGCAAGAAACAAATTTACAAGAAGTATTTACTTCAAATGAACGCCAGTATTCATTAATTAAGAAAGGTGTTTTTTCGTCTTATTATGATTTGGATTACACCTATTACAGAGATAGTCGCCTTGATTTAGCGATGAGTGACAGTAACAGCTCTTTATCAAGATTACGTGTTGAAGAAGATGCAAACCATACTTTAACCAATACATTTACAGTTCAGTATGGTCTATTGGACAATGTGACATTATCTGCTTCATTGCCTTTTGTAGCGAAAAAGGAACTATTAAAAGATCAAACGACAGCTGGTTTAGGTGATATCAACTTTGGTGCACGCTGGGAACCATTCCCATTAAAACAGGGGCGTTTACCTTTAGTTCTATTTGGTAGTTTATCGACTAAAACAGGAGATAGCCCTTATGAGGTTGGGGTGGATGAGCTTTCGACTGGTAAAGGTTATTATTCAGTAGGCGCTGGAGCAAGTACACGTAAATATATTGACCCTGTCGTCTTATTTGCGTCTGTTTCAACCAGTTATGGTTTAAAAGAGTCTGGGCTTAATCAATTGCGAGGAAGCCGTATTTTAGAAAGCTTTGATCCAGGTCTAAGCGGTGGATTCTCTTTTGGTTTTGCTTATTCCTTTAACTATGATGTGTCTTTGACCATGTCATATCAACAAAGTTTTAATACGGGCGCAAAATTCTATTTTGAGAATGATGAAAGCTATAAATCTGCTGATCAGAGTAGTGCCATGTTGTCATTTGCTTTAGGTGTACGCGTATCTCCTGAAACAATTGTAAATGGTACTGTTGGAATCGGTTTAACGGAAGATGCGCCAGATGTCTCACTGGGCTTGTCTTTCCCCCTTGATATCATAGGTTTTGGTAAAAAAGTTCGTTAAGGAGATGTAATAATGGTGAAAAACCTTAAATTATGTCCATTAACGATAGCAATTTTTTTTGCTGGGCTATCGAGTGCTACTCATGCACAACTCGGACAAGACTTATCGGTAGATTTACGTTCTTTAGCATTAGGGAATGCGGTTACAGCTGACCCCCCTGGTATTAGTGCGGTTCATTTTAACCCAGCAGCATTGGCCAAACTAGATGGCCTTCAAACAGATGTACAAGGGATTTTAGCTAATTTTGCGATTAAAAGAGATTACTCAGCGCCAGCTGGTTATAACGTTTTTGGCTATTCAGATGATCCTTTAGTCTGTAATGATGGTCCAGAAATTGATGCGAATATCTGTACTGATTTTAAAGGGACTGTGAGTGGTGATGTAGAGTACGCTAGTATTTACGTTCCATTTTTAAAGAAAATCGTAGATTTAGGACCTAACTCACCATTGGTTGCACCAACGGCAGGTATCTCTTACAAACCACCAGGCTCGAAGGTAACTTATGCAACAGCGATTTATGCACCACTGGTCGCTGGATTTGGGGCGGAAGATGGTAACCCAAGTAACTATATGGGGCAGCAGGTTGCGTTAGAACGTATTACATATTTATCGCCGTCATTGGGTTTCCAAGTCAATGATCACTTATATCTTGGTGCATCATTTGGGATGTCTTATCAAGCCATTGCGATGAAAACCGATTTACGTTTCCCTAATGAGCTCATTGGGGTATTGCGTATGGTTGATGAAGTGGTTTGTGGGCCATTTAAACAAAATGGCGACATTATTACAGACCTTTTACTTTTTGGTATTTGTAATGCTCAACAAGGAATGGACCCATTTAGTAAAGTTGGTTCTTTGGACGTTTCACTTGAGCAATCACTGAGTCCTAGTTATAACTTAGGCTTACTTTGGGAACCAACTGATGATTTTAGTTTCGGGATGGTATACCAGAGTGAAGCTAAAATGCGTCTACATGGTAAATATTTAATTAATGTTGCTGAAGCGCCACAACAATTAATTGCTGGTTTGAACTCATCAGCAACCGGTCAAGTTCTTGCTGCAATTCTGGGGCTTCCAAGTTATGCGCCAGCTGTAGACTCTGGTTTGTTGGCAATGGATTTTAAGTATCCACAGCATTTTAAAGCAGGGATCAAGTATAAAATACTACCTGATCTACAAATGAACTTTGACGTAGGCTGGACTGATTTCTCGGCATGGGATAAGTTTAAATTTGAATTCGATCGACAAATTTCTCTGCTAAAAGTTGCTAAGATTTTATCAAATGATGTCACAGATCGATCACTTGCCTTACCGCTGAAGTTTCAGTCTTCTTGGCGTTGGGGAATTGGTTTTGAATATTCTGCAACAGATCGTTTGAAATTGCGTATGGGCTATGAGCCTCGTACCAGCTCAATTCCAGATGACAAACGGAATACGATGGTGCCGATTAACAATGCGCAGTTGTTTGGCCTAGGGATAGGGTATCGTTTTGATCAAGATACGGATTTAGATTTATCGCTTGGTTTTTTACGTAGCCGTGATGATATCCCTGCAAATACTAGTAGCTTATCCAATAAAACAGGAGTGGATAATCTATTATTAAACCCTTATGCGGGTTTGAACGTGAAAACAAATACCAAAGTAACTTTACTCGGGATTAACTACAGAACAAGATGGTAATGCAAAAGAAAAAGACTCAACAATCGACACTTGCTATTTCATTATTATTTTTAATGGTATCAAGTGTTTCTGTTGTTTACGCAGATGGATTTTATACGATTATTGGACCAGATGGTCGTCCAATGGTTGTGCCTATGAAAGTTGTAAAAAAAGAGCCGGAGCTCAATAAACAGAAACAACAAATAAATACTGAAAAAGTATCACAGCAAGTGATTAAGCATGCAGATACAACAGAGAGTATTACAACGCCTTTAGAGCAGCAAAAAGTAGATCATCTTCAGCCATTAGTGCCTAAACCTAATCCAGAAAATACAGTAAAGAAAACTCAAATTATTGAATCCGTAATACCACAGCATAAAATAGAATCGGAGGTTGTTGGATCATTAATTGTACCGTCTAAAGCTGTAAAAGTAGTCAATAACGACTTAAAAAACACACCTCGTATTGATCTTGAAAAAACAAATGTACCCCTAGTATCTTCATCCCCTGTAGACATAGGGAAACCAACTACCGAAAAAAAATCAACAGTTACAGAAACTCAAAAAGCTTCAAATGATGTTGTTCACTCAACAGGATTTAGTCAAGTTGACGGAATTGATTATGTCAATAATGAATATTTGGAAAATCAAGAGTTTAACTTAGATGGGAAAAAGCGTTTTTATAGTATGCCTGATGGTACAGGACGCATGGAAACGATTGAACGTAAAAAGGGAGTGAGTCGATCAGTTCTTGATAAACTTCTAAATCGTTCACAGCAGACAACGGCACCTATCGTTTTATCGAGTAGTTATGTGCGTTTATCAAGCGAAGATTTAAAGGCAGCATTCGAAAATGATCGTTGTTTCTTAGATGGTTATAAAAAAACGATAAAAACTTTATCTCTTAAAAAGGATATTGGACTGTGGCCTAGAAAACCACTTAAGGAAAAATTTGAATATGATTTAGTCAAATTAGACCCTTCAATTCAATATATGCAAATTGATTCATATGCTTCAAGTAATGAAAAACCTGTCTACTATTGGCCTCTTGTTGTATTCTTAGATGAAAAAGGATGTATAGAAGAAGGTGTCAGTGGATTCAAAAATACTAAAACCGTTGGAACTGTGTTGCAACATTCTGCACTTCAAGGTGTGATAAAAATACCTAAAGATGTTCGTTATATAATGATGACGCCATTAGCATCGGCAGTCGATGTTTCTGAACAAGAACTCTCGAATCAAGGACAGATAAAAATTTCTGTTTTACAGTAAGCATGGATAGGATTAACCAATGATGAACAAAAAAATATTATTGCCATTTGCTCTTTCAACATTGGCTATTTTTTTACATGGTTGTGGTGGTGAAAGTAGTAAAATAAATGAAGACCCGACCAAAGGTGTAACAGGAGTTACCTCAAGTACAAGTTGTGATATTACAGCAACGGATTGTGTCCTGTTTGCTTTGGATTATCCTATAGCAGGTTTAAATTTTGATTGTAGCACGGATAAAGTCAATCACTTTGCCACAAAGGATGATGGGAATGCGGTTACAGGCGCATGTAAATTAGGTGACACAGTAACTTTTTACATTCAAGGTAAAGAATCTCGTAGAATCAATCTAGGGGCAGTGAAACTAGATGAGATCTATAAAGTCAAAGATAATAGGTTTCCAGTACCTAAAATACGTGTTATTGATTTAGCAAGAGGATTAACAGGCCAAGCTTTACCTCAAACTGTTGATCCTAATAATGATACTATTCGTACTGCATTAGCATTGATTAAAATATTCCATAGCCTAGGTTTAGAGCAGAATGATAATGTTAAGGGTGATATTCAACCTATTGAATTAACAGAAGAAAAGAAAGATTTATTGTCTCTCATAACTCAAGATATTGGCGTTACTGAATTTAAAGATGGTTCTTATGTCAATATTCTAAAACCTTGGGTGGATGTAAGCCAAATTTCAGATAATGATGCAGTAGTTATACTGAATCAATTACTTAATCTAGTTAATTCAGGTGTTTGGCAGGTAGAACGGCCAGTATTTAAAACGGGGAGCAGTGTTTCAAGTAATTTACCTGACGGTTTTTTTGGTTGTAACCAAGAAGACTATGCAAAATGTATGGATGGTAAGTTAGGGGAAGGTCTTATCCATTCAATGGGAAGTATGTTTTTGCTAACTGATCGTCAAGGATATGTGGTCGGATCTGGTAGTCAGTGGAAAGGTCCTGCTACGATCGTAAATGGTACGGTCTCACCACCATATGCTACGTTATCAACAAAGGTTAAACCTGAAAGACTTCAAGTGAATGCTCAAAATTCATGGTTTAACCCAATTACACAGCAAATTAATTCCGATTTTCCTCTACATGTAAGTGTATCTGAAAATGTGGCTGATGATTTGGAAGTCTTTAGAGGGAAACTTTTTAATGGCCATACAATTCCTGGTATTGGAACTATTTATAGAAAATTACTGAATTTAAAAGATACAGATCCAGTTGATACCAATAGTTTAGGTGCGTGGAAACAAAGTGTAGGTGGCCGAAGCTATTCGGGAAGTCTAGAGTTCTATAAAGTAAATCCAGTATCTTATCTATCAAAAGATATTTTTAGAGTGAAAGATAATGTTAAGGTTGGAGAAAAGTATTTTTTCCCGCTGTATGCAACTTTAACTTTCAAGTTCCAGGATACTAATCTCCCATCAATCGATTTAGGTATTGTGATCGATGAGCAGGGCGATATTCGTTCTGATATTAAACCTAATTCAACTGCTACTGATATGAGTGGTGTATGCGGAACGGTTAAATCATTAAACCCTAATGGAACGATTTTGGATAGTAATGATCAAGTACAATATCGTCTTGGAACAGCTACAGCAACCTCATTTACCGCTGGCGATAAATCATTTCCAGTCCGCATGATATTTGCAAATTCTAAATTTGGTATTATTAATGGTGCTGCTGTGGGTCTGAATTTATCTGAGGATTCTAGTGCCAAAATCAATGTCAATAATTTGATATCAGGACAGTCTGCAAATATTAATTTAACTCGTTTCTTTGGTGGAGCGGCTGCTTGGGATAATGGTTATGCTCGTTCGGTACGTACTTATGTACAATTATATGATGCGCTAGAAAGCAAAAATAATTATGTACCACCTACTATAGAAGAGCGTGAATTAGCTAAGGCCTATGCAGGATCAATAACTTTACAAATTGCAGACCAAAAGATCCCTGCGTGTAATGCAATTAAAGTAAAGTCTTAATACATATAAATAAAAAAGACCGCAGAAGCGGTCTTTTTTATTTAGCCAGTATGATCTAGTCGTGTTCCTAAGGTTTCTAAATGTGTTGGAAACTCACCACTTTTACGATCAGCAAAATAATGTCTAAGTGTTTGTTCTACACTCGGAAAAGCCAGTTCGGTCCAAGGAACTTCATGTTCTTCAAACAAACGACATTCGATACTCTCTTCGCCAGCACCAAATAAGCCTTGTTTTAATTGTGCTTTGAATAAAACATAAATTTGCCCAATACGTGGAATATTGTACATACAATATAGTTGTTCAATCTCAACTTCTGCTTCGGCTTCTTCACGGGTTTCTCTTGCAGCGCCTTGCTCCATGGTTTCAAAGAGTTCCATGTAACCTGCGGGTAAAGTCCATAGACCATAACGTGGTTCAATTGCTCGACGGCATAGTAGAACTTTATCATCCCAAAGTGCCAAAGCACCACAAATTACTTTAGGATTTTCATAGTGTATGTTGCCACAGTGAGTGCAGACAAGACGTGATTTATGATCACCTACTGGAATTTTTGCTTCAGTTTGATGTCCACACGCAACGCAAAAGCTCATAATTATCATCGGCCGTAGAGATAGCTCAGCATAACTGAATTTTGATGACTTCGCATCATGATCTATGATTGCACTGAAAAATTCGGCTATGATGTTGATTAAGGAAAAAAGAGAAAAAGAGATGAGTCATATGGAAGAACCATCGTTAATACAGCTTTTACAACAACGGTTGCGTTTTTCCAAACGAATCCAGCAGGCAGATGCTGCGGTTTTGATTGCAATTACCCAAGAAATTCAACCGAAAGTCTTACTGACCCGCCGTTCTATGCAGTTGTCTCAACATGCGGGAGAGGTGTCTTTTCCCGGTGGAAAACGTGATCCAAGTGATACCAGTAATATTGTGGTTGCTTTGCGTGAGGCTCAGGAAGAAACTGCGCTGAATCCATTTGATGTCAAACTTTTGGGTGATTTACCCATACAGCGCGCGCGAAGTGGTTTGTCTGTCAAACCCATTGTGGGCTTAATACCTGCTCAAGTCGATTTAATTGCTCAACCTACAGAAATTGATCGAATTTTCTTTGCACCTTTACAAGAGTTAATGGATGCGCCTCCTTTGCCCTATGAAGTTCGCTTGGCACGACAGTCGCTGTATTTCCCAAGTATGCAGGTAGAAAGTGAAATTGTGTGGGGACTTACGGCTCGTATGCTAATTTCTTTATTTCAATATGGATTGGGCTATCAAAAAAATTGGCCATTCTTGGTGAATCCACCACATTTTGGTTTATCTAAATTCTAATTTTTTAAGAGTTATTGATCATGATGTATACCTATCAGGGATTGAGTCCAAAAGCGTTACATGAACCTTGGGATGGCTGGGTTGCTCCAACAGCAACAGTAATTGGTCAAGCAGAATTGGGTCGTCAAGTGAGTATTTGGTTTGGCGCTGTGGTTCGTGCCGATAATTGTGTGATAAGAATTGGCAACTTTTCCAATATTCAGGAAAATGCGGTGCTGCATACCGATGCGGGTATTGAATTGAATATTGGCGAATATGTCACGATTGGACATAAGGTGATGCTGCATGGTTGTACGATTGGAGATAACTCTTTAATTGGAATGAATGCAGTGATTTTGAATAATGCTGTGATTGGCAAGAACTGTATTATTGGCGCCAATGCTTTGATTCCTGAAGGGAAAGTGATTCCTGACAATTCAGTCGTGATGGGATCACCGGGGAAAGTAGTGAAAACGCTGGATGAGCAGGGGGCTGCCCGATTACGTTTAAGTGCATTGCATTATGCAGAGCATTATAAAAATTTCTTAGATTTAGAGCCGTTCCAGTTTTAATCATTTCACTTTAATTAGCCAAGTTTATGCTTGGCTTTTTTATGGCGATAAAAAGACAATAACTCGCCTATCGCGTTTGAGTGGAGTATGATACTCGACGTTTTTTATCTCTTTTTCGCTAAGGTTTTTGCATGAAGTTGCTTGCATTGGAAACTGCAAATGAGCAGTGTTCGGTTTCATTAATTGATGATACTCAAGAGCTGTATTTCCAGTTGGATGAGCGGACTAAAGCACAAACCCAAACGATTCTGCCTTTAACCGAACAAGCTTTACTACAAACGGAAACTCAATTGGCGGATTTAACGGCAATTGCATTTAGTCGTGGACCGGGTTCGTTTAGTGGTGTTCGTATCAATGCGGCTGTGGCGCAGGCACTCGCGTGGTCGCAGGACTTACCCGTGATTCCTGTATCGAGTCTACAGGCTTTGGCACAGGCGGCCTATCGTCTTAACGGCTTAAAACAGGTAACTGCTGTTCTCGATGCACGTATGCAAGAAGTCTATATTGCCAATTTCAGTTTGGATGAGCAGGGCATGATGCAGGCGATTGATGATGAAAAGTTATTAGGTTATGAGCAAGCAGCAGCTTATTGTAAATTTACCGTAATTGGTTCTGGTTCAGAATTAATTAAGCCAACTGAAATAGACTCAGAAGCGGCTTCCAATGCGCACACGTTAAATGTAGACATCAAGGCAACAGCACAGGATATTGCAGCGATTGCACGCGTTTACGCTGCACAACAAAAATGGGTAGATGCAGAACATGCACTGCCTGTGTACTTGCGTGATGATGCTTGGAAAAAAATTCCAGAACAAGGTAAGGCGAATTAAGGTTAATTATGGATCTTTTATTGCTATTTAAAGCAGCGATCATGGGTTTGGTGGAAGGGATTACAGAGTTTCTACCGATTTCAAGTACAGGACATTTGATTTTAACAGGCCAATTACTAGATTTTTGGACTGTTGAAAAAAGAGATATGTTTGCCGTGGCTGTTCAGATTGGTGCGATTGCAGCAGTCATTTATGAATATTGGGGTAAATTGTGGGGCGCACTGATTGGTGCACTCACGGGACAAGAGCAAGGCCGCCGTTTAAGCCTGAACCTGATTATTGCCTCAATTCCAATTGTGATTATTGGTTTGACCTTCGGTGATGTGGTCAAAGCTTATTTATTTAATGCGATTACTGTTGCGATCGCCTTGATTATCGGTGGCTTTATTATCTTGTGGGCAGAGCGTCGCCCACATCAGATTGTCACTCAAGAAGTGGATGATCTCAGCTTTAAACAAGCAACCTTAATCGGTTTGATCCAATGTCTGGCTTTAATTCCTGGAACCTCTCGTTCAGGTTCGACCATTATTGGTTCATTATTCTTAGGCGTATCGCGCAAAGCGGCAGCTGAGTTTTCCTTCTTTTTAGGGATTCCAGTGCTGATGGGTGCAGGCTTACTGGATATGTACAAGATGCGTCATGAGTTGCACAGTAATGATATGGCAGTGTTAGCTGTCGGTATCATTGTTGCCTTTGTTTCAGCTTTGGTGGTGATTCGCGCTTTGATTCGTTATGTTTCTAAGCATGACTTCACCGCATTTGCATACTACCGCATTGTGTTTGGCCTATTTATCTTGGCAACATGGTGGACAGGTTGGGTGCATTGGTAATGCAAATGCGATGTTGGTATCCAGCGGAATGTGAGCAGCAATTTCTGCAATTGCAAACACGTTTGGCTGAGCTGAATGTACAGCTCAATGGGCAAGTTGTAGAAAAGATTAATTCACGTTTTTTACGTTTGAATCCTGACATGGCATTGGTTTTGGATGAGGATGGGCTTAGTCTCGCTGCCAATGGCATGAAAATGCAACCAGATTGGCGTGCTGAAATTCCTCGTCTGAAAAGAGCCAGTTTAAAATCTGAAATGATTGCTAGAGCCTGCCAACTGGGTGAAAAGCCAACATTAATTGATGCCACTGCTGGTTTAGGTCATGATAGTTTACTCATGGCCTATCTTGGCGCGGATGTACGTTTGGTTGAACGTCATCCAATTCTGTTTGTGTTACTGGAATATAGTAAAGCTCAAGCTGAGCAAGATCCTTTCCTGCAAACATCTATGCAGCGAATTGAGCTGATTTTTGCAGATTCAAATGCTTATTTACAGCAGTTGGGTCAGCAAGGCGAGCAAGTGGATGTGGTGTATTTAGATCCAATGTTCCCGCAGCGTGATCAGAATCAACAGGCAGTAAAAAAACAGGCACAAGTCAAAAAGCAGATGCAATTATTGCATATGTTATTGCCTGAAGATGGCGAGATGGATTTAGGTGATCAGCTACTGCATTTGGCTCAACAGATTGCCAAGCGCGTGATTGTGAAACGCCCAAGACATGCTGTTTATCTGGCAGATCAAACGCCTGATCATCAATGGCTTGGTGATGCATGTCGTTTTGATGCATATTTTCCAAAAGGTAAAATTTAACTCAGAATGAGATGATTGTTTGGCTTGCGTCAATGCTCAGTAAAGATTTGTGATATAGTGCAAAAGCATGATTGCTAAAAAATTCTTGTCGAGCTTACACTACAGTCGCGCATCGCGTTTTTTAGGAAAAGTACTGTCCATTCAATTATTAGAATGGCATATTTTCAGTTTAGGCTTGAAAAGAGAAACTCCCGAAGAATTTTATGATAGACCTTAAACCCTCCATCAATATCTGGCATGATTTTAAAAGTAACCAAATTGCTGGAATGTGGTTGTTCCTGGGGTCTCGTCGTTCCTTACAGATTGTGCACCCTTCAATTACCCAACTGATTATTTGGGGTATTCTCGGAGGCTGTACCAACTCTTTATATAGCTGGTTAGTGGCAGGTCAAGTTGGAGAGTTTAACTCGCAAGGTTTGATTGGTTACGCGCTTTGGCCCTTTATTGCCCTCATTGTGGGTATTTTCCTTTCACAACGTATGAACCAACCGCGTTTGATGTTGGTGCCTGCATTGTTGTGGTTAGTACTCGATACCAATATTTTGCTTTTACAATGCATCATTCAATATCTTGGCTCAAACGGTTATCTCAACTTTATTCCTGATAGTATTTATAACGGTTTCTTACCGCCATTATTTGTTGGGTTGTTTGTTTGGCAAAGTCTGGCTGTCATTTGGGTTTTTTCACGTGCCTTAAACTGGCCGTGGTGGGAACGTGCTCTAGTTTTTGTGGCAACCATTGCGACCATGGTGGTTTGGCAACTTTCAGTAAAAGATCAGCCGATTTGGAAAGTCGAAGAAACACCGCCTAGTTTTGCAGAAGATGCTTTCTATGCACAAAGTCATTTACTGGATAAAGCACTTGATCAAATTCAATATGGTGATATCGCCAAAAGCCATTGGTATTTTATGGGGGTGGCGGGTGATAGCTATGTGGATGTGTTTAAATCTGAAATTGAGCGCATAAGAGAACAGTTTGATACGCGTTTTGGAACATTTGGTCGTTCTATTATGCTGATTAATAATCCTGCGACGCGTTTAGAGGTACCAATTGCATCTAAAACCAGTATGGAGTTGGCTTTACGCCGTATTGGTCAGCAAATGAATCGTGATAGTGATGTGTTGTTTCTGTATATGACTTCACATGGCGAACGCAATCATTTTGAAATTGAAAATGCGCCCTTGGATTTAGGTCAAGTTGATCCAAAATGGTTAAGAGAAACACTAGATAAATCTGGAATTCGTTGGCGTGTGATCGTGATTTCAGCTTGTTATTCAGGTAGCTTTATTCCAGCATTACAATCACCAGATACTTTAATTATTACGGCTTCTGCTGCGGATAAAACCTCGTTTGGCTGTAATAATGAAGCAGACTATACTTATTTTGGTCGAGCATTCTTTGATTTGGCAATGCGTGAACAATATTCAATGAAAAAAGCGTTTGAGCAAGCCAAACAAACGGTGACTAAGTGGGAGGTGGCACAAGGTGTAGAGCCTTCTGAACCACAATGGTCAATGGGACGTAATATGGAACTCATGCTACCGCAGCTGGAGCCGTATTTGTTCCCATCACAGAATATAGCAACCACAGATATTACAAAAACACAGGATGATGAACATGCAGCTACTGCAAAAAAATCGTTGTTTTGAAGGCGAGCAACGGATTTATCAGCTTGAATCTCAACATCTGAAAGGGACGAGCAAGGTTGGGGTATATTTGCCACCTGCTGCCTTAGAAGGAAAAGCATGTTCAGCCTTGTTTTATCTTGCGGGTTTAACCTGTACTGAAGATACCTTCGCCATCAAAGCACATGCCCAACGGATGGCTGCTCGATTAAGTTTGATTTTGATTACGCCTGATACTTCTCCACGCGGTGAGGGTGTTGCACAAGGGGATCATTGGGATATTGGACAGGGAGCAGGTTTTTATATCAATGCGACGCAACAGCCTTGGGCAGAGCATTACCAAATGGAATCTTATTTGGTAGATGAACTGTATGCCCATGTACTACAAGCGTTTCCAATCATCGAAAGTCAAATTGGTATCTTTGGACATTCGATGGGGGGGCATGGTGCTTTGACCTTGGCATTTAAATATCCTGACCAATTTAAATCAGTTTCTGCTTTTGCGCCGATTTGTGCACCAAGTATTTGTCCTTGGGGTGAAAAGGCATTTAGCCAATATCTAGGAGCAGATCAACAACAATGGTTAGCGCATGATGCGACGGCATTGGTTCAACAAAATGGCCGAATTTTCGATGAGATTTTGATTGATCAAGGTATAGATGATCAGTTTTATGATCAATTAAACCCTGAAAAGTTTAAACAGGCCTGTTTGGATGTTGGGCAACATCTGACTTTACGTTTACATAAGGGGTATGACCACGGTTATTACTTTATTCAAAGTTTTATTGATGACCACTTACAGTTCCATGCCATACAACTGGAAAAAGTTGCAGGTTAAAAAAAAGAAGCTCATATGAGCTTCTTTTTTAATGATGCTGCCATTCCACAATAAACTCTTGTTGTGCCATACGATTTAAATGATCAATAACCACCTGTTCTAGACGAACAACATCTTCTTGCTGATTTTCAATCAGCACATCTAAGTGCTGTTCATGTGGCGTAAGCGTCACGGTTGCTGTCGGCATGAAAATTTTTGAATGCAGCTCAGTTTCTGATACTTCAAATTTATGCTTCCAGTGATTCACTAAACGTTTACTGATCCGTTTTCCTTCATTTGTGGTGATTTTAGTGCTGCTATTGGTCATTCAAAGTCGTCCTCTTGTTCTAACGATTAACATAGCAAAGCTTGCAAGAGATAAAAATAGTCTAGATGCAACGTGGTGTTGCAAGTTTGCAATGCCGTAATAATGACTTTGTAACAGACTTAGGCGGTCTAAGTTTGTTATAATCAAGGCATTATTTTCTCAGAGTTTGCCAGGTCGTCCATGTCCAAGCCTTATTTAATTGCGCCTTCGATTTTATCTGCTGATTTTGCACGTTTAGGTGAAGATGTAGAAAAAGTTCTAGCTGCAGGTGCAGACGTTGTACATTTTGATGTGATGGACAACCACTATGTACCTAACCTGACTTTTGGTGCAGGGGTATGTAAGGCACTGAAAAACTATGGCATCAAAGCGCCGATTGATGTGCATCTAATGGTTTCACCTGTTGATCGTATGATCGGTGATTTCTTAGAAGCCGGTGCAGATATTATTACCTTCCACCCAGAAGCAACGGATCATATTGATCGCTCGTTACAGTTGATTAAGGCCGGTGGCGCCAAAGCAGGTTTGGTGTTCAATCCTGCAACGCCGTTGCACTATCTTGATTATGTATTGGATAAAGTAGACCAAATTCTATTGATGAGTGTAAACCCAGGCTTTGGTGGGCAGAAATTCATTCCAATGACTTTGGAAAAGCTTCGTCAAGCACGCAAAATTATTGATGCGAGTGGTCGTGATATTCGTTTAGAGGTTGATGGTGGCGTAGGTCCAGCAAATATCCGTGAAATTGCCGAAGCAGGTGCCGATATGTTCGTTGCAGGTTCAGCGATTTTTGGTCAACCCGATTATAAAACTGTGATTGATCAAATGCGTGCAGAGTTGGCACAAGTTGGTGCAAAAGAAGTTTAGTATTTTCATTCTATTTTTCACATACTCTTGTGGATAACTTTGTTTATAACTCGGTGGATAACCGTGTTGATAACCAGGTGGATAAGATGTTGTTAAAATAAACAAAATGATTTCAGTTGTTTATATTCACAACAAAATGATGAAAAAAGGACAAGTTTTTGTCCTTTTTTTGTGCATTAACTTCTTCATTTTGCTTTATTTTTGCCCACTGATGTCGAAGTGGCGATTTGTTTGATAAAACAGCAGTTTGTGGCAGCTTGGCGATGAATTTATCGAAATTCAAACACACAGATCATTGTGTATAACCACAAAAGAAATTATGCTAAGCAGACTAAATTAATTTTTAATGATTGAAACAAGGAACATTAAGTGCAACTGCGCAAGCAATACAAACATCTGTGGTTTGTATTCCTGATGATATTTTTCATCGGGGGAAGCAGTGTGGCTGTTGCAGCAGTTCAAACCCTTCAATCTGATCAAACGACATCTACAACACTTCAAACCATGTCTTGTCATGACCAGCAAATGATGGATCAACATCATCAAATGCCATATGCCCATTCGGGTAATTCTGTGAAATGTCATGAGGGAATGGTGCAAGATAGTGTGCATTGTCAGGACTGCAATAGTTCCTCACATTGCCAAACGGTTAATCTTGCTGTGGATCAACATACACCAAGTCTGTCCTCTTCACCCTTTCTAGAGCTCAGTACGCATATTAATACGGCCTATCAGGCTCGACATCTTGCTGGCTATTGGCAAGAGATTTTACGCCCTCCTAGAACCTGATCTGTCTTTACAGGCTGTTTCTCTATATCCCAGAGAAATGAGCAATTTGAAAAGTTAACAGATTAGGAAAAATATCATGTCCTCAAAAATATATGCTGGTGTCATTGCTAGCTTAAGCCTATTGTTTGCACCTTATAGTTTGGCTGCAATTAAAGAATATCACCTGAATATCAATCAAGGCACGGTGAATGTGACTGGCAAGCCCGTCAAACGCATCACTGTAAACGGTAAATTTATTGCACCGCTTTTAGAGTTTGAAGAAGGTGATGAAGCGGTCATTCATGTGCATAACCAGTTGAAAGATCAAGACACTTCACTGCATTGGCACGGATTGTTGTTACCAGGTTTGATGGATGGTGTGCCCGGTTTTAACGGTTTCAAAGGCATTAAACCGAATGGTAGTTTTGAATATCGTTTCAAAGTTCGCCAAAACGGAACTTATTGGTATCACGCGCATAGTAAAGGACAAGAGCAGGATGGCCTGTATGGTGCTTTGGTCATTTATCCGAAAGGCAAGCAACCTGTTGCTGCACATGAAAAAGCACAGCGTGATTATGTGGTGATGTTGTCGGATTTCCATGAAACGG
Organism: Acinetobacter sp. TUM15071; assembly: GCF_008980925.1. Classification (NCBI taxonomy): domain Bacteria; kingdom Pseudomonadati; phylum Pseudomonadota; class Gammaproteobacteria; order Moraxellales; family Moraxellaceae; genus Acinetobacter; species Acinetobacter sp. TUM15071. The sequence continues at coordinate 146,607 of NZ_BKGB01000009.1, read as the reverse complement.
AAAGTGACAAGATCATGGCCAATCTGAAAAAGTCTGCTGAACATTATCAGGACCAACGTGAAACAGTGGGCGATGTGTGGAGACAGGTGAAGCAGCAAGGCCTAAAAGCAACTTGGCAAGACCGCTCGATGTGGAATCAGATGCGAATGCTGAAAACAGACTTGTCTGATGTCACGGGCTATACCTATTTAGTCAATGGTCAGACACCACAGCAGAATTGGACGGGCGCTTTTAATGCAGGTGAAAAGGTTCGTTTGCGTTTTATCAATGCTTCAGCAATGTCTTTTTTTGATGTACGTATTCCAAACTTAAAAATGACTGTGGTCAGTGCCGATGGTCAGCCTGTGAAGCCTGTTCCAGTGGATGAGTTCCGAATTGGTACAGCGGAAACCTATGATGTGTTGGTAGAACCTACACAGGCTCATTACCAAATTGAAGCTGAGTCAATTGACCGTTCTGGATTTGCAATTGCTTCATTGCACAATAGCATGACTCCGAATACGCAAAAGGTTCAGATCCCTAAAGCACGTCCACGTGCACTATTGACGATGGAAGATATGGGCATGGATCATGTTTCGCATGGTCAGATGGATATGAGCAAAATGGATCATGGCTCAGATCAGCAAATGAAGATGACCAATATGGACCATAGTCAGCATCAGATGCCACAAGACAAAGCTCAGCTTGCACCGATGCAACAAGTAGCGATGGACCATAGTTCACATGGAAAAATGGACATGTCGAAAATGGATCATAGCTCGCATGAGCAAATGAACATGGCAGATATGGACCACAGTGCACATGCTCAGATGGACGTGTCTGCTCCAGTAAGCTCAGATCATAGCCAACACCAGATGGCGGCTTCTCCTGAAAAAGGAAATTCAGATACCGTGCAAGGCTGGGCCAATGCGGCAACGCCAGCAGGTCAGAAAGCCTTAACGTATGCCGACCTGCAATCATTGCAACCCCAACCAGAAAAGTATAGTCGTCCAGCAGAGCGTGAACTGGTGATTCGTCTGGGGGGAACGATGGAGCGTTATATCTGGACCATTGATGGCAAGAAATTTAGCGATCCTGACTTTAAGCCGTTAACCGTCCGTTATGGTGAGCGAATTCGTCTCAAGTTTGTCAATGACAGCATGATGGCTCATCCAATGCATTTACACGGCATGTTTATGCAGTTGGAAAATGGTCAGGCTCCACAAGATATGCCAAATAAGCATACCGTTATTGTACCGCCAGGCAAGACCGTTACAGCTCTATTGACTGCGGATGAACTAGGCGAATGGGCAATTCATTGTCATCTGCTGTATCACATGAGTGCAGGAATGATGAGTAAGTTGATTGTTGCCAATGTTGATGAAAATAAAGCAGTACCAGCAGCACCTGTTCAATCTTCACAAGGAGTGAGCCATGCAAATCACTAAGCTATCTTCGAAAATGAAGCGTTATACGCAATTACTGGCGATGGGTGGTGTGGTTAGTTCTTTGAGTGCATTTGCGTATGCACATGAAGGACATGATCAGATGATGCAAATGGATATGCCAGCCCAATCTAGTATACCAATGAATACTTCTATGGATCATTCGCAACATCAGAATTCAACTGTTTCTATGCAGACACAAAATAAAGATGAACATGCTGACCATTATAAGGAGCATGGTGGGCAAATCTATCAAGCGACGCAGCTCGATACACAATGGTTGCTTGATGAAGACGGGCAGGGCACGCTCAAGTCCAAATTAAAAACTTGGGTGGGAACCGATGAAAATAAATTATTCATCACTGCGGACTATGCCAAGGCTGAATCAGAAAAATCGGAGCAAAGTCTTGCTGCACTCTATAGTCGTAATGTTGCTGACTTCTGGGATGTACAGGCAGGTGTGAATTACCGTTATAACGCTGAGCGTGAGTTGGACAAAGAACAATTCGAAGGTGTTGTCGGTTTACATGGTATGGCACCTTATTTCTTTGAAACAGATGCGCATGTTTATTTCGGACAGGATCAGCAATGGCGCTTTGTATTGGAAACTGAGCGTGATTTATTATTGACTCAAAAGTTGATTATGCAGCCTTATCTGGAAATGGAATGGGTACTGCGGGATGAATCCAAGTATGCTGCTAAAACAGGTCTTGCTGATGCTGAAGTGGGGATTAAAACCCGTTATGAAATCGTCAAGAACCGAGTCATGCCTTTTATTGATGTTGGTTATGGCTATAGTAAAGGACGTAAAGAGACTAATTGGCAAACCGCTAGTGACTCTAAAACGGGTTGGGTCTATGGTGCTGGCCTTTCGCTAAAGTTCTGATATTTTGTTTAAAAGGTCATTTTTTCGAGATACTGTTGGTTTATACTAACAGTATCTTTTTTGAGTCATTCATGGTGCATAAATGGCTTTAGAACAACAACACAATGCAATAACAGATAAAACAAACTCGCATGCCCATCTGAAAGAAAAAACGGAGAGATCGTCTTTATCTCAACTTGAGCTGATTCCTGCTGATGGCAGTATGAATGTGAGTTTTTATTATATTCCGCATATGAGCAGCCCTGTAGAAGCACAGCGGGTGAGGAAAGCATTAATCCCTTTTTCAGAGCTATTGATTGAGCACTGTATTGATTTAGAAGCACGACATTTAGCACTTTATCATCAAGACCCTGTTTCAGAGGTTACGGCAGCATTGCAGCGTTTGAATCTTGGTGCGGAACTACAACAAACCATGCCGCATTATGAACCTTTGGAATTGGCTACCTCAAAACAACATGTCGCTCAGAATAAATATCAGCAGCAAGATGAAAATCTCTTAAGCCTGATTCAGCAGTTCTTTTCAACTGCTTTAGCGCGATTTAAGCAATGGATAAGAGCCTTGCAAAATAAACAGGATAAGTAACATGCCAAGATGGATGTATGGCTTGCTGGTGATTGCATTTGGTTGGATGCTGTGGACAAAATGGATTAAGCCTACACCTGATATCAGTCAGATTACGACTCAGCAAGGTGTGCAAGTTGTGGCATTAGAAAATTATGAAGGTTCATTCCGTGTGCTTTCCAGAGAAGACTATAACTTGGGGCGTGAAGCTGAGTTTTCTCCTATGGATATTGCCGTAGGTTGGGGTGAAATGGCCAATCCTCAGGTCTACAAACAGATTGATATTTCTCAAAGTAACCGTTGGTATCGTTGGTCTATCGATCATGAACCTCCCATTCCACTGCGTCAGATTGCAACACACAGTGCCAATATGCATCTCGTACCCGCCAATGCCGCAATTGCAGCACAAATGAAAAAAATTAAACAAGATGACTTGGTGTATTTAAAAGGCTCACTGATTGATATTCAGGCCAAAGATGGTTGGCGTTGGAAAAGCTCTTTATCTCGAGAAGATACGGGCAATGGCGCGTGTGAGTTGATGCGGGTCGATCAAATTGTCTGGCAGTAGTCGAATTAAATAAAGAACTTCATTTTTTCAAAAGCTTAGTCAATATAGATACAGAACAAATCACATATTTTTAAAATTCCACAGTACACTACCGCACCTAGGAGGACGACCTCCCTCGAAAGAATTACGTTGGGACGACCCAACACTCGATAAAGTTGAGCGTAATAAAATGGCATGGGCAATTTTAATTTTGGCAGGTATTTTTGAAGTTATTTGGGCATATTCCATGAAAATGTCTGAAGGATTTACCAAGTTAACGCCAAGTATCGTGACCATTGTTTTCATGATTTTAAGTGTGGTATTACTTTCGATGTCGATGCGGACACTTCCACTTGGAACGGCCTATACCATCTGGACGGGAATTGGTGCGATTGGGTCATTTGTTGTCGGCATTTTGATCTTGAATGAACCGATGACGGCTATGCGCATGATCGCAGCAGTCTTAATTGTTTCGGGTCTAGTATTGATGAAGTTATCATCAAATTAATGGTTGAGGAGAGCGTGATGCAACTGATGTATATGTACATGGATTCTCCTGTGGGTGCATTAAAGCTGGTTGCTCACGATAAGGCACTTGTCGCCGTGATGTGGGACAATGAAGACCATAAACGTGTGCGGCTTTCTGAATTGATTGAAGATCGTCATCATCTAATGCTGCATCGTGTCAAACAACAATTAGAACAATATTTTGCAGGGCAACGTCAGCAGTTTGATTTACCACTTGATTTTCAAGGCACTGCATTTCAGCAGCAGGTTTGGCAGGCTTTATTGAGCATTCCTTATGGGGAAACACGCAGTTATAAAGACATTGCCATTCAGTTGGGTAATGTAAAAGCCGTACGTGCGGTTGGGGCAGCCAATGGTAAGAATCCGATTTCGATTATTGCGCCGTGCCATCGGGTGATTGGTTCGAGTGGGGCTTTGGTGGGTTTTGCAGGTGGTTTGGATAAGAAGCAGATTTTATTAAATATTGAACAGAAGAAGTTTAAATAATTTAAAAGTTTGGCACAGCCTTATAAGCTAGGAATGAACCATAATGCTTTGTGTATAGGCATTCTTTACTTTTCAGGGATGAAAAGTAACAAAAATCCTTTGTTGGACAGAGGGTACATCCATGTAACCCCTGTCCAACGAGCGGCATCCATGCCGCATATCACGATAGTCAATGTTGAGTATAATTCTAAAAAAACTAACTTTATTTTATAAATTATCCATGTCGTTAATACTCGATTTTAATTGCCTTTTGGAATAAGCTTAAGCCTTTCATAACAAGTTGAATGGATATTTAAAAATGGCTGTTGGTGACGTAACAATGCCACTTATGCATGTGGTGCAGGGTGTAAAAATTGGCTCAACTGAGGCGTATGTACGTTATCCAAATCGACGAGATCTAGTCATTTTTGAATTTGCTGAAGGCTCAAACGTTGCTGGGGTGTTTACTCAAAGTGCCTTTGCTGCTGCACCTGTTCAATTGAGTAAAAAGCATTTGGCAGAAAACACACCACGTTACCTAATCATCAACACGGGTAATGCTAATGCTGCAACAGGTACGGTAGGCTATAAAAATGCAGAAGTGACTTGTGCCAAGTTAGCTGAATTAACTGGTGTTCAAGTTAATCAGATTTTACCGTTTTCAACTGGGGTGATTGGTGAGCAACTCCCAATTGAACGTTTAGTACAAGGGATTCAACCTGCGTTAAATGATTTAAATGCAGATCGTTGGGCAGATGCGGCATCTGGTATTATGACCACAGACACCACACCAAAAGGTGCATCTGAACAGTTCGAACTGGATGGTGTGACCTATACCATGACAGGAATTAGTAAAGGTGCAGGCATGATTCGTCCGAATATGGCGACCATGCTCAGCTTTGTTGCAACCGATGCTCCGATTAGTTCTGAATTGGTACAACGTTTACTGCAAACCACGGTTGAGCACTCTTTTAACCGTATTACCATTGATGGTGATACCTCGACCAATGACTCTTGTATCTTTGTAGCAACTGGTTTGGCAGGTGGTACAGAAATCCAGAATCAAGAGGATGCGCGTTATCAGCAAGTATTAGAAGTGCTTGCTCGTATCATGGATCGCCTGGCGCAATTGATCGTACGTGATGGTGAGGGTGCAACCAAGTTCATCACTGTTCAGGTAGAAGGCGGAGCCAATACTCAAGAATGTTGTGATGTTGCCTATAGTGTTGCCGAGTCACCGCTCATTAAGACGGCTTTATTTGCCTCAGATCCAAACTGGGGACGTATTGTGATGGCGATCGGTAAGGCAGGTGTGCCAAAGCTAGACAGTAGCAAGGTTCAGGTCTGGATCGGCGATGTACAAATTTGCTTAGATGGTGGTGCAAACCCAGACTATACCGAAGAAGCAGGTGCAGCAGTGATGGCAGAGAAGGAAATTACTATTCGTATTGATCTAGGGCGTGGTACAGCAAAAGACACGGTTTATACCTGTGATTTTTCTTATGACTATGTCAAAATTAATGCCGATTATCGCTCATAAATTTGCGTTATAATAAAGCCTCCACAGTGGGGCTTTTTTTATAAGCTGGTTTGTGGACGAGGTGATTTATCCCAAATGATCGCCCATTACCCACGTTAAAAGTTTGCAGTGATGCAAGCACGCAGGATAGAGAAGACGTTTTATGAATAATGCGAATTTAATTGCGAATGAAGCCAAAAATATTGTGCAGACGCATTTAGATCGTTTGGGTGAGCCTAAGGACAACAGTCTTAGCCCAGAAGTGAAACAAGAAAAGTTTGCCCAAATTGCAGCAGAGCTTAAAAAACGCAATGCTGTACTTGTGGCACATTATTACTGTGATCCTGACGTGCAAGAGCTTGCAGAGCTGACCGGTGGTTGTGTTTCTGATTCATTAGAAATGGCGCGTTTTGGTCGTGATCATCCTGCAACGACATTGGTGGTTGCTGGGGTTAAATTTATGGGGGAAACCTCAAAAATCTTATCACCTGAAAAAACAGTATTGATGCCAACATTGGAAGCCACCTGTTCACTGGATTTGGGCTGTCCTGTAGATGAATTTAGTGCATTCTGTGATCAACATCCAGATCATACCGTTGTGGTCTATGCCAATACTTCTGCAGCAGTCAAAGCACGCGCCGATTGGGTGGTGACTTCTAGCTGTGCGGTAGAGATCATAGAGCACTTAGATAGCTTGGGTGAAAAAATTATTTGGGCACCTGACCAGCATTTAGGTCGCTATATTCAAAAGAAAACAGGCGCGGAAATGTTGTTGTGGGATGGCGCATGTATCGTACATGAAGAGTTCCGTGCGCGTGGTATTGCACAGATGAAAGCGTTATATCCAGATGCAGCTGTATTGGTCCATCCTGAGTCACCTGAATCGGTAGTGGATATTGCAGATGCTGTTGGTAGTACCTCGCAACTGATTAAAGCAGCGCAGACCTTACCGCATAAGCAAATGATCGTGGCAACGGATCGAGGCATTTTTTATAAAATGCAGCAAGCGGCACCAGATAAAGAATTATTTGAAGCACCAACCGCAGGTGAGGGGGCAACTTGTCGTTCATGCGCACATTGTCCGTGGATGGCGATGAATGAACTTGATGGCATCTTGCATGTATTACAACACGCCGATCAAGAAATACACGTTGATCCAGCCTTGGCAGAACGTGCGAAACTACCTTTAGATCGAATGTTGAACTTTAGTGCTTCGCTAAAGCGTTAATATGCTTGTTAAATATACATTTGATAAGGAAAAATCACTTTTTTTAAAACTAGGTGTTGACGTGATGCAACGTCAAGCCTAGAATGCACACCGTACCGCACGATGTGCGATACAATAAAAGCTGAAAAGAAATCGGAGCATAGCACAGCCTGGTAGTGCACCTGGTTTGGGACCAGGGGGTCGTAGGTTCGAATCCTACTGCTCCGACCATTTAAAATATGTTGAAAAACATAGTTTTAAATATCGGCGAAGTATCGTGATAGTATTATCATCGTTATGCGCCTGTAGCTCAGTTGGATAGAGCATCCGCCTTCTAAGCGGATGGTCACAGGTTCGAATCCTGTCAGGCGCGCCATTTGGCAGCTTGGTATATAGAATCAAAGTTTTGATGGTGGATGTAGCTCAGTTGGTAGAGCCCCGGATTGTGATTCCGGTTGTCGCGGGTTCGAATCCCGTCATTCACCCCAATTTCGGAGCATAGCACAGCCTGGTAGTGCACCTGGTTTGGGACCAGGGGGTCGTAGGTTCGAATCCTACTGCTCCGACCATCATCTTAAAGATGAGATAAGAAGCCGCTTAGTTAGCGGTTTTTTTACGTCTGGATTTTTTCATATTTAATAAACATGATATTTATAACGCATTAGATGTATTACTTAAAATTTAAAAAATTATAAATGATTTGAAAATGCTTCTTCCTAGGTCTATTTATCACGCTGATATTTATGGTTTTCATCTATTTGAAATTATTTTCTTGGTAAAAAAGCTGATGAATAACATATCAAATATCTAAAACTAAAAGTTAGAAGAAAAAGAAGGATGTTGAGTTTCAAAAAATTGATGATTTATCGCAATTGGCTTGCTTGATTTGGCTATTGCGCTTTGATGATGATCCAGTTAAGTTGCTTATATTAATATGAATTGGTTAGACAACTACAACAGTATTTAAATGCCGTGTTCGGCATAATGCTTCCACTTTTTAAAAAGAAAAAACAGAGTATAGCGATGACAGAAACAGCTTTTGATTTTGTAATTATAGGTGGTGGTTCAGCAGGATCGGTACTGGCTGGGCGATTATCAGAAAATCCAAATATTTCGGTATGTTTATTAGAAGCTGGTGGTGATGGGAATAGCTGGTTGGTGAATACACCTTCAGCAGCGGTCATCAGTATCCCGACTAAAATTAATAACTGGGCTTTAGAAACCATTCCACAAAAAGGTCTGAATGGTCGAAAAGGCTATCAACCGCGTGGTAAGTGCTTAGGCGGTAGTTCTGCCATCAATGCGATGGTATACGTTCGTGGACATCACAGTGATTATGATCATTGGGCTGCTTTGGGTAATACAGGCTGGTCGTATCAAGATGTATTGCCATATTTTATAAAATCAGAACATAACGAGCGCATTCGCAACGAATATCATGGACAGCATGGTCCCCTCAATGTTAGTGAATTACGTTCAGACAATCCTTATCAAAAGACCTTTATTGAAGCGGCGAAACAGGTGGATTATCCACTGAATGATGACTTCAATGGCGCTGAACAAGAAGGGCTTGGGGTTTATCAGGTTACGCAAAAAAATGGCGAACGCTGGAGCGCTGCCCGAGGTTATCTGTTCCCATATTTGGGCACGCGTCCGAATCTACAGGTGATTACACAGGCCAGTGTTTCTCGCATTGTGATTGAAAATGGTCATGCTGTCGGGGTTGAATATAAACATAAAGGCCAAACCACGATTGTTCAAGCCAATAAAGAAGTGCTTTTATCAGCGGGTGCATTCCAATCGCCACAAGTGTTGATGCTGTCTGGTATTGGTCCACGTCAAGAGCTTGAAAAGCACGGCATTCCCGTTGTTAAAGATTTAGCAGGTGTGGGTGAAAACCTGCATGACCATCCTGACTTTATTTTTGCTTATAAGACCAAGCAAATGGATGGAACTTTTGGGGTGTCAGTGGGTGGAAGCCTCGATCTAGTCAAGCAGATTGGACGTTATCGTAAAGAGCGTCGTGGTTTGATTACCACTAACTATGCGGAATGTGGTGGTTTCTTAAAAAGCCGTCCTGAACTAGATAAGCCTAACTTACAACTGCATTTTGTCATTGCTGTGGTAGATAACCATGCTCGAACCATGCATATGGGGCATGGGATTTCATGCCATGTGTGTTTGTTGAATCCGCGTGCACGTGGTTCGGTCAAACTCAGTGGTAAAAATGTGGATGATCCATTGTTGATTGATTTTAAATTCCTTGAGGATGAACAAGATCTTCAGGATATGGTCGATGGCTACAAGGTCACACAAAAGTTAATGAACGCGCCTGCTTTAAGTGAAAAAATTAAAGAAGATATGTTTACAGCCAATGTACAGTCTGATGATGAAATCCGTGAGATTTTACGTCAACGTGTCGATACGGTGTATCACCCAGTCGGTAGTTGTAAAATGGGTGTGGATGAGATGGCAGTGGTCGACCCTGAACTGAAAGTATATGGCATAGAGGGGCTGCGAGTTATTGATGCGTCGATTATGCCAACGGTGGTGAATGGCAATACCAATGCACCGACGATTATGATTGCTGAAAAAGCGGTGGATTTGATTCGCCAAACTTGGAAGTAAGCTATACGTTATCGGAGCTAAGGTAGAAATATCTTAGCTCTTTTGATTTTCAGTGGAGTTGCGTGGCGTTTCCAGCATATGTGGAAAGGTAAAATTATAATTTTCCAGTGCATAGCGAAACAATTGAGCGGGGCATTTACGATTGTTATTCGATAATAAAAAAATCATTTGAGTCTAATTATTATAAATAAATGTGCAGTGCTGACTTTATTGCTGCGATATATTGATGTTTAGGTCATGGTTTTTGACAATTATCCTTGTCAGGATTGAGACATGTATTGTTTACTTGGCATTGCAGCAGGTCAAAGTGCTAAAAGTGAACAATGGGAATAAAACAAAAAAGGAAAGCATCCTATGAAATCTCTGATTTGTCATAACGCTGAGTTAAAACTAGAAGACAGTCTTCAATTGGTTCCTGCAAAAGGGCAAGTCTTACTTGAAGTCGTACGTTGCGGTATCTGTGGCTCGGATTTACACATGCAACATCACTGCGATCACATGCATGATTTGGCAGCACGAGTCGGGTTCAATGGAGTTGCAAAGTCCTCTGATAAATTGGTTTTCGGTCATGAGTTCTGCGGTAAAGTTTTGGATTATGGTCCAAAAACACGCCGTAAATTGAAAGCAGATACTTTAGTTTGTGCCATGCCATTGTTAAATGTTGATCCGCAAGGTTATGTGCCTACAGGGCTGTCGCCAAGTGCTTCTGGCGGTTATGCAGAACAGGTCTTGGTACAATCGAGTTTAATGTTTGAAGTGCCTAATGGCCTAGATGCGGATCGTGCTGCACTGACTGAGCCAATGGCAGTTGCCTTACATGCGGTACGTCGTAGTCGAATCAAGAAAAACGAGCCTGCCATCGTGATTGGCTGTGGCCCTGTCGGTTTGGGTGTAATTATTATGCTTAAAGCAGCAGGCGTTAAAACCGTGATTGCCAGTGATTTTTCACCGAACCGTCGTCGTTTGGCCGAGCAATGTGGTGCGGATGTCTTGATTGATCCTAAACAACAGTCTCCATTTGGTAGTTGGAAAGAGCTTGGCTTATTGGGCAATGTCTCTGAAGCAGTGAATATGGGCATGGGAATTTTTGATAAGGTTCAGACTTACTCATTACCGTGGGTGAACGCCATGCGCGTTGGTGACAAACTCGGGATATTACCGAAACGACCTGTAATTTTTGAGTGCGTGGGTGTAGCAGGAATCATGCAGCAGATCTTAGAGGGTGCACCGCTATTCTCACGTATTGTTGGGGTGGGGGTTTGTATGCAAAGTGACAAGATCGAACCTGCGTTGGCGATCAATAAAGAATTAGAAATCCAGTATGTGCTGGGTTATACCCCACTTGAGTTCCGTGACACCCTGCATATGATTGCGGAAGGAAAAGTTGATTGTTCACCATTGATCACGGGTGTGGTCGGTTTGGAAGGCGTTGGCAATGCTTTTGAGGCGCTACGCGATCCAGAGCAACATGCCAAGATTCTGATTGATCCAAAACGTGCAGGCGCAACGATTGAACTGATCAAGCCTTAATATCCAAGATTTTAAAAAGCCGCTTTGAGTGAAGCGGCTTTTTTATGTCAGAAAGCTTGATCCAGCTTGGATTAGAAACTTTTGGTTAATGACAGGGTCACGGTTGAATCAATCGGATTGGAGACTTTGGCGTTGGGATTGCCATTGCTGTATTGCTGATAAAAACCGTCTTTATCCCATGCTTTGCTATAGGTCAAACTGCTTGAAAGGTTATATGGCAGTTCTTTGTTGACGGCAAAACTGGCATCTTGAAAGCTTGCAGCAGAAAAGTTTTTAATGCGTTGATTACCATAATGGGCATCGACAGACCAACCTTGCGTAATCGGTTGATGCCAATTGACATCCAAATAGCCCGAACCACGTGAATGCTTATTGTTGCCGACGCCCAAAGTATCCGAGTTATTGCCGAAATAATCTTGGGTATAGGTAATCGCATATTTAACGCTAAGCGGCCCATAGCTGATCTCAGGGATAATTTCCCCATAATCAAAACGGGTATTGCCTGTATCCGCAGTGGTTTTTGCACCTGGATAATAGTAATAGGCGACTTTGGTGCCAATAGTTAAATCACCAAAACTGCGGCTATAGCCAGTATACACATCCCACTCGACCGAGGCATCACGAATAAAGTGATCACTTACCGTCGATGCCCAAGTGCCTGCATAAAAGCCGCTGGCATGGTTGTAATCCAGTCCACCTTGTAAGGCAGGTTTGCCCCAAGTTTGTTGAAAACCGCGAGAAACGTATTGGCTAGCCGCAGTGATATTGGCTGAGTAGGGTGAGATGGTTTCAGTGGCGTGGATGCTTTGAAAATAAAAAGCGAAAGGTACAATTAAAAATAAGGTTTTTTTCATCATTTCTCCCTGAATGAAGTAAAACCCGAAGCTTTGCTTCGGGTATCCCCTAAAGGAATTTCTTGCTTATTGTATTGGACGTAACGGTGCTTGACGTACAGGTGCTGTACCCGCTTTGTAATAAGCCGCTTCAGAACGAGGGAGTTTTTGACCACGGATTTTGTCGGCAATTTTTTCTGCGATCATAATCGTGGTGGCATTCAAGTTACCTGTAATGATCAACGGCATGATTGAGGCATCGACCACACGCAAGCCTTGTACACCATGGACGCGACCTTGGCCATCGACTACAGCCATCTCATCTTCACCCATCTTACAGCTGCATGATGGGTGAAATGCTGTTTCCGCATGCGTACGGACGAATTCATCCAGCTCTGCATCGGTCTGGATATGTTTACCTGGACTGATTTCCTCACCACGATACGGATCAAGCGCAGGTTGCGCCATGATTTCACGGGTGATACGAATCGCATCACGGAATTCACGCCAGTCTTGTTCAGTTGACATGTAGTTGAACAGAATACTTGGATGCTCAAACGGATCTTTTGATTTCAGCTTGATGCGGCCACGGGAAGGCGAGCGCATTGAACCGACATGCGCTTGGAAGCCATGCTCTTTTACTGCATTGCTACCGTTGTAGTTAATCGCAACAGGTAAGAAGTGATATTGGATATTCGGCCAGTCAAACTCTTCCGAGCTACGGATAAAGCCACCCGCTTCGAACTGGTTGCTCGCGCCAACGCCAGTGCCATTGAATAACCATTCAGCACCGATTGCAGGCTGGTTATACCATTGCAGTGCAGGGTAGAGTGATACCGGTTGCTTGCATTGATATTGCAGATACATTTCCAAGTGATCTTGCAGGTTCTCACCCACACCCGGCAAATCATGCACGACATCAATATCCATCGATTTCAGGAAGTTGCTTTCACCCACACCTGAGCGTTGCAAGATTTGTGGCGATGCAATTGCACCTGCACAGAGCAAGACTTCACGTTTCGCTTGTGCCTGTTTCATATTGGCTTTGTCTGCACCAATAATATATTCCACACCCACCGCCTGTTTTTGATTAAACAAGATTTTATTGGTGGTGGCATGGGTGACGATGGTCAAATTCGGACGACCTTTGGCTAGATCCAGATAACCACGGGCAGTACTTGAGCGACGACCTTTTGGGGTCACAGTACGGTCCATTGGACCAAAGCCTTCTTGTTGATAACCATTTAAGTCATCGGTACGTGGATAACCCGCTTGTACGCCTGCTTCAACCATGGCATGGAACAAGACATTGTTGCCATTTTTAGGGGTTGCCACTGACACAGGGCCTTTGTCACCGTGGTAGTCATTACCACCGATATCACGAGTTTCGGCTTTTTTGTAATACGGTAAGCAGTCTGCATAGGTCCAGTCTTCCAGACCTTTCATGGTTGCCCACTGATCCAAGTCCATGGCATTACCACGGATATAGCACATGCCGTTAATCAGAGAAGAACCACCTAAGCCCTTACCACGACCACATTCCATACGGCGATTGTTCATGTGTGGTTCAGGATCGGTTTCATAGGCCCAGTTATAGCGACGACCTTGTAAAGGAAAAGCCAAAGCGGCTGGCATTTGAGTACGGAAATCTAAACGGTAGTCTGGACCACCTGCTTCCAATAATAAAACAGTCACGTCTTTATCTTCAGTCAGACGTGTTGCGAGCACATTTCCGGCAGATCCTGCGCCAATGATAATGTAGTCATATGCTTGAGTATTCATCGTTATCCCTTTTTTCTATTCTTGAGGATGCCGATGCAATCATGGGATTGCTCGGCATTGAGGATTAATTTTGAGGGTGAAAGCTGAGGGCATTAGAAAATGCTGTGATACTCACCCAACTCAACTTGAACGGATTTGATACGGGTGTAATGACCCAAAGTGGTTAAGCCATTTTCACGACCAACACCAGATTGCTTGTAGCCACCGACTGGCATTTCCGCAGGCGATTCACCCCAGGTATTGATCCAGCAGATACCTGCTTCAAGTTGATGAATCATGCGATGTGCTTTGGTGATGTCTTGGGTTACGACACCTGCGGCTAAGCCAAAGGTAGTGTCATTGGCACGACGAATCACTTCTTCCTCAGTTTCATAGCTGAGAATGCTCATCACTGGACCAAAGATTTCTTCTTGTACAATTGCCATATCATCTTGGCAGTTGCTGAATACAGTCGGGAGTACATAAGCACCTTTGGCTAAGTCACCTTCAGTGGCACGGCCACCACCGATTAATAGTTTTGCACCTTGCTGTTTGCCTGACTCAATGAAAGACAATACTTTTTCCATATGCGGGAAACTGGTGAGAGGTCCGAAATTGGTTTGCTCAGCCATCGGATCGCCAATACGGATACGTTTTACTCTTTCTGCAACGGCTGCTTCAAAATCAGCAAGCAAGGCTTTAGGTACGAAAACACGGGTACCATTGGTACAGACTTGGCCTGAACTAAAGAAGTTCGCCATCACTGCGATATCCGCAGCACGGTCGAGGTTGGCATCATCACAAATAATCAGGGGTGATTTACCACCCAGCTCCATCGTGACTTCTTTCAAAGTCGAACCCGCAGCACTGGCCATGACTTTTTTACCAGTCTCAACACCACCAGTGAATGAAATTTTTTCAATCACAGGATGTTCGGTCAACCATTGACCAATGTCACGACCTGCACCTTGGACCACGTTAAATACGCCATCTGGTACGCCCGCCTCAGTATAGATTTCAGCAAGTTTAAATGCAGTCAGTGGCGTGGTTTCGCTTGGTTTGAAAATCATGGCATTTCCTGCTGCTAGGGCAGGCGCAGATTTCCACATTGCGATTTGAATTGGATAGTTCCAAGCACCGATACCAGCAACCACACCGAGGGGTTCGCGGCGGGTATAAAAGAAGCTTGATTCACGCAGTGGCACTTGCTCGCCTTGAATCGCGGTTGCAAGACCAGCGTAATATTCGAGTACATCTGCGCCTGTTACGATATCCACGGTTGAGGTTTCGCTATAGGCTTTACCGGTATCGAGTGTTTCGAGCTGGGCAAGTTCATCATTACGTTCACGTAAGATATCAACTGCACGACGTAAGATGCGTGAACGCTCCATCGCCGTCATCGCTGCCCAGATTTTTTGGCCTTGTTGTGCGCTTTGAACAGCCGCTTCAATGTCTTGTTGTGAGGCTTGTTGAAGTGTTGCGATCACTTCACCGTTGGCAGGGTTAATGCTGTTAAATGTTTTGCCACTGGTCGCTGCGACATAATGTCCGTGGATATATAACTGGTGAACTTGTGCATCACTCATTCTGTTTCTCCTGCAAAGGCTTGTTCGCAAATTGAATTTGCGTTTTTACATAATCGTAAGCAATGGAACGGGCCAGTTGGCTGTCAAACTCATCGTGACTACTTAAACTGCCGCGTAACCATAATCCGTCAATCAAAGCTGCTAATCCGCGAGCAGCGATGCTTGCCTGTTGTTTATCATCGACCAACATAAGAAAATAATGTTTCAAGTTGGAATACAGGCGTTGATCATTAATTCGTTGTAAACGTCCAAGTTCGGGAAGGTGCATACTGGCAGACCAGAAGTCTAACCAGACCCGCATGGCTTGTTTGTTGACCTGACTGATATCGAAGTTGGAATCAATAATGGCTTTGATCTGGCTTTCTGGATGCGAATCTGCTTCGGCTTTGTATTGGTCAGTCTTTTGACGCAAAACGTTGAGCATTTCTTGCATACAGGTATTGATCAATCCCTGTTTGTCACCGAAATAGTGACTCACAATACCAGTCGATAGTTCAGCCTTTTTTGCAATCTGTGCAATGGTGGTATTGGATAACCCCACTTCAGAAATTACATAAAATGCGGCGCTAATAATCTCTTCACGTCGCACATGCTCTGGTTTTACTCTACGCTTTGTCATGCTTATCCATTTAAAGCCCTGCCAAGGTGCTTTTTATTCAACATTTCTCGATGTAGAGCATCATAACATTTTTTTATCATACTTTTTATTGATTGAACGTTCAATCAATAAAAAGTATAATCTGTAAAAATCAATGAATTTTTGATTGGAAAGAATAGAAGTAGCGTAATAAATCAAAGATTCTTATGGATAAGGCGATAAGCAGAATTGAACACTTATCACATTATTTTTTAAGAAAAAACACCAATTGCAAGGAGCAAGAACATGGTGTCAGAAAGTAATGACGGGTCCCCATCTGAACCTATACGTTTAAATTTGTTTGTTTTTTGGAGCTCCGCAATCAGTATCGGCATTTTTGGCCTATTGTTTGTTTTGTTTCCACAGCGCAGTCAGTTCTGGTTAACCTATATACAAGGGCAGGCCAATCAATTGTTTGGTTGGTATTACATGCTGGTAATCGTGGTTTGTTTAGGTTTTGTTGCTTGGCTGGCTTTTTCACGGGTTGGGCAGATTCCTTTAGGTAAAGATGACGATAAACCTGAGTTTGGCTATCTGGCTTGGGTCTCGATGCTGTTTTCAGCAGGGATCGGGATTGCACTGTTGTATTACGGTGTAGCTGAACCCGTTGACCATTTTATTCGACCACCAGAAGGTCAGGGCGGCACCATACAAGCTGCACGTGATGCCATGATGTATAGCTTTTTACATTGGGGCATTCATGGTTGGGTATTGTATGCCTTATTGGGTGTGACACTCGGTTATTTTGCATTTCGTCAGAACATGCCATTGGCGTTGCGCTCTGCGCTGTATCCAATCTTTGGTGAACGTATTCATGGTTTGATTGGCGATTTTGTTGATGGTTTTGGGATTTTAGCCACGGTCATTTCTTTGGTAACCAACCTCGGTATTGGTGCTTTGGTACTGGTTTCGGGTGTACATTATCTCTTGCCCGAGATTCCAAATAACCAAACCACTCTAATTACGGTGGTGTTGCTGATGATGTCAGTCGCGACCATTACCACCGTGGTTGGGATTGAAAAGGGCTTGGCTTGGTTATCTCGTATCAATTTGCGTTTGCTCTATGCGCTCTTGCTGTTCGTATTCCTCACAGGACCAACCAACCATTTGCTCAATGGATTAGTACAGAACGTGGGTGATTATCTAGATCATTTTCTAGCGAAGAGCTTTGATATGTACCTTTACAATGCCAAAGCAGGTGAGTGGTTAGGTTCATGGACAGTGTTCTATTGGGCATGGTGGATTGCATGGGCACCATTCGTAGGTATGTTTATTGCGCGTATTTCTAAAGGTCGTACTATTCGTGAAGTTGTGCTCGGTGTCTGTCTGATTCCATTGGGTTTTACGCTGGCTTGGATCTCGATTTTTGGTAACACCGCAATTTATTTTATTCTGGAACAAAAGCAAAAAATCTTAGGTGATTTGGTGTTAACCGATCCTGCTTTGTCCTTATTTAAGCTTCTCGAATTTCTACCATTCAATCCTTATGTTGCTGGGATTGTTGTTATGATTTGTTTCGTATTGTTTTTGACCCCTGTGGGTTCGGGTACACTCATGATCGCAAATCTGTCCTCGAAAGGGGGTAGCAATGAAAGTGACTCACCGATTTGGTTGCGAATTTTCTGGTCTGTGGTGATTACCATTGTCAGTATCGGGCTGCTGTTGGCAGGGAGTTTTCACTCTATGCAAAGCGCTGTGGTACTGTGTGGTTTGCCATTCTCCGTTATTATTTTGCTGTATATGTTTGGCTTGGCCAAAGCACTGAAACAGGATCAATTTAGTCCTACGCCACCGCAAGTGATAACGCAGGTAACTCAGTCATCACATCACACTACTGAAAAATCAGAAATATTGTAATTCGGGTAAATAACTTTTGTTTTTCATTTTCTATTCAGATATGTCTTTTCATTGATCGAGTGATGAAAAGACGTGGATGAATATTTTCTTTTTCTTCTCTAACTCCCTGAGGATTGTATGGCGACAGATAATCCAAGAGCGGTTGATGATGCTACATTAGCGAATAAAGACCATTTAAATCGTGTGGTCTTCTATGTTTCAGCTCTACTTATTTTAACATTTGCACTTGTTACGATTTTATTTAACGATTTTGCCAACCATTTGCTCAACGTGGTGCTGGCTTGGGTCAGTGATAAATTCAGCTGGTATTACCTATTAGCTGCAACATTGTATTTAATCTTTGTGGTTTTTATTGCTTGCTCGCGTTATGGCGATATCAAACTTGGTCCTAAGCATTCCAAACCTGAGTTTAGCTTACTCAGTTGGTCAGCGATGTTGTTTGCGGCGGGGATTGGAACAGATTTAATGTTCTTCTCTGTTGCAGAACCTTTATCTCATTATATGAATCCGCCTGTGGGTGAAGGTCAAACCTATGAAGCTGCGCGTCAGGGTATGGTTTGGACGCTGTTCCACTATGGTTTAACGGGTTGGGGTATGTATGCCTTGGTCGGGATGGCCTTGGGTTACTTTAGCTATCGTTATAACTTGCCACTGACCATTCGTTCCGCGCTCTACCCAATTTTTGGTAAAAAAATTGATGGTCCAATTGGGCATAGTGTAGATATTGCAGCGGTTATCGGGACGATCTTTGGTATTGCCACCACCTGTGGTATTGCCGTCGTTCAGATCAATTATGGTTTGCATGTCTTATTTGGTTGGCCTGAAAACCTGTTGATTCAGTCAGCACTGATTTTGGTTGCCGTCATTGTCACCATTATTTCGGTAACAGCTGGGGTCAATAAGGGCATTAAGGTTTTATCTGAAATCAATATTTTTGCCGCAATTGGCTTAATGTTGTTTGTATTGTTCTTGGGCAATACTGGATTCTTACTCAATGCATTGGTACAAAACTTTGGTGACTACATCAGTCGATTCCCAAGTTTGGCCTTAGAAAGTTTTGCCTTTGATCAGCCTAAAGAATGGATGAATAGCTGGACCTTGTTCTTCTGGGCATGGTGGGTGGCTTGGTCACCTTTTGTTGGTCTGTTCTTGGCGCGCATTTCCCGTGGCCGTACCATTCGTGAATTTGTTTGCGGTACCTTAATTATTCCATTGTTGTTTACCATCACGTGGTTATCTATTTTTGGAAACAGTGCTTTATATAACGTCATTTTTGAAGGTAATACAGCACTGGCTCAAACGGTTCTAACTGATCCTGCGCATGGTTTTTATGACCTATTGGCGCAATATCCGTGGTTTGCATTTATTGCAGGCGTGGCAACGATTACAGGTCTGTTGTTCTATGTAACCTCTGCCGATTCTGGTGCGTTGGTTTTAGGGAACTTCACCACTAAATTTTCCAATGTTGATAATGATGCGCCACGCTGGTTAAGAGTGTTTTGGGCAACGGCAATTGGTTTGCTCACCTTGGCAATGCTGATGGCAAACGGGA
This sequence comes from Acinetobacter sp. TUM15071, assembly GCF_008980925.1. Lineage (NCBI taxonomy): Bacteria > Pseudomonadati > Pseudomonadota > Gammaproteobacteria > Moraxellales > Moraxellaceae > Acinetobacter > Acinetobacter sp. TUM15071. The sequence goes on along the minus strand of NZ_BKGB01000009.1, from coordinate 127,085 downwards.
TTACCGCGCTGCAAAGTGCTACTGTGATCATGGGCTTACCCTTTAGCTTTGTTATGTTGTTGGTCATGGCGGGTCTGTACAAGTCTTTGCGTCTGGAAGATTATCGGAAGGCAAGTCGTAGTATGAATGCTGCGCCTGTGGTCGGAAACGTGGATATCCTGAACTGGAAAAAGCGTTTAGCCCGTGTGATGCATCATCCAGGTACCAGTGAAACCCAGCGGATGCTTGATAGTGTCTGTGAGCCAGCAGTACGCACAGTTGCCGATGAACTGGTTAAACGTGGCATGCATGTCGATGTCACCCAAACAGCATTGGAAGACAATGATGCACTCTATCATTTAGATTTAACCATCTACTTGGAAGAAGAGCATAACTTCGTTTATCAAATCTGGCCTGTACGTTATATCGCGCCTAACTTCAGTGAACGTGGTAAACGCGGTAAGCAGTTCTACTACCGTCTGGAAACTTTCTTGTATGAGGGTTCACAGGACAATGATCTGGTTGGATACACCAAAGAACAGGTGATTAACGACATTCTTGATAAGTACGAACGTCATATGACCTTCTTGCATATCAATCGTATTAGTCCCGGGAATCGTCCTTTGTATCCTGATTCGCAAGATTAATAGTTCAAATAAAAAAACCTCACGGCATGTGAGGTTTTTTTATGGCCTAACTTATAAGGCCCCATATTTTTGCCATGTTTCACCCGTTTCATAGGTTTCATAATGGCTTTTGAGTTCATGTAGAGATTGGGTTTGGTAGACCGCAAAGATGATCATAATCAAGAATAAACTGATCAATTTAATGGCACGCTTATTCTTATATTCATCTGAATAGAGGTAGAAAATACAATAAAAGGCAATCATCAAATACGTGCAAAACAGCGAGTTCAACACCAGATAAATCAGCAAGGCAGCCGTGATCACAAAAGCAATTCGATTTTTTAAAATCGTTGGGCGCAAGCTCAGGATATTCAATACCAAAAGGCCAAATGAGGTCCAGAATAAATAGGCAGGTCCACCGATAATGACAATATAGGTCGATTGCAGCCACAGCAAGACCAGCCATACAAAAACGGAAAAAATAATAAATTTAGAGAGGCCTGAAGACGCGGGCAAAGTATGTTTCATATTACATTGAATTTTAAAATAACTATTTGTTTAGTAGGGGAATTAAAAACGAAAATTAAATAAGTCTTTGGTCTTGAGCTTAGTTAAAACAACGCAAAGCAAAGACAGTGAACCACCCATCAACATCGCAGGAATCACGCTGAAAAAGCGCGTCATCACACTCGACTGTAACGCACCAAGCTCATTACTCGAGGTGACAAAGATGCCATTAATGGCAGCTACACGTCCAAGCATGTCCTTGGGTGGAATTAGTTGCAGAATCGTTTGACGAATGACTATGTTGATACTGTCACATGCTCCCATAATAATGAGAACTGCGACAGAAAAATACAGTTGTCTGGTAACAGTAAATAATAAAGTACAGAGGCCAAAGCCTGTCACTGCTATGAGCATCATCTGCCATGGTCTAGATTTTTGTGGATAGCGAATTAAAATGATCATCATCACCAATGCGCCAAAAGCAGGTGCAGCGCGTAATAGACCAAAACCATCAGCACCGATATGTAAAACATCTTGGGCAAAAATTGGCAATAGCGCGATGATACCACCAAAAAAAACTGAGCTCAGATCGAGAAACATGGCCCAAAAAATAATTTTAGTTTTAAAAATAAAATGCAGCGCTTCTTTTAGACTCTGAGTTACTGACTCTGTTTGGATTTGCGGGAAATCTCGTTTTTGCAAACACCAGAGGGCAATACTGCCACTGAAAAAAAGTGCCACGATGACACTAAAAGTAATGTCTAAATCCAGATGAGCCAGCAGGAAGCCACCAATGACGGGTGCAAGAATACCACTGGCTTGCCAGCACATGCTGGTCCATGTTGCTGCATTGGTATACAAATGTTCGGGTACGACAAAAGGACGTAAAGAATTAAAGCAGGGACTGTATATACCGCGAATACAGCCAAATAGAAATAAAATACTCAAGGATGAGATTAATAATAAATTTGCACTGATGGTTTGGGTGTGGAAAAGATCAAAACTTATCCACAAAGCAATCGATAAGGGAATGGCAAAGCTAAAGCTGATCTGCAAAATACGCTGACGATTAAAACGGTCAGCAATATAACCACCCCATAAAGAGAGGACGAGAAAGGGTAAAAAATCCATGATCCCGACCAAGCCGAGGATAAGCGGATTCTTGGTAATTTGATACAGATAATACGCGATTAGGACTTCTTGAATCAGCACCGCAAAAGTCAGGCAGCATTGATTGACGGTCAATAACGTGAAGTCACGACTGGCAAATGCAGCAAAAGCAGAATGAGGTACAGCAGAGGACATAAGGCGTAGATTTAAAACATACAAATAAAGAAAAAGGGAAGAGCTGAAACTCCTCCCTTTTTGATGTGCTTAGCGTTACTTATTGAGCAACAGCTTCAGCTTTAACAACTTTCTTAGCAGGAACTAAGTTTGCTGGAGTCGTATAGTTCAAGCCCAAAGTTGAACTTGAGTACTGACGGATTTGATCTAACAACGCTGGATCTGTTGAAAGGTCTTTACCATAAGAACGTACGATCTCATGCAATTTGTCATTCCATACACCTTTAGTTTGCTCAGGGAATGCTTTTTCAAGCAAGTTAAGCATGATGTAAGGTGATGTAGACGCACCCGGAGAAGCACCTAGCAATGCAGTTACAGACTTATCTTTAGATGCAAAGATTTCTGTACCGAATTGCAATTTAGCAGGTTTGCCTGGCTCTTTCTTGATGATCTGAACGCGTTGACCACCTTGTTGTAAATGCCAGTCTTTTGGATCAGCTTCAGGGTAGTATTTTTTCAACTCATTGAAACGATCTGCATCAGACATTAACACTTGGCTTACGAGGTACTGAACAAGATCAGCATTTTGTAGACCAATTGCAGCCATAGGCAACACGTTGTTTTTGTTGGTTGATGCAAGCAAATCAAGCTGTGAACCATTTTTCAGGAACTTGTTTGAATAAGTTGCGAATGGGCCAAACAACACATATTTTTTACCGTCGATATAACGGGTATCGATATGTGGAACAGACATTGGAGGCGCACCAAGATCAGCACGACCATACACTTTAGCTGTGTGCTTTGCCGTTACTGCTGGGTTGTCAGTTACAAGGAACTCACCGCCTACAGGGAAGCCAGCATATTGTTGCGCTTCTGGTAAGCCAGTCATTTGCAATAATTTAATTGCAGCACCGCCTGCACCAATAAACACAAAACGTGTTTTCACATGATCAACTTTGCCAGATTTCAAATCTTTGAAAGCCACAGACCAAGTGTTGTCATCGTTTTTGCTGATACCCGTCACTTCAGTTGAAGTGCTGAGTTTGAAGTTTGGACTCTTTTCAAGGTTGCCAATCAACTGCTTGGTGATTGCACCGTAGTTCACGTCAGAACCAACGTCCATACGAGTTGCAGCCACTTTTTGTTGAGGATCACGACCGTCCATCACCAATGGTGCCCATTGTTGAATTTCAGCTTTGTCTTCACTCAATTTCATGCCAGCGAATAACGGGTTTTGAACCATGGCAGCATAACGCTTTTCCATGAAATTCACGTTATCGCCCCATACGAAAGCAATGTGTGGTACTGGGTTAATGAAGGTATTTGGTGTTTCGAGTACACCTTGCTTCACTTGGTATGCCCAGAACTGTTTGGCAATTTCAAACTGACCTGCCACGTTTACAGCTTTAGAAATGTCCATTTTACCGTCTTTTTCTTCGGTATAGTTCATTTCCATAAAGCCTGAGTGGCCTGTACCCGCGTTGTTAAAACCGTTTGAACTTTCTTGTGCAACAGCATCAAGACGTTCATACATGCGGATATTCCAGTCGGGTTGTAATTCGTTGAGGTAAGTACCTAAAGTGGCACTCATGATCCCGCCGCCGATGAGTACAACATCGACAGTTGGTTCGTTACTGGTGGTTTTAATTGCCTTAGACGCAACTGGTCTAAAAAGAAAGGCAATTGCAATAATAATTAATACTACGAGTAGTACTAATAAATATTTCCAAAATTTTTTCATTCAATTTACCTTAAAAATTAAATGACGCTCTATATGACAAGCGATATAGAGAGAAAGAATTTAAATGATGATACAGGCGCAATAAAGGCACATCAGTACGGCAAGGGATCGCCTTAACACTGATGTTGAAGAAGTTAGTTCATGAATTTTACTTTAATTTAGACGGTATTTTGGTTGAACTAATGTTTCAAAATGTACAAATCAAGCCGACTTTGATGATTTATTGTGTGAAAGTTGTAGAAAGTTCTAGTAAATCTTAGACTTATGGTTTAGAGAGATCAGTCACATTTTGACCAAATGAGCGGATTGAATTATCAAAAAATTGGTCTAGATGAAAAGTTTAAATTGGCACTCGGCTTTATAAAAGACAAAACTATGATGTTTAGACACCATCCTAATATGGAGGCACTGGCATGAAGCTCAGAGCGCTTGAGCAGCAAGATTATCAAAACTGGTTGTTGTTATGGCAAGGCTATCAGGCTTTCTATAAGGTCGAGATTGATCATAAGATGACGGAAAAAACATTTTCTCGATTACTTGATCCAAATGAAGATATGTACTGTCTTGTAGTGGGAGATCAAGATACTTTGATTGGCTTTGTGCATTTTATTTTTCATCGAAGTACGTGGACTACAGGTGATTACTGTTATTTACAGGATTTATTTGTTGATCAACATTCACGGATAAAAGGTTTAGGTCGTAAGTTGATAGAAGCAGTTTACCAAAAGGCGGCTGAAAGAGAATGTTCACGTGTTTATTGGCTCACTCATGAAACCAATTACCAAGCACGAATGCTTTACGATAGCATGGCCGTGAATGCAGGATTTATCCAATATCGAAAAAACCTGAATTAGTTTTCAAATAGATTGTGCATTCGTAGGCCGGATTGAAAAATGAGAAACCACCATCAATGGTGGTTTCTCATTTATTTGAACATTTATACTTACCATTTATGGCTATAAGACACTTTAAGCGTTACGCCATTTGCCAATAAATGACTGGTATTGTTGCTATTTCTCATCAGTTGGCTATAGAGCGGGTAATACTGCTTGTTAAACATATTTTCGATACCGATGGTCATGGTATCTTTCTTATTCAGCGCAAAGCTACTGAGTAAATCAGCCGTTGTATATGATTTAACATCATAACGTCCAAAGCCATTTACACCATTGAGACGGTAGTCTTCTGCACCAAAATAAGTGGCTTGAATGCGGTTGGTCCATGTATCGGTTGGACTATAAGAAATGTAGCCTGTGACTTTTAGCGGTGGGATACGATAACCCGTCATATCTTGTTCAGTATTGGTATTTTGAGGTGTTTCGCGTCCTTTCATCCACGTTACACTTCCACCAGCACCCCAGATTTTATCATCTTCAAGATAATCAAGTGTTGCTTCAACACCTGTCACTTTTTCTTTGGTTCGGGTCAGAATTAGTCCATTACCAAAGGATTGCACGCCGCCCAGATCAGAAGTGGAGTGGAACACTGCTAAACTAGAACTGAAATTATTAAAATGACCATTCCAGCCGAGTTCATAATTATCCACTTTTACCGGTTCTAAGAATGAAGAGCCTAAGTCGAAATTTACCCCAGCATTGCGGATGATTACACCCACATCGGGGAGTTGGAAACCTTGATTAAATGAGGCATAAATCGAGTGTTCATCGTTTGGTGCAAAGGTGACATTGGCATTGTAAAGCCATGCATCTGCTTTGACTTTGCCACCTTGGACTGTATAAGGATTGGCTTTGCCGAGTTGAGACAATGGAATAAAGCTATCAATTTTGGCATAACTGTCTTCATAACGTGTCCCCACTTCTGCTGACCATTGGTCATTGAAACGGTGCTTCAATTGCACAAATCCACCAAGACTTTGAGTGGTGAGTTCAGGTAAATAAATCAGTTTTCCGTTTTTGACAAATTCCAGACCACCAGATTGATCATAAATTTTAGGGTCAAAAGTATCTAACGGCATTTCACTTTTTTCACGGCTGAAATCACCTCCCCAAACCAGCGAAGTGTCGCCTAAAAATTCAAGCGGTGTATTGACGGTTAAGCGGCTGCCCAGCACATTATTTTCTTGATAAACCTGATCGATTTGCCCACCACGATTTGGAACTTTACGTGCATCGAATGGCGCAAAGCGAGTAAAAAAGTCACGGTAATAGATTTGAGCATCGACTTTATTGCCGAGGAAGTCTTTATGGCTATAGGTCAAATTGTAGATTTGATTTTCATTTTTATTTTGGTCTTTTAATTTGAGTCCCTTGATTGCTTTAGCAGGGACAGTCCCCGCAGGCAATTGAGCCACACTTGGATCAGAGGCATAGTCCGAGTCTTGTTCTGCATTATAATAATTTGCTGCAAATTGAAGATATTGGTTGTCATCCAGATGATAGCCAAGTTTAGTACCGAGGCTATAGGCATCTGCATCAAATAGGTCACCTTGGCTTGGTTCGGGTGCAACCCGTCTGCCACGTGCATCGTATGGACTGCCAATGCGCTGATAACCAAAGTCTAATGCATAATCGAAGTTATTCAGGCTGCCAGAAAAATATTGATGGATGTCGCCACTTAAGGCATCGGAACGAAAATTGGTCAAACCACTTTGCAATCCAATCACTGTTTTCGCACTAGGTTCACCGCCAGCAGCTTTTGTACTAATTGAAATGGTTCCACCAGCCGCACCGCTGCCATAAATGGCATTACTGCCACGAATGACTTCGATACTGCTAATACTTTCAGGATCAATGGCAGAAAGCCCTCGGGATGTGTCTCGGGTTAAATTCATCGGTACGCCATCGACCAAGATCAGTGCATTACGTCCACGTAAAGTTTGTCCATAATCTGTGATGGTACGGCTCGAGTCAGATAAACCAGGAACTATTTTGGCGAGCACCGTAGCAATATTTCCAGAAGAAGCATTTTTTAAAAGCTCAATCTGATTTTCATCGAGTTGAGTGACTTGTTTCGCTGAAGAAGACAATTCATCTGCACGGGAAGCGGTAATGCTAATGGTCGGGAGCACTTCCGAGGATTTATCTGGATTGGCTACTTCTGTTGGCGTTACTGCAAAAGATGAATTTGAAAACAAGATAAATCCACCAAGAGATAACAGGGGTATGAGAGGTCTGGCTTCTTTTTTTCGATTAAATACACGATCTTTTTTCATCTTATGTCTCTTGATCTCACCCTGAGATTGCTTTTAAATTGGCCTGAATTATAGTTGAGAATGATAGTTATTCACAGCATGGTCGGCAAATAAGCATCGTGCTTGCAATAGAAATATTAGCCTGTGACTTTATCTTTACATCGATTTTATGAATTTCTAGGTTCTTATAATTTTTGATCAATGGCTCAACGTTTTTCTATGCTGTAATCCATTCGTTATTCAACCAAATTAGTAAACATGAATTTCATTCATTTTGAGGTTAGATTAAATCATTTTTATTCAGCTAATGATTGCGGTATAAATCACTCTATAAAGAAATTTAGATTTATCTCGGAAATTAGGGTGGCAGATTAAAATGAGTAAAGAGTTTGCATTTACGATTAAGCGTATTGATTTTGATGAGAACTACACGCCATCAGAAAATACACGTATCACAACCAACTTTGCGAATTTGGCAAGAGGCGAGAGTCGCCAACAGAATCTGCACAACACCTTAAAGATGATCGACAATCGCTTTAATGCTTTGGCGCATTGGGATAATCCTTTAGCTGATCGTTATAAAGTCGAGTTGGAAATCATTTCGGTTGAAATGACGGTGGATGCGGCAAGCAATGCCAATGCACTTCCTTTAATTGAAATCTTGAAAACCAATATTGTTGATCAAAAAACCAATGAACGTATTGAAGGTATTGTGGGCAACAATTTCTCTTCTTATGTACGTGACTATGATTTCAGTGTGCTATTGCTTGACCATAATAAAAATCAGTCTGGATTTAGCACACCAGAGAACTTCGGCGACTTACATGGCAACTTGTTTAAGAGCTTTATTGAGTCAGAGACTTACAAGGCAAACTTTAAAAAGCCACCTGTGATTTGCCTCAGTGTTTCGAGCAGCAAGGTGTATCAACGTACTGAAAATCAGCATCCTGTGTTGGGTGTCGAGTACCTGCAAGATGAATATTCATTAACAGATGAATATTTCCAAAAAATGGGTTTAAAGGTTCGTTATTTCATGCCGCCAAATAGCGTTGCGCCATTGGCTTTCTATTTCTCTGGAGATTTGTTGGCGGACTACACCAATCTTGAATTGATTAGCACCATCAGCACCATGGAAACGTTCCAAAAGATTTACCGACCTGAAATTTACAATGCGAACTCTTCAGCAGGAAAGTCTTATCAACCAAGTTTGAAGAACCAAGATTATTCACTGACTCGCATCGTATATGACCGAGAAGAGCGCAGCCGTTTGGCGATTGAACAAGGGAAATTTGTTGAAGAACAATTCATCAAACCATACCGCGAGACGCTTGAACAGTGGTCTGCCAGTTATGCAGCACAAAACAACTCGCAAAAAAGTTACGCGCACTAATTTATTGAAAATATAAGGTTATTGATGATGAAAAGATTATTACCAACGTCGACTGCGGGTAGCTTACCGAAACCGTCTTGGTTGGCAGAGCCTGAAAAGCTTTGGTCACCATGGAAATTGCAAGAGCAGGGTCTGATTGAAGGTAAACAGGATGCTTTACGTTTGTCTTTGCATGAACAGCAAGTGGCAGGCATTGATATTGTTAGTGATGGCGAACAAACCCGTCAGCACTTTGTGACCACATTTATTGAGCATCTTACGGGTGTTGATTTTGAGAAACGCGAGACGGTGCGAATTCGTAATCGTTATGATGCCAGTGTTCCGACTGTGGTGGGTGCGGTATCTCGTCAAAAGCCAGTTTTTGTTGAAGATGCTAAGTTCTTACGTCAGCAAACCAATCAACCAATCAAATGGGCGTTGCCTGGTCCAATGACCATGATTGATACGCTGTATGATGCACATTATAAAAGCCGTGAAAAATTGGCATGGGAATTTGCCAAAATCCTGAATGAAGAAGCCAAAGAGTTAGAAGCGGCGGGTGTGGATATTATTCAGTTCGATGAACCTGCTTTTAATGTGTTCTTTGATGAAGTAAATGACTGGGGTGTTGCGACTTTAGAGCGTGCGCTTGAAGGTTTGAAGTGTGAAACTGCAGTGCACATTTGCTATGGTTACGGCATTAAAGCCAATACCGACTGGAAAAAGACCCTCGGTTCTGAATGGCGCCAATATGAAGAAGCTTTTCCAAAGCTGCAACAATCAAAACTTGATATCATTTCGCTCGAATGTCACAACTCGCGTGTGCCGATGGATCTGATTGAATTGATTCGCGGTAAAAAGGTGATGGTGGGTGCGATTGACGTGGCGAGCAACACGGTTGAAACGCCAGAAGAAGTTGCCGATACCTTACGTAAAGCACTTCAGTTTGTCGATGCAGATAAGCTCTATCCATCAACCAACTGTGGTATGGCACCTTTGGCACGTGATGTTGCACGTGGCAAGCTAAATGCATTAAGTGCAGGTGCAGAAATTGTTCGTAAAGAACTCGCTTAATTTACCGATTTTTTGATGGCTTAAGGGCTGCACATTGTAGCCCTGAGCACATTTAAAATAGATCGGGTTTAATTTAGGAATAAAGTGATGGTTGAAGCAACAGATTTTAGAGATGCAATGTCTTTACTCACCAGTGCAGTCAGTGTGATTACCACCACAGGCATGTCTGGTCGTTATGGCTTTACTGCATCTGCTGTATGTAGCGTCACTGATACACCTCCGACTTTATTGGTGTGTATGAATCGGGCATCGAGTTCGCATGTGCATTTCGTCGACAATAAAATCTTAAGCGTGAATGTGTTAAGCGCAGATCATCAACATATTTCTAAAGCCTTTTCGTCTAAATTGAGTCCCGAAGAACGTTTTAAACACGGTGCTTGGTCAGAATTGGAAACTGGTGCGCCTGTTTTGGATGATGCCTTGGTGAATTTCGATTGTGAGATTGATCAAATTCAGGAAGTGGGAACGCATACGATTTTTATTTGTCGTATTGTGGCAGTTCAACAAAGTGGACATGATCAAAGCTTGGTTTATTTTAATCGTGCTTATCACCAAGTGGGGCAGACTGAACTTGCTTAAAGCGTTGTGCTTTAAGCGATCCGCTTATTGTGAAAATATTCTTATAAAATAGTTTAAAAATAATAAAAATATAAGATGTTGAAAAATAATAATAAAACTTATTTGGCCCGAAGTGTAAATTGACACTCATCACTACCCCGATTATTCTTTAAGCGCTGGCCTACATCGCCAGTCGGTTTTGACAGACCGTTTAGTAAGACTACATCAGAACTATTCCGTCTGAGGAATAGTTTTGTGTGTATACTTCTCGTCCCCCTTCCGTAGTGGTAGGACGGGAGAGGGACACCTTTAGGTGTGCTGGAGTCTTACCCGGTCTGTCAACCCTTTCTCGTCCTGCCTCCATAAAGCTTTATGTCTTGGCAGCGTTCCGAATTATTCAGGAGTTGGCCATGCACTGTATTTTCATACTTCCTTATTAGTCTCTGACATGGTTTGAATGCATTTCGCTATTCAGCATTGCTTCGTCACGACTAAACACATAGATCAACAATAAAACTTGAGATGCACTAAAGCCGTCTTTAGAGGCTTTTGCATGCCTTTTTTGCTCATGGAAAGATTGAAGGCTGTTTATCTCTTTAGGCACAACAAAAATTATTGAATTATGGTGAATATATGCCATCTTTTTCTCAGTCATCTCGTGCTGTATGCGCGTTTGAGACAGCGATCTGTCTTTTTAACCAGTATGGATTCAATAATATTGGTGTTGATCGCATTATTGAGACCTCTCAAATTGCCAAAGCGAGTTTTTATAAATACTTTCAGTCTAAAGAACAATTGATTGAAATTTGTTTGAGTGAACAAAGGAAAGCACTCAAAAAGGAAGTGCGCTGGGTCATTAACACACATAAAAATTTGTCAGTGCATGAAAAGTTAACGCGAATTTTTGATCTGCATGTCAATCTGGATGGATCGTATCATTTATTATTTAAGGCAATTTTCGAGATTGAAAAACGTTATCCAGATGCTTATCAGATTGTGGTTGAGTATCGCAGTTGGTTGATTGAAGAAGTTTATAAATTGCTTTTAGTTGGTCATGTGAATGCTTCGAAAGTTGATGCGCAGATGTTCTTGTTTGTGGTGGATGGGGCGATGGTGCAATTGTTGAGTGGTCATAAAGTGGATAAAGGGAAGTTGTTGGAAGGGTGGTTGGTGGGGGTGGATGATCCAGAGCGGTTGATTGAGGGGTTTTTTGTGGGTGGTATTACTTCTAAATTTACTAAAATTATCTAGGTTATCTCTTTTGGATTATGAGATAACCTAGATAAAAATTATGACTTTGTTGTAAATGTTATTTTGGTTTTACCAAATAATTTTCTTGAGTGGACTCTAACATTATAAATATATGAAGCTGCTTTCAGACTATTAATAAATTTTTCATGAAGTCCACTATATTCTAAAGAATGATTTCCCTGAATGCTTATTGACTGGTAAGGAGTGTCTAACATACCAATTAATTGAGTTATTTGTTGCTGATTAAGTGTTGTGACTACAGAAATAAGAATATTAATTTTGATGTCTGTTGCATATGAATTTGCGAAGAAAACTTCAATATATTCAATTGGAAGGTTGGTTCCAGATTTTGTAAAGACATCATTAATAATTAATTTAATAGATGATTCCTCGTAAAAACTAATACCGAGTTTCTTTATAATTATAAGCTTTTGTTTGTTGCTTAAATTTGGAGATGAAATGAGGGATTCATATTCTTCTTTTTCCAAAGTTAATCCATCAGACAATTCAGAGCATTTATCATCTAAATTTTTTATTATTAAATCTCTAACTAAATCAAGATGAGTTTTTCGTAAAATATCAATATTTTCAATGGTTAATGTTAGAACATTTTTTTCTATTAAGAAGGATATTCGTTCTCTACTAAGGTGATGAACGTCCAGTGAGTCATAATTATTAATTTTTACAGTTATAATAGTACTATATGCAAAATCATTAAGGGATTCTGATAATAGTAGATCTATTTCAAATTCTTCTACAAGTTCTGGGTTATGAGTCAAAATAGACGAGTTTGAAAATTTTTGTAATTTTAGTAATTGATAGTTTTCAGCAATATTTATATAGTTGATGATTACTTGGTCTAGATTTTTATTATTTTTATTGTAATATGAAATCAAAGAATCCCAATTAGGTTCTAATCTGTTATTTATAATAATTTTATCCCAGAATTGTGAGTCTTGAATAGAAATGATGAGTTCAATTTTAACTTCATTGTTTTCAATTAACCACTCTTTATGAGTATTATTTAGTTTTTCATTGTTAATTAATTTGATGAAATTGTTCGAATTTTCCTTTAAGTTTTTGGCTGATGAAATATACACTTCTTCGAAGAAACGACTGATTGATTGGTCTACCTGAGTTATCAAGTAGTCTGGCGCAAAGTCTTGTAAAACACCATAAGGCTTTGAAGCAAAATTATTTTGGATTTCATCAATTTTTTGATCTTCATTATTTATACGTATAATTTGTAATATCATTTTTTCATTAAATTCAAAATATTCATTTCTACATATTTCATTAAATGTACTTACATCATTTTGATTATTACAATCCAAATACTCGAATATTGGTTTAATAAGCTGTAGAAATTTAAGAGTTTCTTGCTCAGTACTATAGGCATCTTTGATGTATTCGATAAAATTACTTTTAGAAGACAGGTATTTTTTTAGAATGTCATCTTTGTTAAGTAAAGGAATATTCTCGTTTTCTAAATTTTTCAATATCAGCAGAAGACAGCTTTCAATTTTTTCATCAGCCATTGTCGCATGAATATGTTCAAAAAAAGTCTGCCAGCTTTTAACTATTTGATTAATGAATAGGGATGAGTTTTCTTCTCTATCTATATATTCGAAAACAAGCCGAATTGAACGTTCATCCTGATTTGATAATAATTTGAATAAATTGTTGTAATGATCATTAAATTTATCATGGTTTTCAAGAATAAAATCTACTAAACTAAAATTGAGAATACTGGTATGTAAAAACTGTCTAGGTGTTAAGTATTTTTCTAGTATTTTTTTTACATTAGTTAAAGTTATATCAAAATCTGAGTTGATATGATTGATAACACTTTGAGCATAATCTCTTTCAGTAATATTTATTACACTGTCAATAAAGAATGAAATATAGTCAGGATAGTGCTCATCTATGTATCCCTCTCTAATTAAAAATTGAAGAAGAGGAGGGTGATTTTCAGAATTAAAGAATGCTTCGTTGATCTCTTTACTTAGTAATTCTTTTAATGGACTCTGCTTAAGACTATTTTCATTATTAACTAAGCCTTTTTTTTGCTCCAATAATTTTGCACGGTTCGTTGTTTCGCGATTTTGAATTCTAGTTTCTCTATCTGTGTATGAGAGTGTGGCGTTTACTATATTTTCAATATTTTTAAAAGTAAATTTAATATCTTGAATATTTTGAATTTCAATATTTGTATGTCTATTATTACCTGTAATTTCTACAAACCACGCTATATTTTCTGAATTTTGAATAATGTTGAAGTTTGCATCAGTTGTGAGATTGTTGTGATCGAGATATGAGTCTCCAATTTTAAGTTTTACTAGATAGGTTGTGCTATTAATATAATTATAGTGATTACTTGCACCTGTAATATTGGGATATCTTTTAAGAATTTCATAAACATATAATTTTCTTAATTCTGTGATGGTTTGAATTTTTTCTAATTGGGATGCTTGAATTTTCTCATCCAAAGTGAAAATTTCTTGTTTAATTTTTTCTAATTGACTGGTAATAATATTTTTCTTTTTAATTGTAAAGATTTCATATATTTCACCTTTATTGGAGTGTAGGTTTGCAAATTCAGCAGGGTAGTAGTTTTTATAAATTATTAAAGCTAATAATTTGTTTTTATTGAGATTTGGGTTGTTAAGTTTTTTTACATAAAGTTTAAATTCATTAAAGATATTTGTTACAAGTCTCATATCATCAAAATAAAGTGAGACCTGATGTAGAAAAACATCTTCAATTTCATCGTGTAGTTGACTATCACTCTCTTTGTTAATATAGTTTTTTCGAATTAAATCATAAGCATTTGTAGGGTTTATGACAGGAATAATTGGGATGATAAAATCGAAAAACTTAGATCGATCTTTATCTTTGAACATGTTATCTCTAATAGCATATAAAAACACTATAGGACGGTTTACTTGCTTTGAATTGTTTATAAGGGTATTGAGCTCTCTTAGTCGAATAAAAATTTCTGAATTCTCAAAACGATCTAGATCTTCGATTATGATGATGTCGAATTTTGTTCTTTCAAAAAAATATAAAATCTCATCTAGATGTTTATTTAGTATTGATTCTGATTTTTCATTATTTAATGTTATTTCAGTATCTTGGAATTTTAATTTAAGCTCTTTAAGCTTTTCAATATATTTTATTCCAGTGAATAACCCAACTATGCAGCATAGTAAGAATAATATAGAAAATATTTCCTTTATAAATATTTCTTGAATGAATGGAATACCTAATTTATCTAGATAAATATTTTTTGGGAAAAATACAATAAGCGTTAGTAATATCCAGCTTAAAATAAAAAATGTATTGAGTAATATCTTTCTATTTTTAACAGTCACAATCCGCTTAAGCCTTGAGCGAGGCAGGGTTTTTTGATCTACAGAATAAAAGAGTTGTTGTAATATACTTTTTTCTATGGCTTCAGTTTCAATTTCTTTGTTGTTTACCCCTTCAATTTCTAGTTGATCTTTAAACGTTGCTAGAGATATATTTAAGTATTTCCATTGTAGATTCTGTTTTTGAAAAGTTTGTAACACACTACTCTTACCTGAACCATATGGTCCAGTTACAGCAATATTGTTAGTTTTGTTCTGTGATAATGCAAATTTGAGCATATCAGAATAAGCGTTATCTTCATCTGCGTTAGTAATTGGTATTAAAGACAAATATTGATCTGTAGAGGTTATTTGAGGTGCTGAGTGAATTTCTTTAATTTTTGCATAAGTTATTTTTATTTCATTCCAGATTTTTTGGCGTTTATCTTTTGACATTTAAGTAGTCTCGTCCCTAATACTTATTTAATTTTGTAAGTATTTTAGCCTTTTTATTGCTTTAATATCTATGTGTAATATAAAAAAATAATTAAAAACTAGAGCGTATTTCTTTAAAAAAACCGCCAGTATTGGCGGTTTTTTTTCAATGACAACTTATGTGTCGTTCAATGATATTTTATGAGTCGCAAATGACAACTTATGTGTCGTTCAATGATATTTTATGAGTCGCAAATGACAACTTATGTGTCGCGTGACGGTTAATCAAACTTACCAGCTTAACGCACCACCAGTTTGGTAATCCGTTACACGCGTTTCAAAGAAGTTCTTCTCTTTACGTAAGTCCATCATCTCAGACATCCACGCAAACGGGTTGGTTACACCAGCAAACTGCTCAGGTAAACCAAGTTGCGCTAAACGACGGTTACAGATGAACTTCAAGTATTCTTCCATCATGCTTGCATTCATACCCAATACACCACGTGGCATGGTGTCACGCGCATATTCGATCTCAAGCATGGTGCCTTCAAGAATCATTTGAATCACTTCTTCTTGGAACTCAGCCGTCCACAAATGCGGGTTCTCGATCTTGATCTGGTTGATCATGTCGATACCGAAGTTCAAGTGCATAGATTCATCACGCAAGATGTACTGGAACTGCTCAGCAACACCGTTCATCTTGTTACGACGACCCATACTCAAGATTTGAGTAAAGCCACAGTAGAAGAAGATCCCTTCAAGAACACAGTAGAACGCGATCAAGTTACGCAATAAACGTTGGTCGTTTTCAGGCGTACCTGTGTTGAAAGTCGGATCACTTAAAGATTGAGTGTATTTCAAGCCCCACGATGCTTTACGTGCAACACTTGGAATCTCGCGGTACATGTTGAAGACTTCGCCTTCGTCCATACCCAAAGATTCGATACAGTATTGATAAGCATGCGTGTGAATCGCTTCTTCAAACGCTTGACGCAAGATGTACTGACGGCATTCAGGGTTGGTAATGTGACGGTAGATCGCCAACACCAAGTTGTTTGCAACCAATGAGTCCGCAGTTGAGAAGAAACCCAAAGAACGCATGATGATGGTACGCTCATCTTCAGTTAAGCCATTTTCAGACTTCCAAAGCGCGATATCGTGGTTCATGTTGACTTCTTGCGGCATCCAGTGGTTTGCACATCCGTCAAGATACTTCTGCCAAGCCCACTCGTATTTAAACGGAACAAGCTGGTTTAAGTCTGCGCGACAGTTGATCATTGCTTTATCATCAACCTGTACACGCTGTGCACCCATCTCAAGCTCTTCCAAGCCAGGTGCCGCATCTAAGTGCTCTAAGGCAGCAGATGCTCGTGCCAACGAATCGGTGGGATTTGTTGATCGCACGGTATTGGTTCCAGCGGGTTGTGCAGCTGCCACGCGCGGCGATGATTGCTCTGAATCAGATACCACTTGCGTATTAGCCGTTTTTTGCGTGTCGATGGGCGCAGACTTGTGTTCAGGTGCAGTCGGTTTTTGCGAATCATCTTCAAAATCGTCCCAACTAAGGATAGACATATTAATTCTCTCTTCGTTGCTTTATATCTTTTATTTAGACATCTCAAGCAAGGAGATGTCCTACTATACGCTCAATTTGTGTAAGCAAAATTAAGTTTTATTGACTGAAATTTTAAAAAGTGACCAGTGGACACCGATAATCCCTAAAACTTATTTTGCTTACGCTGTTGTTTACGTATTTTAAAAAATGCGTAAACCATTGGAATATAAAACACTAGAAAGGCACAGATCAGGACTATCACACCAAATTGATAATTATGACTGAGATGGAACATGATCTATGCCTCAATAGAAACCTCTCTTGCGGAGCTTTAATCGCTCCTCACCCCTCCAAAGGAGAGGGAATTTATGGAGAGAGGTGTGAAATTACTGACAAGCTTCGCAGTCTGGGTTGTCAATTGAACACGCCAATGGCACTGGCGCTGCTGTTGAGAAACCATCATCTTCAGTTTGAACTTCAGCTTTTTCTGCTACAACCGCTGCTGCCGCAACCACAGGCGCTTCAACCGATGCTGGTTTAACTGCATTCAGTGCCCCAGTATTAATGGTTGATTTCTCTGCAGAAGTCGCACCTAAAGCTCGGAGGTAATATGTGGTTTTAAGACCACGTAACCATGCCATCTTATAAGTGATGTCAAGTTTCTTACCATTCGCGCCAGCGATGTAAAGGTTCAATGACTGTGCTTGGTCGATCCATTTTTGACGACGTGACGCAGCATCTACGATCCAGCGAGTATCCACTTCAAATGCAGTCGCGAAGATTGCTTTTAATTCTTCAGGAATACGTGCAATCTTTTGAACTGAACCTTCGAAGTGTTTTAGATCATTGACCATTACGGTATCCCAAAGACCACGTTCTTTTAATGCACGAACAAGGTAAGGGTTGATCACGGTGAACTCACCAGAAAGGTTAGATTTCACATACAAGTTCTGGAAAGTTGGCTCAATTGATTGAGACACGCCACAAATGTTAGAGATGGTTGCAGTCGGTGCAATCGCCATCACATTTGAGTTACGCATACCGTCTTTTTGAACTTTGGCACGTAAAGTGTCCCAGTCTAAACGTTGAGTACGATCCACTTCGAACATACGCTCTGGACGTGATTTCGCAACGATTTCTAAAGAGTCGATTGGCAAGATACCTTGATCCCACAATGAACCTTTAAATGTTGAGTAAGCACCACGTTCAAGCGCAAGGTTACTTGATGTTTCGATTGCGTAGTAGCTGATCACTTCCATCGATTCATCAGCGAAATCAACGGCTGCATCTGAACCATAAGCAAGATTCATTTCATACAATGCATCTTGGAAGCCCATGATACCCATACCCACAGGGCGGTGTTTCAAGTTCGACGTTTTCGCTTGTGGTACAGCATAGTAGTTAATGTCGATTACGTTATCGAGCATACGCACGGCAGTTTTCACTGTACGAGCAAGCTTTTCACGATCTAATACGCCACCTTGAACATGTTGTACAAGGTTGATCGAACCTAAGTTACATACCGCGATTTCATCTTGGTTTGTGTTTAAAGTGATTTCTGTACACAAGTTAGATGAGTGAACCACGCCCACGTGTTGTTGTGGTGAACGTAAGTTACATACGTCTTTGAATGTGATCCATGGGTGACCAGTTTCGAACAACATCGAAAGCATTTTGCGCCATAAATCTTTAGCACGTACTTTCTTGTGTAGCATGTTTTGTTCTTTTGCTACAGCTTCGTAGTGTGCATAACGCTCAGCGAATTCTGCGCCAGTTAAATCATGCAGGTCTGGTGTTTCAGACGGTGTGAACAATGTCCATTCAGCATCTTCAAACACACGTTGCATGAACAAGTCAGGAACCCAGTTCGCTGTGTTCATGTCGTGGGTACGACGACGGTCATCACCTGTGTTTTTACGTAGCTCTAGGAATTCTTCAACATCCAAGTGCCAAGTTTCGAGGTATGCACAAACTGCACCTTTACGCTTACCACCTTGGTTCACTGCAACGGCTGTATCGTTCGCAACTTTAAGGAACGGTACAACACCTTGAGATTTACCGTTGGTGCCTTTGATATAAGAGTTCAATGCACGTACAGGTGTCCAGTCATTACCTAAACCACCCGCCCATTTTGACAGCATCGCGTTGTCACGCATTGCACCATAAATGTCATACAGGTCATCACCAATCGTGGTTAAGTAACAGCTAGATAATTGCGGACGCAATGTACCTGAGTTAAATAGCGTTGGTGTAGAAGCCATGTAGTCGAAGCTAGACAATAAGTCATAGAACTCGATTGCACGGTCTTCTCTATTTTCTTCATTGAGCGAAAGACCCATTGATACACGCATAAAGAATAATTGTGGTAATTCAAAACGCACGCCATTTGAATGGATGAAGTAACGGTCAAATAAAGTTTGTAGACCTAAATAGGTGAATTGATTTGAGCGTTCTGGTTTGATCGCAGCAGCCAATTTTGCAAGGTCAAAATCAAGCAAGTCCTTAGAAAGAAGATCAAGCTCAATACCTTTCTTCAAGAAGGTTTCTAAAGCATCACCTTCTAAGGTGTCTGTCGGTAGACCGAGGAACTCTAAACCTGTGCTAACGAGTTCGCTACTAAGTAAACGTGCAGTCACATAAGTATAGTTTGGCTCTTGTTCGATACGGGTACGCGTTGCCATCATCATGGTGGTCGCGATATCGCTTTCTTTTACGCCGTTATATAAGTTCTTCACCGTTTCATCAAGAATGGCTTGAACATCAATTCCTTCTAGACCTTCGCTTGCAGTTTGAATGGTGGCTGTAAGCGCATCCAAATCCAATGGTTGGAGCTGACCATTGGCATCTGTAATTTGAAGGGTAGGGTGATGGTTCGCACCAGTTTGCTGACGAGCACTTGCGCGTTGGTCACGATAAATGACGTAGGCACGTGCAACTTTTTGCTCGCCTGTACGCATCAATGCCAATTCAACTTGGTCTTGAATTTCTTCGATATGAATCGTACCGCCAGAAGGCAAACGACGATTAAATGTGTTCATTACCATTTCAGTCAGTTGAGTGATACGGTCATGGATACGACTTGAGTCAGTACCTTGTTGACCTTCAACAGCTAAAAATGCTTTCCCAATCGCAACAGAAATTTTCTCGGCATTAAATGTCGCAATCTCACCGGTGCGCTTAATGACCTGAAGTTGGCCAGGAGTAGAAGTGATGATGCTCATGTCAGCATAGCTCCATTATCATCTATTTTTATGTTCATGGACCGTTTGAATCGAGCAAAAAGTATGCCACGATGTTTGAGGGATAAACACAATACTTAGTGGTTAAAGTTTATTTTCAACACAAGATACGGGATTTTTTGGAGTAGATCAATCCTTGACATTTTACTAATTTTTTTTTCATGTCTTAACTGCTGAAATCACAGTCACATAGCATATCAAAGCCATTGAAAAAGGCTTATAGATAACTCTGTGGATAACTCAAAAAACAAACACTTAAATTATTTTGGGCTAAGAAAGAAACAAATTGTTTAACATTGGCACAAAATTTATACTAAATATTCATCCTATCGGAAAATGCATATATTTCTGAAAAATATATTAAAATTCA
The DNA here is from genome assembly GCF_008980925.1 of Acinetobacter sp. TUM15071. Classification (NCBI taxonomy): domain Bacteria; kingdom Pseudomonadati; phylum Pseudomonadota; class Gammaproteobacteria; order Moraxellales; family Moraxellaceae; genus Acinetobacter; species Acinetobacter sp. TUM15071. Next base: position 106,596 of record NZ_BKGB01000009.1, on the reverse strand, counting down.
TAATTTTAATAAAAAGATAACAAAACTGGGTAAGCGTGTATCAGTTTGGTGAACGCCTACTTGTTTACAATGTAAACGTGTGTATATTGCAAAACATAAACCAATGTATCTGTCAGATTTCATAGACAGATTCACTCAGATTTTAGGGGCAAACAAATGAGCCAAGAAGAAAAGTTACCGAAGATTTTGATCGTAGAAGATGACGAACGCTTAGCACGTTTAACACAAGAGTATTTGATTCGTAACGGTTTAGAAGTTGGAGTCGAAACTGATGGTAATCGTGCAATCCGTCGCATTATCAGCGAGCAACCAGATTTAGTGGTTCTCGATGTGATGTTACCTGGCGCAGACGGTTTAACCGTTTGTCGTGAAGTACGTCCACATTACCACCAACCAATTCTGATGCTTACTGCACGTACAGAAGATATGGATCAGGTACTTGGCTTAGAAATGGGTGCGGACGATTACGTTGCGAAACCTGTTCAACCACGTGTATTACTGGCTCGTATCCGTGCTTTATTACGTCGTACTGATAAGACAGTTGAAGATGAAGTTGCTCAACGTATTGAGTTTGATGACCTTGTCATTGATAACGGTGGCCGTTCAGTAACCTTAAATGGTGAGTTGGTTGATTTCACCAGCGCTGAATATGACTTGTTATGGTTGTTGGCTTCAAACGCTGGTCGTATCTTGTCTCGTGAAGATATCTTTGAGCGCCTTCGTGGTATTGAATACGATGGCCAAGATCGTTCAATCGATGTACGTATTTCACGTATCCGTCCAAAAATTGGTGATGATCCAGAAAACCCGAAACGCATTAAAACTGTGCGTAGTAAAGGTTACTTGTTTGTTAAAGAAACCAACGGGATCTAAATCCCTCGAATCCTCCTTGAAAAAGGGGGATTCTTTCCTTTCTGCAAAGGACTTGTGTAGCGTAGCTGCATAAGTGGGATTTTAATAGCTTGGAATTATTTACCTTATGGTGAGTCGAGTACTGAAAAACAGCATATTCTTGCGTATTTATGCTGGGTTGGTGGTTTTAGTTGTTGTGGTTGCCGCATTTTGTTATTTGCTGGTCCAAATTATTAACTATCAACGGGCGCAAGAATATCGCGAGTCTCTCACAGATGGCATTTCCTATGTCATTAGTGAAGGGGTATCTCGTCAGCCAGAAAAACAACAGAAGTTAGATTGGATTTCCGATGCATCTGACTTGCTGGAACTCCCTATCTACTATGTCGATGCTGAACGGGTAGAATTATCCCGTACAGAGAAGAAAAGAGTCGCTGAACAAAAGTCAGTGGTTCGTTATGATGCAAATAATGGGATCGGCTATATTATTATTGGCCTGAAAGATGATCCTAAGCATTTTCTTTATATCAAAGTCGATAAAATTGGCGAACGCCAAATGAAAGCGCTTCCGATTTTTGTACTGGATTATTTGATTTTCTATCCAGGGCAGGAGCGTGAGTACTTAGACAAAATTAAAAAGCATTTCTATTATTCAATTGAAATAAAAGATATTAAAGATATCAATCTGGATTCAGAGCAGATTGGTCGCTTACGCCAAGATCAAAGTGTGTTGCTGTATAAAGACAGTGCAACCATGCGTGGCACTACGATTTCCATTGTTTCTCCAATGCCAAACCATCCTGCACAAGTCCTGATTCTTGGGCCTGTGCCAATGTTCAATTGGATGCCGTTCCAGCTTTCAGCAGGGATTACCTTATTTAGTTTGTTCTTGTTGAGCTTGGGTGTTTATGGCCTGATTTTACCGCTTGAGCGTAAAATCCGTCAGGTACGTTATGCTTTGAACAAGATGAAGTCGGGTGATTTGTCATTACGTGTACCAATTGAAGGTACTGATGAAATGGCAAACTTGGCATCAAGTTATAACAATATGTCAGATCATATTCAGCGTTTGATTGAAGCACAGCGTGAATTAATGCGTGCGGTGTCGCATGAGTTAAGAACACCTGTGGCTCGGATTCGTTTTGGTATGGAGATGCTGGCTGAAGAAGATGATTATAATTACCGAATTCAGCAAGTGGACATGATTGACAAGGATATTGAAGCACTCAATACCTTGATTGATGAGATCATGACCTATGCCAAATTGGAGCAGGGCACGCCATCTTTAGACTTCGAAGATATTGTACTGGTTGAGGTGCTTGACCAAGTGGCAATGGAAACGGAAGCGTTGAAGACGCAAAAAGAGATTGAGTTGATTGCGCCACCATTGGCCTTGAAAGTCGATGCAGAGCGTCGTTATCTACATCGTGTCGTACAAAACTTGGTGGGTAATGCAGTCCGTTATTGCGATAACAAGGTACGTATCAGCGGTGGTATCCGTGCTGATGGTAATGCCTATGTTTGTGTGGAAGATGACGGTCCCGGGATTCCAGAGCAAGAGCGCGCACGAATCTTTGAAGCTTTTGCCCGCCTAGATGATAGTCGTACCCGCGCTTCGGGTGGCTATGGTCTTGGTTTGTCGATTGTCAGCCGTATTGCTTATTGGTTTGGTGGAACGATTCAGGTGGATCAGAGTCCAAACTTAGGCGGTGCTCGTTTTATTATGACGTGGCCTGCAAAGCGATATAAGCAAGTAATTAAAAAATAACGAAAGAGTAAAAAGGAATGACGCAGATCATTCCTTTTTTTATTTGTTTATTCTGAAACAGAGCACTCTAAAACAGTAAGGTTTAGTGGGGGATTAGCAATTTAAGCCCATGTTTTTGACCAGTAGATTTGATGTTCTTTACTATTCCAGTGACCTTTGACCTGTGCAGCTTGAAAAGAGTCTAATTTTTGGACGCGCTGCATATAATTGATCGTTGCAGAAAACTGTTGACTGTCTGGGATTAAGTCCAGCAGAGCTTCCACTAAAAAGACCATCATGATATCCGCAGCAGAGACGTTTTCTCCTGCAAACCATACATGTGCAGTCAGATGCTGTTCTATTAATGCCATTTGGCTATAAAGGGTGGGGTTGAGAAATTGTTGGTCAAAAGCTCGCTTAATGATTTTGATTAAAGGTCGCGCAAAAAAAGGCGACCGATCTACCATGCGAGAGAAAATCTGCTTGAGTGCTAAATTCGGCATCAGCGTTGCATCTGCAAAATTTTTCCAATAAAAGTAGTGCTGTTTATTTACTGGATTTGTTGGCTGAAGCTGATGAAGCGACTCCTTCGTGAGCAGATTGTCTAATATTGCTGACGTCTCTGCTAAAACTTGAGCCGGAGTAGATGTGTCATCTACCAGTATGGGCACCTTACCTAAAGGGTGAATGTTTTTCAGCCACTCAGGTGCCTCGCCGTTGTGAGTGCGCTCACAAAAAATAAGCTCATAGTCGAGTTGTAACACTTCAAGTAGCCACACAATACGCTGCGAGCGAGAGTTGCTTAGATGGTAGAGTTTTAACATAGATTTTAATCGGCTCTAGTTAATAGTGTCCGCCTGTTGGGGAGTGTGGTCCTGGTGTCCAGTTACGTGTTGCTGCACGTATACCCAGGTTGGCAATGACTTGTGATGCCAATTGAGCTTTGATGCTCTGTGGTGCTTGGGCATTCAGTCCAGTCATGATTGAATTCATTGCATTATCTACCAGCGTATTGATCGCTGTGGGGTTTTGCAAGCTTTGTAGAATGACCGTGCTGCTCTTACTTGCGAGAATAAAGTCAGTGACAGCTTGGCTATTGGCATATAAGAACTCAGCTTTACTGCGATCAAAGGATTGATCGGAACCGTTTATATACACGGTTGCCCCGTATAAAATCGATTGACCTACACTGACATTATTTTGCTCGACTTGCCCATAATTTAATGGCGCATTCCAATAGTAAAAAGAGCCACCCCAACCTCCCGGTGTTTGCTGAAAACGGCCCAAGCGGTAATTGCCAATTGCTGCGCTAATATCGTTGCTAATCATGGCGGGGAAAACAGGTATTCCTTTGCTACTTAAAATGTCATTCATAACATTTTGCCCAATCAAGTTTGAGGTTTTTTGTAGTTGTTGATTGATTTGAAATTGTGGCATGTTGGATTGAATAGCGCCGCGATATTGCAGACCGTATTGAGTCGCACCACGGATATAGTTACTAGCGGGTACACTGGTGTTTGCAGCGTTGATCGCAGCCGCCTGACTAAACCAGAATTTAGTATTTTGATCGACCCGACTAGAGTCTTTTATGATCTGATAAACATATTGGTATAAAGGTGAAAATAGTCCAGCAGGCTGATTATCGCCGTAGGTAGAAATGACATCTACCAGTTGATTATTCTGATCCAGTAAATTCTGTTGCTTCAATAATTGGGTGAGTTGCTGCATTTGCTCTGCGGTAAATGCTTGTTCCAAGGTTTTTGCTGAGGCGATCGTCGATAAGCCCAATAACAAAATGATCGTGATACTTTGATTTAGTTGTTTGATTTGCATCATCACTCCTGAAGACTATATTGTCATTTCTTGGATTGTCTTTTGCCATTTTTGGAATTATTGGCAAGAAAAAAGCAGCATCTTTGCTGCTTTTTATAAATATAGTGAAGAATGACAATAATCTAAAGTGCTGACCGTTTATTGGCACGAAATGAATAAGTTTTACTCATGTAGTGTCGCATCTGGAGTGATTAATGTTTTGCCATTACGTAAGCTGGTCAGCGCCTCAGCATTAAAATCAATGAGCAAGGCATTATTTTTAATATCGATTTTATAACCTTGGATGAGTGCTTGATCTCCATTTAAGGTTTCGACTTTATAGGTGTCAGCAATATTCAGAATACTTTCTAAATTGGTTGTTGTTGCCGCAAAATCTTCTCTAAATACTTCGTATATGTCTCTTAAATCAAAAATCGCATTATCAGCATCTGGATGTTTTCGAACATAACTTTCTATATGACGCATGAGTAGTTGTGAAAAAAAGAAATAATCCGAAGCGTGAGTGTATTCTAGATGCATATTTTTCTCCTTTTGTGCTCATTCTAGAATACTCATCTATTGAGTCGGCTGTGTATAAAGATAATTAAAGTATTTAGCTGAATTGCAACATATTATGTCGAAATGATAACTTGGTTTCGGCCTTGTCTTTTAGCTTGATAAAGGGCGTCATCTGCCTGTTTAAATAATTGCTCGATACTGTGTTGATTTTCAGGTGCGCAGACACAAATTCCAATGCTGATTTGAATGAAGAAACTTTGCTGTTGTTCTTGTTCAATTGGCGTTTGGCTGATCTGTAGACGAATTTTTTCAGCGCAAAGATAGGCCGCATCGGCATCGGTATTGGTCATAAAGATCGCGAATTCTTCACCGCCTAAACGTCCGAGTAAATCTTGTGGTCTGAGCAGGCTTTGAATGGTTTGTACGCAGCTTTGTAAGGCGCGATCTCCCATTTGATGACCATAGTTATCGTTGACCTGTTTAAAATGATCAATGTCGAGCATCAGGAAAGCGGTAGTGTGACCTGAGTGTGTTGCCTGTTGCTGTAGCAATTGTACCGATTGTAGAAATTGACGTCGGGTGAGGCTTGAGGTGAGTTCATCGTGCGCAATGGTATGCTGCAATTCTTGGATTAACTTGGATCTCACCATATTAATACTGGAAACGGTGAGGGGAGCAATGGTCATCATAATCAGCCCAAGGCGGATCGAGATGGCATTATTTAAAAATTGCTCTGGGTAAAGCAATAGATAGTTTTGCGAGACATGATAGATCACAAAAGCACAGCTGATCGAGGTAATGATCGCCACAGAAAAATGGCGATAACTCAAGGCGCACCAGATCAGTGCCGCAATTGGGTAAAGCAAGGAACCAGGGCCTGCATCATAGTAGCCAATTGCAATGGAGAAAATAACTGCAAATAGCGGCAAGCTTTGTTGAACGGTCTGAGTTTTAAACTCTTTCAGTTGTTGTTTAAATTCACTCCAATATGGTGAGCTAATGATGGCAGGTAACAGCAGCAGTGCATTTTGAATTTCTGCAGTAAACCAATAACCAAAGTCGATCCAGAACGAACCTAAAGCAAATTTAGTATTGAATAGAGGGAGGGTGATTGCCGCAAAAGAAGAACTGGCCAATCCACCAATACAGCAGAAACTAAATAGAAATAAATAAAAATAGCCATGATGCATTGAACGGATGAATGCATTAAATTTGATATATAGGGCCAATGTCGTGATGACATACAGCAAGTTTGCAGAGGTAAGGCAAATATTGAGTAAAAAAGGTGTATCTTGGGAAGTATCAGCGAGTAGATAACCCACAATTGCCCCAATAAAACTGATTGGATGGCGTGTTTGTGGAAAGCGGATCAGTAAACCAAGCAGAACAGAGTTGGCTGGCCAAAAAGAAGCGAGAAAAGTTAAGTGTCTGGTCGCAATACCGAGTAGGCAGCACAGTAAAATCACCCCGCTAAAGAGTAGAAATAATTGTAACAGTGAGCGTGGTTTTAATGCTGTAAGAGCTATAGGCATTCTGACGCGTTTCTATGGGGAGGCAAGGTCGCGCTATTATATAAATTCTGTTTAAATTTTCATCATAAATTTGTATCAATGCAATGATTTAGTTCGTGCTGCAATATATTGGGGCAGGGCACTCAAAATTTAGATTTTTTCACGATGTAGAAAAAGAAAAAAATGATCAATATTGTTTTCTTGATTAGATAATTCGATTTTTAGGGGTGAATTAACCATGATCTTGGATATATCTGTAAATTTAAGGACAAAATCATCCGAAAGACTAAAGCGCATCAACTAGCATGAGAAATTAGAAATCAGGTACAATTGGCGGGATTAATTTTGTGTTTGGTGTATTTGAAGGCCAATACATACATTCTTTGTTAAAAATAGGCCTGCCAGGAGTTATCCCCGCATGAGTGCCATTACTCCATACGAATGGGCAATAATTGCCTTCGTGATCGGCGTTACATTTCTTTGCGTTTTTATGCTCACTGTTCCCTTACTCCTAGGGGGTAAAGCATGGGGACGTGCAAAGCAAGAGCAGTTTGAATCAGGTGTAGTTGGTGCGGGCGGTGCTCGTATCCGCTTGTCAGCCAAGTTCTATTTAGTTGCAATCTTCTTTGTGGTTTTCGATTTAGAAGCCCTCTATCTTTACGCTTGGGCAACTTCAGTTCGTGAAGTTGGTTGGGTTGGCTTTGCGACGGCTGCAGTCTTTATTTTAGTTTTATTGATCGGTTTAATTTACGAACTTTCAACAGGCGCACTCAACTGGGCACCTTCAGATCGTCGTAAAGCGGCTGGAATTAAAACCAAAATTGGTTCGCCAAATATGAACATTGCTGACATTACGCGATTCAATAACATTGAAGAATTAGTAATCGATCCTACTGGTCATATTCCAGCACAGTCTTCTGGTCGTGTTAAATCAAAAACACCGACTACATCATCATTTGAACAGGAGTAAGTCGGGATGAAATATACTTTAACCCGTGCGAATCCAGATGCAGATCAATATCCATTACAAGATCGTCAAATCGTTACAGATCCACTTGAAGAAGAAGTGAATAAAAGCGTAATGATGACGCGTCTTGAAGATGTGTTGCATACAGCGGTGAACTGGGGGCGTAAAAACTCTTTGTGGCCATTTAACTTTGGTACTTCATGCTGCTACGTTGAATATGCAACGACTTTAACGGGTGTACATGACTTATCACGTTTTGGTGCTGAGGTTATTCGTGCTTCACCACGTCAAGCAGACTTGATGATTGTTGCAGGGACCTGCTTTGTCAAAATGGCACCTGTAATTCAACGTTTGTATGAACAAATGCTTGAGCCTAAATGGGTCATCTCAATGGGTGCTTGTGCGAACTCTGGCGGTATGTATGACATCTACTCTGTGGTTCAAGGTGTCGATAAAATTATTCCTGTTGATGTGTACATCCCAGGTTGCCCGCCTCGTCCAGAAGCATTGATTCAAGCATTGATGTTACTTCAAGACCAAATTCAACTAGAGCGCCGTCCACTTTCAGCGGTTATTGGTGATGATCTTCAGCCTGTGTATAAGCCAAAGATGATGCCAGAACGTGACCGTAAAAATGCTGAACGTATTGCGGTGAAAAACTTACGCTCTATGGATGATATTAAATAATTTTGACGATGAGTTTTTGACATGTCCGTGATGGGTATGGTCATCGGAAAAATTGCCAGAATTTGTATTAAATAGGAAGCCAAGCCAATGGCTGAAACTGACATTGCTATGCCAGAATCAACACCAGTTGATTCCCGCCCTGCATTTGCAATTGTAGAAGAGCTCAAAACCAAATTTGGTGAGAACTTCTACGTGCAGACGACTTTTGAAGAGTTTCCAACAGTCTGGGTTGAGCGCGCACGCGTGCAAGAAGTCCTTATGTTCCTCCGTAAAGTGGAACGTCCTTATGTGATGTTGTTTGACTTATCAGCGGTAGATGAGCGTTTACGTGTTCACCGCGATGGTTTACCAGCATCTGACTTCACTGTGTTCTATCATTTGTTATCGCTTGAGCGTAATAGTGATATTCGTATTAAAGTTGCGTTGAATGAAAATGATTTAAGCATTCCAACGGCAACCAACATTTGGCCAAATGCCAACTGGTACGAGCGTGAAGCTTACGATATGTTTGGTATCGATTTCGCAGGGCATCCAATGCTCCGTCGTATCTTGTTACCAACCTATTGGGAAGGTCACCCATTACGTAAAGAATATTCAGCGCGTGCGACAGAATATACGCCGTATATGCAAGACCAAGCAAAGCAAGATTTCGAACAAGAACACTTACGCTTTGTACCAGAAGACTGGGGTCTAAAACGCGGTAATGACGACGAAGACTTCATGTTCCTGAACTTGGGTCCTAACCATCCATCTGCGCACGGTGCTTTCCGTGTGGTGTTACAGTTGGACGGTGAAGAAGTGAAAGACTGTGTGCCTGATATCGGTTATCACCACCGTGGTGTGGAAAAGATGGCTGAACGTCAAACATGGCATTCATTCATTCCTTATACCGATCGTGTTGACTACTTGGGTGGTTGTGCGCAAAACATGCCATACGTGATGGCTGTTGAGCAGCTTGCTGGTATTAAAGTACCTGAGCGTGCACAAGTCATTCGTGTGATGTTGAACGAATTATTCCGTATCAATAACCACTTGTTGTTCTGTGGTACAGCGATTCAGGATGCGGGTGGTATGACCCCTGTATTCTATATGTTCGCAGACCGTCAAAAAGTCTATGACATCGTCGAAGCGATTACGGGTTACCGTATGCACCCAGCATGGTTCCGTATTGGTGGTACAGCACACGACCTTCCAAATAACTGGCAAAAACTTGTTAAAGAGTTGCTAGAGTGGATGCCGAAACGTTTGAATGAGTACTACACAGCAGCGCTTAAAAACTCAGTATTTATTGGTCGTACGCGTAACGTTGCGCAATACGATGCTAAATCTGCATTGGCTTGGGGTGTAACGGGTACTGGTTTACGTGCGACGGGTATTGATTTTGACGTTCGTAAATATCGTCCATACAGTGGTTATGAAAACTTCGACTTTGATATTCCAGTGGAATATGAAGGCGATGCATATGCACGTGTGTTGGTTCACTTCCGTGAAATTACTGAGTCGTTGAAAATTATTCAACAGTGCTTGGATAACATGCCATCTGGTCCTTATAAAGCGGATCATCCATTGGCTGTTCCACCACCGAAAGATAAGACATTACAAGATATTGAAACCTTGATTACGCACTTCTTAAGCGTATCTTGGGGTCCAGTAATGCCTGCGGGTGAGTCATCATTTATGACGGAAGTCGTGAAAGGCGCGAGTACTTATTATTTGACTTCAGACAAGTCAACAATGAGTTACCGTACCCGTATTCGTACACCGACATTCACTCACTTACAGCAAATGCCTTCAGTGATTAACGGCAGTTTGGTTTCTGACTTGATCATTTATTTGGCGACCATTGACGTGGTTATGGCTGACGTGGATCGCTAGGGGTAAACGATTATGATGATTTTGACTGATAAAAAACCACGTGTGAATGTTGAAGGGATTTTGACTGCTGACGAAATTCATGACATTGAACATCACATTGGTCATTACCCGTACCCACGTGCAGCCTCTTTGGATGCTTTGAAGTGTGTACAGCGCCGTAATGGTTGGGTAGATGATGCACAAATGAATGCGATTGCACAGTTGTTGACGATGAGTGTGGCGGATCTTGAAGGTGTTGCAACTTTCTATAACCGTATCTACCGTCAACCGGTTGGTCGCCATGTGATTTTATTGTGTGACTCAATTGCATGCTTCTTGATGGGTGCAGAAACTTTGGCAGAAGCATTCCAGCGCGAGTTGGGTATCCAGTACGGACAAACCACAGCAGATGGTCGTTTTACCTTGCTCCCAATTTGCTGTTTAGGCAACTGCGATAAAGGTCCAACTTTAATGATTGATGAAGATACGCACGGTCTCGTGGACGTGTCATCAGTTAAACAGTTATTGGAGAAGTATGTATGAATACTGAACCAAAACCAATTTATGGCGACGGTAACCCAGAAACGCATCCATTGACTTGGCGTTTGAGCAAACAAGAGTTTGTTCGTGCTGCCGATGAGTACGAAGCACTTGAGGGTTATGCTGGCTTTAAGAAAGCCTTGAGCATGCTGCCAAAAGACGTGCTTGAAGTCATTAAAGCTGCGACGGTTAAAGGTCGTGGTGGTGCAGGTTTCCCAGCGGGAATTAAATGGTCATTGATGGCGCCAAATGATGGTGGTCCACGCTATTTGATCTGTAATGCCGATGAAATGGAACCAGGTACCTTTAAAGACCGTTTGTTGATGGAAAAACTTCCTCATCAATTGATCGAAGGCATGCTGATTGCAGGTTATACCTTAGAAGCAACTCAAGGTTATATCTTCATCCGTGGTGAATATGTCGAAGCAGCTCAATACTTAAATGAAGCATTAGAGCAAATCCGTGCCAAAGGTTACTTGGGTGACAATATCCTTGGAACAGGCTGGAACTTTGATATGCATGTTCACACCGGCGCAGGTCGTTATATCTGTGGTGAAGAAACGGCATTGATCAACTCGCTTGAAGGTCGTCGTGCCAATCCGCGTACTAAGCCACCATTCCCGCAAGTTGCAGGGGCATGGGGCCGTCCAACGATTGTCAACAACGTTGAGACCTATAACAACTTGCCAGCGATTATGCTTCGTGGTCCTGAGTGGTACATCAATCTTTCTGCTGGTAAGTCGAAAGATCCGGGTACCAAGATCTATGGTGCATCAGGCAAAGTTAAATTCCCGGGTCTTTGGGAACTTCCATTCGGTACAACAGCGCGTGAAGTGATTGAAGAACATGCGGGTGGTATGCGTGATGGTCTTACTTTGAAAGCATGGTTACCAGGTGGTGCTTCGACTGACTTTTTAGCAGCTGAGCATATTGATTTGCCAATGGATTCTGAAACGATCATGAAAGCGGGTTCACGTTTAGGTACGTGTCTGTTGATGGTTGTGGATGAAACTCAATGTATGGTTTCTGCAACACGTAATTTAGAAGAATTCTTTGCGCGTGAATCATGTGGTTTCTGTACACCATGCCGTGATGGTTTACCTTGGGCAGTTAAAGCGCTTAAAGCACTCGAAGCAGGCGAAGGTAAGAAAGAAGATATCGATCACTTACAAGAACTTACTCGTAAATTGTGGATTGGTAAAACTTTCTGTGCTCACGCACCAGGTGCGATGGAGCCGCTTATGGGCGCACTTAAATATTTCCGTGGCGAGTTTGAAGCAAAGGTTAAAACCCATGCTCCTGCTCTAGACGTAGAACAAGCTTAAGGAATTCGACTATGGCTACAATTCATGTCGATGGAAAATCGTATGAAGTCAACGGCACAGAAAACTTGCTACAAGCATGTTTAAGCCTTGGCATCGACATCCCGTATTTTTGTTGGCACCCATCCTTAGGTTCTGTTGGTTCTTGTCGTCAATGTGCGGTGACTCAGTACGCAAATCCTGAGGACACACGTGGACGCTTGGTGATGTCATGTATGACACCTGCTGCCGACAATACCTATATTTCGATTGAAGACAAAGAAGCAACGGATTTCCGTGCGTCGATTGTTGAATTCTTGATGACCAACCACCCGCACGACTGTCCAGTCTGTGAAGAAGGTGGTCACTGTCATTTACAAGATATGACCGTCATGACGCAACATGACCGTCGTCGCTATCGCTTTACCAAACGTACGCATCACAACCAAGAGTTGGGTTCGTTTATTGCGCATGAGATGAACCGTTGTATCGCATGTTATCGTTGTGTGCGTTACTACAAAGATTATGCGGGTGGTACGGACTTTGGTGTATATGCCAATGCTTCACGTGTTTACTTTGGTCGTCCAGAATCAGGCACTTTAGAGTCTGAATTCTCTGGTAACTTGACTGAAGTTTGTCCAACGGGTGTATTCACGGATAAGACCCATTCAGCACGCTATAACCGTAAGTGGGACATGCAGTATGCGCCAAGCGTATGTCATGGCTGTTCTTCAGGTTGTAACATTTCTCCGGGTGAACGCTATGGCGAAATCCGTCGTGTTGAAAACCGTTTCAATGGTTCAGTGAATCAATACTTCCTTTGTGATAAAGGTCGTTTCGGTACGGGTTATGTGAATCGTGAAGATCGTCCACGTCAACCGCAGTTCCGTAATGGTGAAAATGTTGCGACTGTGAGTGTTGATCAGGCACTTGATCAAGTGATTACTCAACTTCAAGGCAAGAAAGTGTTAGGTATTGGTTCACCACGCGCAAGCTTGGAATCAAACTACGCATTGCGTGAATTGGTCGGACAAGACAATTACTCAACAGGTATGTCTCAAAAAGATCAAAACTTGGTTGAGTTAGCTGCATCAATCATGCAAACACAGGGTATCTATAACCCGAACATGCGTGAAATTGAAAGCTATGATGCGGTGTTGATCTTGGGTGAAGACTTAACTCAAACTGCGCCACGTATGGCATTGTCAGTTCGCCAAGCTGCGAAAAACAAAGCCAAAGAAATGGCTGCTGCGACACGTACACCAGACTGGTTAGCAGAACCTGTACAACGTATCGGTCAAGATGCAAAATCACCAATCTATATCCTTGCTGCAACTCAAACGCGTTTAGCCGATGTTGCAACAGGTGAAGTGGTTGCATCACCAAATGATATCGCACGTTTAGGTTTCGCGGTTGCTGCTGCTGTTAAAGGTGAAGCACTTTCTGGTTTAGCGGATGATGCCAAAGCATTTGCGCAAACCATTGCAGATACTTTGAAAGCTGCGAAAAAGCCATTGATTATCTCTGGTACCAGCTTGCAAGATCCTGCAATCATGGAAGCTGCAGCTCAAGTTGCACAAAACTTAGGTGAACATGCAGGCTTGTCATTGACTGTTCCTGAAGTGAACTCAATGGGCTTGGCTCTGTTTGGTGGCTTAAGCTTAGAACAAGCATTTGCACAAGATTATGATGCAGTGGTTGTGATTGAAAATGACTTAACTCGTCGTTTACCAGTGGCGCAAGTGAAAGCTGCATTTGACAAGGCTGAAACTGTGATCGTACTCGATCATAGCGAAACTGAAACCTTGAAACTTGCAGATATCGTACTTTCAGCAGCAAGCTTTGCTGAAGGTGACGGTACTGTCGTTAGCCAAGAAGGCCGTGCACAACGTTTCTATCAAGTGTATGACCCAAGCTACTACAAACCTGAATACGCGATCAAAGAATCATGGCGCTGGTTACATGCCATTGAGACAGGTCTCAAAGGCAAAGCAGTCGATTGGACATTGCTTGATGATGTGATTGATGACATCGTGAAGAATGTTCCTGTGCTTGCTGCAATTGAAGACGTTGCGCCAGATGCTGGCTATCGTATCCACGGTTTGAAAATTGCACGTGAACCACGTCGTTACTCAGGTCGTACCGCAATGCGTGCGCCGTTATCGATTCACGAACCTAAGCAACCGACAGATATCGATTCTGCTTTAACGTTCTCTATGGAAGGTTATGTAGGGAATCAGACTGCATCTTCATTGGTACCTTTCGCATGGTCTGCGGGTTGGAACTCACCACAAGCTTGGAATAAATACCAAGATGAAGTGGGTGGTCACTTAAAAGGTGGTGATTCGGGTGTACGTTTATTCGATCGTTTAGCAAAACGTCCTGCGCGTAGCTATGTAGCACCTTCAGCTGTTGTTGTGAATCCTGAAAGCTTCCGCCTTGTGCCAATGCACCATATTTTTGGTTCTGGCGAATTCACCATTAAAACACCTGCGATGGAATCTCGTATTCCTGAAGCAATGTTTGCTGTGGGTGAGCAAGATGCGACACGCTTAAATGTTCAAGATGGTCAACGTATTACAGTGAAAGCGGGTGAAACGAGTATTAGCTTACCAGTACAAGTGATCGAATATTTACCAACAGGTTATATCGGTTATCCAATTGGTTTAGCACCAACTGTTTCATTGGCAGAGCCTGTTTCTGTGGCGGTAGGAGTGTAATTCATGAATCAAGAAATTATACGTCAAACGCCACTTTGGGCTGAGAACTGGCCAATCGCTTATTCAGTGATTCAGGCGATTGTGATCTTGCTGGTGGTGGTTTTGGTTGCTGCTTTGATGTCATTTATTGAGCGTCGTCTCTTGGCATTATGGCAAGACCGTTATGGTCCAAACCGTGTCGGTCCGGGTGGTATGTTCCAGATCGTTGCCGACATGCTCAAGATCATGTTCAAAGAAGACTGGACACCAAAGTTTGCTGATAAGCTGACTTTCCGTTTAGCACCAGCAGTTGCGATGGCAACTGCGGTACTTTCATTCATGGTGATTCCAGTAAGTCCTACACTGGGCGTTGCGGATATGAGTATCGGCCTATTGTTCTTTATGGCAATGGCGGGTATTGCAGTTTATGCAGTGTTATTTGGTGGTTGGGCGTCTAACAACAAATACTCATTACTCGGTGGTCTTCGTTCTGCTGCTCAAACCATTTCTTATGAAGTGTTCTTGGGTATCTCGTTGATGGGTGTGGTTGCGATTGCAGGTTCATTTAACCTTCGTGAAATTGTTGAAGCACAACGTGATATGTGGTTCATCATTCCTCAGTTCTTAGGTTTCTTGATCTTTGTGGTTGCGGGTGTTGCGGTCACGCACCGTCACCCATTTGACCAACCAGAAGCTGAACAAGAATTGGCTGAAGGTTACCATGTTGAATATGGTGGTATGAAGTGGGGGATGTTCTTCGTTGCGGAATACGTCAACGTTGTTTTGATCTCGGCTTTGATCGTGACTTTATTCTTCGGCGGATGGCTTGCACCATTTAACTTAGAAATTCCATTTGTTCCACCATTATTCTGGTTCGTGATTAAAACAGCATTCTTTGTAATGATGTTTGTCTTGGCGCGTGGCTCGTTAATGCGTCCACGTTATGACCAAGTGATGAACTTTGGTTGGAAAGTTTGTTTGCCATTGGCGTTGGTCAACTTGTTAGTGACTGGTGCTGTGATTCTGATGAATCAGGCCTAGGACAGCAGGGAGTACAAAATGTATAAAATTCTAGCTGGCTTTGGATCGATTGTACGTTCGTTATGGATGGTGTTCAGCCATGTAACACGTAAACGTGACACGATCTTATATCCAGAAGTACCAGGTGAACAAATTGCGCCTCCACGCTATCGCGGTCGTATCGTATTAACGCGTGATCCAGATGGTGAAGAGCGTTGTGTGGCATGTAACCTTTGTGCGGTTGCATGTCCAGTGGGCTGTATTTCATTGCAAAAAGCGGAAAAAGAAGATGGACGTTGGTATCCAGAATTTTTCCGTATTAATTTCTCACGCTGCATTTTCTGCGGTATGTGTGAAGAAGCATGTCCAACCACAGCGATTCAGATGACACCAGATTTCGAACTTGGTGAATATGTACGTCAAGACTTGGTGTATGAGAAAGAAAACTTACTCATTTCTGGACCTGGTAAATATCCTGACTACAACTTCTATCGTGTAACTGGTATGGCTGTGAGCGGTAAAGAAAAAGGTCAAGCACAAAAAGAAAGTGCACCAGTAGATGTACGGAGCTTATTACCATGATGTGGCCATTTTATTTGATGGCACTTGTGGCCATTGTTTCGACAGTACGTGTTGTGACCAACACCAATCCTGTGCATGCATTACTTAGCTTGATCGTTTCTCTTCTTGCGGTTGCTGGCATTTTCATGATCGTGGGTGCGCCGTTTGCGGCTGCCCTTGAGATCATCGTTTATGCAGGTGCGATCATGGTCTTGTTCGTCTTCGTTGTCATGATGTTGAACCTTGGACAAGATACCATTGAACAAGAAAGCAAATGGTTGACTTCAGATGCTTGGGCTTTTCCTGCACTGATGAGCTTTTTATTGGGCTTAATCTTGGTGTGGATGCTCGGTGGTGAATACACCACGATTTCTGCGCCAATGGGTACAGAAGTTGTTGGGCCTAAAGCAGTCGGTCAAGCACTATTTACTCACTATCTATTATTGGTAGAAGTTGCCGCGATGTTATTGCTTGCAGCACTTGTTGCAGCATTCCACTTAGGCAAACGTGAACCAGGTGCAGAAGAGGATAAAGAATAATGGGACACATCCCTTTAGAACATGGTTTGATCGTTGCAACCATCCTTTTTGCACTGGGTTTTTACGGTGTAATGGTGCGACGCAACCTTTTATTTATGCTAATGAGCCTTGAGGTGATGATGAATGCTGCTGCGTTGGCATTCGTCTTGGCAGGTAGTGTTTGGGCTCAGCCAGATGGACAGATCATGTTCATTTTGATCCTGACGCTTGCTGCAGCAGAGGCATGTATTGGTCTTGCGATCGTCCTTCAGTTTTATCATCGCTTCCATCACTTGGATGTGGATGCTGCTAGTGAGATGCGCGGATGAGTACATTATATTTAACCGTTTTATTTCCGCTCATTGGTTTTATCCTTTTAGCGGCAGGGCGTGACAAACTTTCTGAAAATGTAGCTGCCATTATTGGCGTCGGTTCAGTTGGTTTATCTGCGTTATTTGCTTTAATTGCCGGTCTTGCATTTACCAGCAGTGGTCAAACCGTTTTTGTTCAACACTTATGGACTTGGTTCAGTGTTGGCGGTTTTGAGCCAGGCATCAGCTTACATTTAGACGGCTTGTCATTATTGATGACAGGTATGGTCACAGGTGTTGGCTTCCTGATTCATATCTTCGCATCATGGTATATGCGTGGTGAAGAAGGTTATGCGCGTTTCTTCTCTTATTTCAACCTATTCGTTGCCAGCATGTTGCTGTTGGTATTGGGCGATAACTTGGCGTTATTGTTCTTAGGTTGGGAAGGCGTAGGTCTGTGCTCTTACTTATTGATTGGTTTCTACTACTCAAACCCTGCAAATGGTTGGGCGGCAATCAAGGCATTCACAGTAACACGTGTAGGTGACGTATTCTTACTCATCGCATTGTTCTTGCTCTATCAACAATTTGGTACTTTGAATATTCAATACATTGTTGAAAATGCAGCGACGGTCATGACGCAAAGCTCATCATTGTCGATCTGGACAGCATTGATGTTGTTCTTGGGTGCGGCGGGTAAATCAGCGCAAATTCCATTACAAACTTGGTTAGCTGATGCGATGGCTGGTCCTACACCAGTATCTGCATTGATCCATGCTGCAACAATGGTTACAGCAGGTGTGTACTTATGCTGCCGTATGTTCTCTGTGATTGAAATGGCACCAGAAGTAATGCAGTTCATCTCGATTACAGGTGCTGTGACTTTGCTGGTGGCTGGCTTTGCCGCATTGGTGCAAACCGATATCAAACGTATCTTGGCTTACTCAACCATGAGTCAGTTGGGTTATATGTTTATGGCAGTGGGTGCTGAAGCATACCAAGCTGGTTTATTCCACATGTTGGCTCACGCATTCTTCAAAGCGTTATTGTTCCTTTCTTCAGGTGCCGTAATTCTTGCATGTCATCATGAACAAAACATTTTCAAAATGGGTGGATTACGTCACAAGATTCCATTCGTATTCTGGTGTTTCGTGATCGGTGGTGGCGCATTGGCAGCACTTCCAATCGTGACTGTTGGCTTCTTCTCTAAAGATGCGATCTTGGGTGCAGTCTATGCACAGTCTACAATTGCAAATCTTCCACTTTACAATACTTTGTACTGGGTTGGTGTTGCGGGTGCATTCTTAACGTCTATCTATACTTTCCGTTTAATCTGGGTGGTATTCTTCGGCGAAGAGAAAACCCATGCACATGCGATTCATGGCGTCACTTACTGGGGTCCGCTTGCAATTCTTGCCGCGTTATCAACAGGTATCGGCTACTTCCTACAAGCGCCAGTTGCAAAATTACTGACTGCTGCAAGTATTCCAAGTTTTGTTGTTCCTGAGAGCTTAGAAGCTGCTGTTTCTCATGCTGAACACTTAGCAAGTGGTGTTGCCCTCGCTGGTTTAGCTGTGGGTATCTTCTTGTTTGCTTTTGCATATGGTGCAGTAAAAGCTTTTGCTCAAACATCTTTGGGTTCAGGTTTAGCGCACATTTGCCGTACAGCATTTGGTTTCGATGCTTTGTATGACATCGTATTTGTAAAACCTTATTTATTGATTGCGAAAATTTTAGGTCGTGATCCAGTTGACGGTTTATGGTTAGTACTCCCTGCAATTGTGAAGGGTGGTAATAGCTTTACAAGTTCGCGTCAAACAGGTTCATTACGTGAATACGCTTCAAGCATGTCACTCGGTGTAGTGGTGTTATTGATGATCTTGATCGTGATTCAGGTTGTGGGGAAATAAAATGGAAAACAATTTAATTTTACCCGCACTGATTTTAGTTCCTTTCATTGCTGGTTTTATTTGTTGGTTAGTCGATAAATACGACCAACATTTGCCGCGCTGGATTGCCTTGATTGGTATGTTGATTACCTTCGGTTTGGGCATTGCACTGTGGCAAAGTGGTACATTTAGCTACGAGTTGGGCGGTAAAGTCCCGACTTGGGCGGCTGAATTCCATCTTCCATGGATTCAGACTTTAGGCATTAGCATTCACTTAGCGGTGGATGGTTTATCTCTACTTATGGTGTTGTTGACTGCATTACTGGGTGTACTTGCAGTTGGCTGTTCATGGGGTGAGATTCAAAAGAACGTTGGTTTCTTCCATTTAAACTTACTTTGGAGTCTGGGTGGGGTCATCGGTGTATTCTTGGCGATTGACTTATTCTTGTTCTTCTTCTTCTGGGAGATGATGCTCGTACCAATCTACTTCTTGATTGCGTTATGGGGACACTCTGGGTCGAATGGTCGTTCGCGTGTTTATGCTGCAACTAAATTCTTCTTATATACTCAAATCGCTGGTTTGATCATGTTGATCGGTATCTTAGGCCTTGTAGTCTATGGATACATGATGACAGGTATGATCGGTTTCGATTACAACTATCTATTGGCTGTTGCGAACCACTTACCACCTGAAGTTGCTTATGCATTCATGCTGTGTTTCTTCATCGGTTTTGCGGTGAAATTACCAGTATTCCCATTACACGGTTGGTTGCCTGATGCGCATGCGCAAGCACCAACAGCGGGTTCTGTGGATTTAGCGGGTATCTTGATTAAAACAGCTGCGTACGGTTTGCTTCGTTTCGTAATTCCATTCTTCCCAGCAGCATCAGCACAATTTGCTGATATCGCCATTATTCTGGGCTTGATTGGTATTTTCTACGGTGCATTCTTAGCGTATCAACAAACAGATATGAAACGCTTACTTGCGTACACGTCTATTTCGCACATGGGTTTCATCTTACTTGCAATTTATGCAGGTAATATCCTGACTTTCCAAGGCCTCATGATCATGATGTTGGCACATGGTTTGTCATCTGCTGCATTGTTCATTATGTCGGGTCAAGTGTATGAGCGTTTACATACACGTGATTTACGCTTGATGGGTGGTCTTCGTGGCCAACTGCAATACTTGCCATTCTTCTTGATGTTCTTTGTTGCAGCATTGGTTGGTGTACCAGGTCTAGGTAACTTTATTGGTGAATTCCTGATCTTGATGGGTTCATTCAAAGCTTATCCAGCGTTCACGATCATTGCAGCAGTAAGCTTGGTATTTGCTGGTCTATATGGTCTGATTCTGATTCACAAAGCATTATTTGGTGAACCAAACCCAGAGCAAAAACAGCACTATACTAGTCCGCTTAAAGATCTATCTGCACGTGAAGTCACTATTTTGATGATCTGTGCGATCGGTTTAGTTTGGTTAGGTATTTACCCGCAAACATTCTTGGATATGTCTCATTCAAGCATGCAATGGTTAGTAAATAGTTATATGCCAGTACAAGAAGTTGTCGAAACTGTTCAACAGGCTGCAACTCAACTTGAACATGTGGAGATGCAATAAATCATGAACTTCACAATTTCTTTTTCTGAGCTAATGCCACTTGCTCCCGTGATGATTGTGGCTTTGACCGCAATCGTCGTGATGTTATTAACTGCGATTAAGCGTAATCACAATCTGATTGCAACAACTTCGGTTGTGGGTTTAAACCTAGCTGCAATTTATATTGGATACACCATGTTTAGTGGGCACTTTGCACCAGTAAACGTGATGGGCATGTTTATGGTTGATCCATTTACCATGCTCTATCAATTCCTGATTTTGATTGCTGCTTTAGCGTGCTGTACTTTATCTCATGCCTATATTGAGACCTATAAGGACAACCGCGAAGAATTGTATATCTTGTTACTGTGTTCAGTGACAGGCGCAATGTTGTTGGTTTCAAGCTCACACTATGCTGCTTTCTTCATCAGCTTAGAATTGATGTCGATTCCTGTATACGGCATGTTGGCATATACCTATCAACGTAGTCAGTCTTTGGAAGCAGGGATTAAATACCTTGTACTTTCTGCGACTGCTTCTGCAATGTTGCTCATGGGTATGGCTTATATCTATGCATACACGGGTTCATTGTCATTCTATGACTCTGTTCAGGCATTGTTTGCTGCGATCAAACAACCAATGGTGTTATTGGGCTTAGGTTTAATTACCTTTGCTGTTGCATTCAAACTTTCACTTGCGCCATTCCATAAATGGACGCCAGATGTGTATGCAGGTGCACCAGCGCCTATGGCAACCTTCTTGGCAACGGCTGCGAAAGTTGCAACGATTGGTCTATTTGTACGTTACTTACTGACTTCTGGTGCAATCTTGGTTGAATCATTAGTGACAGTCATTACCATCATTGCGGTATTGTCGATCGTAGTGGGTAACTTACTTGCAGTTCGTCAAGTCAACTTGAAACGTATCTTGGGTTATTCATCGATTGCACACTTCGGTTATTTGTTGATTGCTTTAATCAGCATGACTTATGCAAGTCTTGGTAGTGTGACTGTTTATGTAATTACCTATGTATTGACTACAATCGGTGCATTTGGTGCGGTTGCATTAATGTCGAGCCCGTATAACAACGTCGATGAAGCACAAAGTCTTGCAGACTACCGTGGTTTGTTCTGGCGCCGTCCGATCTTGACTGCAACATTAACTGTAATGATGTTGTCTTTAGCCGGTATTCCATTAACAGCAGGCTTCATTGGTAAGTTCTTGGTGGTGATGGCTGCGGTGACAACGCAACACTGGTTCTTGGCTGCAATGATCGTGGTGGGTAGTGGTATCGGTTTGTATTACTATTTACGTGTGATGGTAGTGATGTATATGACTCCACCAGATGTACCACGTATTGATGCGGATGCCCATTGGGGAAGTAAAGTCGGTGGTCTTATGGTCCTTGCTGCTGCGTTATTAGTATTGGTGATGGGTGTTTATCCAGACCCAATGATTAACTTGGCATTGAAGGCAGAGATCCTTTCTCCATTGCACTTTATGTTGTCTCAACAACAGTAATCGTCGGATTTGTACAAAAAAGCCTCCAAAGTTGGAGGCTTTTTTATTGATGAGTAAAAAAACACTTTATAATGGAGTGAGATTAATATTACCTAGGTACTCATTCGTGTCGATTCAAGAAATCCGTCATCCGCTTATTCGCCATAAACTTGGTTTATTACGTCGTTCAGATATTAGTACCAAGAACTTCCGTGAATTAGCGCAAGAAGTCACGATGTTACTGACTTATGAAGCAACAAAGGATCTTCCTGTTGTTGATCATGAAATTGATGGGTGGGCAGGGAAAGTCTCAACTCAGCGTATCGCAGGGAAGAAAATCACCATTGTTCCTATCTTGCGTGCTGGTATTGGTATGCTTGAGGGCGTTCTTAGCCTGATTCCAAGCGCGAAAGTGAGTGTCTTAGGTTTAGAGCGTGATGAAGCAACTTTAGAAGTGCGCACGTACTATAAAAAGTTGGTGCCTGATGTTGCCAATCGCTTAGCCATGATTATTGATCCAATGCTTGCAACAGGTAATTCTTTAATTGCTGCAATTGATGTATTGAAAGCAAGTGGCTGTAAAGATATTCGTGTCATGGTCTTGGTTGCTGCGCCAGAAGGTGTTGCGAAAGTAGAAGCTGCACATCCTGATGTGTTGATCTATACCGCATCGATTGACCAAGGTCTGAATGAAGAAGGCTATATTGTTCCTGGTCTGGGTGATGCTGGCGACAAGATTTTTGGTAGTGTTCAAAAAGACTGATTTTTGAAACATTCATAAAAAGAGACTTGATCTCATCCTGAAGCAGTTTTGGGGATAGATTGAAAGTCTCTTTTTTATTTTTATATACTGTGATGATCAGATTTGCAAAGTAGGATAAATGTCATGAAGCAAGAGTTCTATCAGGGAAAAATTAAACAATATAATCCAGACAAAGGCTTTGGTTTTATTGGGACCTCTGAAGGGGATGTGTTTTTTCATATTTCCGAGTATCCAGCTGGTGGCGAACCGAAAAGAAATGAAAAAGTGAAATTTGTGGTCGTTGAAAATGACGGGAAGTACAAAGCCACAAAAATTGAGCTTGTTGATCCAAATCCAGCGAAAACCAGAAAAACTAAAATAGCGACGCACAATAATTCGATCACAACCGAACTGTTATCGAACTTCCGTCGTTAATTGGGTTTTGCTCGCTCTTCACTGTGCTTGAATTATGATGAGAAAAGAGGCTTTTAGCCTCTTTTTCTTTCTATAGGATCTAAATACGATCGCCTTTTAATTGCTCTATTGTGGCTAATCAGCTGTTGAACTAAGTCCGAGAGGCAAAAAGCATTTCATAGGTTATTGAGTTAAAATAAATTATATGAATTCTCATCATGAGATTTTTATATTTATTAAATAAATGGGTATTATTTTATTAATGATTTTTATTATCATTTGTTAATTTATCTTATATACTGTGGTCAAATTTTTATCGGGGTTTGATCACTTGAAAAAGAATATATTATTTTTATCTCTCATTGCTTTGCCGATGTTTGCTGTTGCTGAAGACAATACCGTTTTACCAACCATTACCGTAAAAGCTGATCAACAAGAGAGTTATGCTGCTGGTAAGCTCAAGAAAAATTCAAATTTGGGTAGCTTAGGCAATAAATCTATTATTGATACCCCGTTTTCTGTCATGACTTATTCGGATAAGTTGATTCAAGATCAGCAAGCTGCCACTGTTTCAGAAGTATTAAGAAATGATCCAAGTATTCGTGAAACAACCAATGCTGGGCATTTAAATGAAAATGTTCAGATTCGTGGTTTTAGTGTTGGATTTGAAGACTATAACCTAAACGGCTTGTTTGGAATGGCACCGACTGGACGTATTCCTACAGATATTCTTGAGTCAGTGACTCTATTAAAAGGTCCAAATGCTTTAGTTGCTGGAATGGCACCAGCAGGTAGTGTTGGTGGCGTTGTAATGGTTCAGACTAAACGTGCCAATCGAGAGCTGACTCAAGTTTCAGCGAGTTATGAAGATGGGGGATACTATAAATCAGGTTTTGATGTATCTCGTCGCTTAGGCACAAATAATGAATTTGGTATCAGAGCTAGTGGCTCATATGGTACAGGGGAACATCTTATAGATGGAATGGATGATACCAATGCAACTGGCGTACTTGCACTTGACTATACGACAGATAAATTAAAGTTAAATTTTGATGCATATGCGATGCGAGATGATCGTGAAGGTGGTTCACCGGCAATGGTCTCAATGGGAACAATCAAGCAAGTGATTGCAGCTCCTGATGGTAATAATAACTATTTTCCAAAAATTGAAGGAAAGCAGAATAGCCAATATGCTGGATTGTCAGGTGAATACAAGTTCAACCCTGATCTAAAAGTATTTGCAGGAGTTGGATATACTGAAAAAGAATATTCAGGCCATCTTTTTGGTACGCGAATGATTGTACAAAATGCTGAAACAGGTGCTGCAACATCTCAATATTATCGAGTAGGGACTCAGGAACATAATGTTGCTGCAAACACTGGTGTCGAAGCAAAGTTTGAAACAGGAAGTATCAAACATACTGTTGGTGTTCGAGCAGATTATTTAACGCGTAAATATTGGCAGCACGGTGCAGCAACAGTGTCGGCCTTTAATACTAATTTATATGATCCATTAAACACTGGGGCAATGCCAACCAGCTATCCTAAAATAGTACCTTATGGGGACAATAAGTATGTGAGCTATACTTTGACTGACCAAGTTTCAATGTTGGATGATAAGTTACAGTTGATTTTAGGTGCGCGCTATCAAGATATTGATACCAAAAACTTATTCAGAAAAACTGATTACTCAGCAGATAAGGTTTCACCAAGTATAGGTATTGTTATTAAGCCTTTTGCTGAAAATCTTGCTTTTTATGCGAGCTATGTTGAAGGTTTATCTGAAGGCGTAACCATTTCTGACATTACTTATCCAACTGCGAAAAATAAAGGTGAAACTTTAGCACCCTACCAGACTAAGCAATACGAAATTGGTGCGAAGCATCAAATGGGTTCTTGGTTAAATACTTTAGCGCTATATCAAATTGAAAAACCAGAAGCTTATTTAGATAGTGCTACATCAATCGTTAAAGATGATGCTGAAACTCGTTCACGTGGGATCGAGTGGTCATTCTCAGGTAATATTACTGAAGATTTAAGCTTGCTTGGAAATCTAGCTTATATCGATGCTGAATATATTAAGTCTGGAACACCTGCTCTTGAAGGAAAAACAATTTATGGCATACCTGATCTTACTGCTGGTTTGGCCTTAGATTATAAGATTCCACAAATTGATGGCTTGAGTGTAAATACACGTGCGACCTATGTGAGTAAACAGTATTTAAATAACACAAATACTTTGGAATTACCTGATTACACTATTTTTGATTTAGGTGCTAAGTACAAAGCAAAAATTGGTGGTGTGGATACAACATTTAAAGCAAATATTGATAATGTTGCTGACAAAAAGCATTGGGCAGGTGTATTTAACAATGACTATGCCATTATTGGTACAGGTCGTACCTATAAGTTGGGTGTGAGTTTCGACTTCTAAATGAAAATAAAAAACGCTTCCAATCGGAAGCGTTTTTTATTCTTAAATAAATTAAACCTGATCTTCGCAGAATTGCAAAAAGGCTTTTAATCCTGGTCCTTGATACTTCTGACGATGCACGAGCATGTAGAGGGGGCGAGTTAATTCCCAGAAAGGTGTATCGATAATCACCAACTGACCTTTTTCTTGTAAAGGCTCAATTGCCAGTCTAGAAACACAAGACATACCTAAACCGCCCGCGACAATTTTTAAAATCGCTTCATTATGACCCAACGTTAAACGGATATTGGCATCAGGAAGGTCTTGTAAAATAGCATTGTCAAACACTTCACGTGTACCTGAACCTTCCTCACGTAAAATCCATTCAACATCATTAAAATCAGCTGGACTGATTGGGCGGTTCAACTGTGCTAAGGGATGATCAGGTGCACAACAAACTGCTAACTCGTCATCACGCCAATGGATGCATTGCAATTGGGGTAAATGGCAAGAGCCTTCAATTAAAGCTAAATCCAGTTGAAATTGATTGACGGCTTCAATCATTTGACGGGTATTGCCGACTTGTAATTGTAAATGGGCTTTTGGATGACGTTGTAAGAAGTCAGCCATCAAATCAGGCATTAAATAATCACTGATGGTAAGCGTTGCGCCTAAACGCAGATCAATGCTTTGCAATTCACCCTTAGCCGCCTGTTCAAAAGAATCACAGCGACCTAAAATTTCTAAAGCTTGTGGGAGTAAAAAACGTCCCAAATCATTGAGTTGTAATCGTTTACCCAAACGATCAAAGAGTGGTGCACCGAGACCATCTTCTAAATCTGCTAAAGCCATACTTGCCGCACTTTGTGTAAGTCGGACAGCATCGCTCGCTTTGGTAACAGTTCCTTCTTGAGCGACCGCCACGAAAACAGCCAACTGGCGTAATGTCATGCGCATGTTAAATAGCCTTAATGTTTTTGAGTATCCATCAATTATTCGATCATGCTAACATGAGCCTACTGTTTCGTGCCACGTTCAAATCATGTCAATTGAAAAATTTAGCTTAGAAAAGGTTTTGTCTGTACACCGTTGGACTCATAATTTGTTTAGTTTCACGATGACCCGACCAGCTCATTTTAAATTTACCGCAGGTCAGTTCGCGCGTATTGGTTTAATGGTTGAAGGGGAATTGGTTGTTCGTGCTTATTCAGTTGTATCTTCACCCTTCGATGAAACTTTAGAATTCTTTTCAATTGTTGTTCCAGATGGGGCATTTACCTCGAATCTACAACATCTAAAAGTGGGTGATGAGCTTTATCTTGAAAAAATCTCTTATGGGTATTTAACGCTGGCACGTTATCAGCAGCCTTTGCCGCAGGATTTGTGGTTATTGGGTACAGGCACAGGGTTAGCACCGTTTTTATCGATGTTACAAGACTTTGAAACATGGAATAAATATCAGCATATCAATCTGGTTTACAGTGTACGCACGGCATCTGAACTGGCTTATGTCGAACGTATCCAAGAGATTGTGGCATTGTTTGGTGAGGGGCATACGGGCTTTAAGTTCATTCCAATCATTACCCGTAATCCGAATGCAGCCCTGCATGATCGTTTGCCTGTTTTAATTGGCAATGGTGAATTAGAAAAAGCAGCGGGCCTACCTTTTAACAAAGACAGTAGTCATGTGATGTTATGTGGTAATCCACAAATGGTGGAAGATACCAAAGAAGCGCTGAAGCAACGAGGTTTAATCATGAATCGTCGTGGCGAAGGCAATATTGCGGTAGAAAATTATTGGTAATAAGTCATGCGTGGAAGAGGATATGTTTTAATGAACAAACATATCCATAAATTCACGAATTTCTTGAATCGCGGTATCCACATCTGTGGTTAACCAGGTTGGTTCAAACAGCCCGATATAATGTTCCAAGCGATCTTGTGGGACGACCAGACGAACTGGACAATCTTCTTCAAGTAAACGCCAAGGCAGGATTGGAACTTCATTGTCTAAAAATGGCTGTACATTGCGAATATCGACAATCATTGCATTGATACAATCAGGCAATGGCATCACTGAAAATTCTTCAGTACGACGACGGAAGTACTCTAAATCGCCCCATTTCAGGATATAGCTTGGTTTATTAAACTCAATAATTCCAATCAAATGTTCATCGCGTGTGTGATGTAAAAAACATTGATGTGTGACATCAGTGTCTAAATCAAGAGAAACACTTTGCTGGCTATAGGACATAAAGCAGAACGGCTGAGAAAGAAGGCGCGTATTATAGCTTATTTTAACGTATTCTAAAACCGACTATATTTTAAACAAAAAATAAAATAATAAAAGTAGAGTTCTGCAACTGCTGCAACGATAGTCCGAAGCTTCTTCACACAATGCTACATAGGGTATTGTTAATATAAAACTTGAAAAGTAACAAGGATGAGGGCTGCTATCATGCATGATTTTAGTAAGCCACAACCTCATGTGGCGAGCAAAGAAGAAATTACCAAAAAGAGAAGATTACCAGTTTATATTCTGATTTTAGTGGGAATCTTCCTGATTGCATTACTTGTATATATGGTTGCTGATCATTCAGCCAATCCAACTGCTCAAGTGATCATGTCACATATGCAGTCGGCTATTCTGAATGCTTAAGCAGGCATATCTTTAGACCAAACTAATTCATAAACAAAGCTCATTGGTGTGAATCAATGAGCTTTTTTGCAAAATTATGAGACCTTTTTGTTGTATTAGTGCTGCCATTGATTGATTGGAAAATAGACAAAAACTATGGTGGAAGTATCCATAAATCATGTTCTTAATGCTAGAGCGTTTATCAATGGATTTTTAGCAAGATTTAAAAACACACTATAAGGATAACAACATGAATGATTTTTTTAGTGACCCCTCCAATCGCGGAGGATTTGATGCAATGTACTACTGGGATCAATTTCATCCTATCTTTGCTGCTGTTGTCATCCTACTTGTTGGTTGGATTGTTGCTTTAGTTATTGCAGCAGGCGTAAAGAAATTATTGCAAAAACTTGATACCAATCACAAGTTGTCAACAGCAACGGGTCGTACTCCAAATATTGAGAATCTCGTGTCCAAACTGGTGTTTTGGTTTGTGATGATCCTTGCAGTAGTCGGTGCTTTAAATGTTTTAAATATTAGTGGTGTGAGCGATCCATTTAGCAATATGGTGGGTCGCGTCCTCGCTTATATACCGAACTTGCTGGCTGCTGTTGCTGTGGGTTTCATTGGCTGGATTGTTGCACGTTTGGTTCGTGCAGGTCTAACAAATGTACTTTCCAGAACTGAGTTAGATGAGAAATTAAGTGGCGAAGTTGGTGTGAGTTCACTCAGTACCAATATCGGCGAGATTTTTTACTGGTTGGTTCTATTACTGTTCTTACCAATTGTTTTATCGATTTTAGGTCTAACTGGTCTGCTGATCCCTGTACAGAATATGGTGAATGAAGCAATTGCTTATCTACCGAATCTGTTTATTACAGGCGTAATCATTTTTGTGGGCTATATACTTGCGAAAATTGTGCGTGGCATAGTTGAAGGCTTGAGTAATAGTCTGGGTTTGCAAGCACAAGCGGAGAAGGTGGGGCTGTTTAAAAACTCCAATGTGTCTAAATTCTTAGGCTCATTTGTGTTTGCCATCATCATTATTACCACTTTAATTGTGGCCTTTGAAGCTCTTGGTATTCAAGCGATTTCTCAACCTGCAACAGCCATGCTCAATCAAATCATGTATGCAATTCCACAAATCATTGCAGCTGGTTTGATTCTAATTGTGGCTTATATCGTCTCTCGTTTTGTGGGGCGTTTAGTGGCTGAGCTGATCTCTGGCGCAGGCGTTGATGAAATTCCAATGAAGCTGGATTTACAACGCTTCCTTGGACAAACCCGTGTTTCTGACGTGATCGGTTGTTTAATTGTTTTCTTTACCATGCTGTTTGCAGTTTCAGAAGCAGCCAATCGACTTGGATTAGAGCAAGTTAGCGTATTGATTGCGATGTTTATCCAGTTTGGTGCAAGCATCCTGCTTGGTGCTGTGATTCTAGTGATCGGCTTTTGGTTGGCCAATATTGTTGCGAATATCGTACAACGTGGTGAATACAACAGTTCACGCTGGTTAGGCAATCTGGTTCGTATTCTCATTATGGGCTTAGTGATTGCAATGGGTTTAAAAGCCATGGGTATCGCTGATTCCATTGTGAATTTGGCATTTGGTTTAACACTTGGTTCAGTTGCAGTCGCATTTGCATTGGCCTTTGGTCTAGGAGGACGTCAACCTGCTGAACGTTTGCTGACGGATCTTTTAGATAAAGCAAAAACTGAAGGTAATAAACCAAATCCGTTGCATAAGGATGAGGTTAAGCCAGTAGTTCCTGTGAGCCCAACAGCACCAACGACTCCTGTAAGTCCGACGCCAACGTCATCAGATACTCCGGCGAATCCAACACCACCAACTCCGCCATATTCGGATGAATAGTAAAAATAATCTTTGATTTTTTTAATCAATTCGACCACTCTAAGCAGGGTGGTCGTTTTGTTTGTATAAGCGCTATTGAGCTTTATTTTGAGATTGTAATCGGCATTTTGAGCAGGCTTAAACGCCTCAAATCAAAAAATTGACCTAAAAAGCAATTCATTTATAGATAAAGTATCTCTAGTCTCTAAATAAAAAGTCTATAGGAGAATGAAATGAAGAGGCCAAATCGAGTATTCGCACCGATTATTATTGCAGGTATTACTGTCGGATTTTTAGCGAGTGCTTATAAGTTTGTGATTACTAAATCAAACTCTTCTTCTAAAGAGAAACCGCTTGAAAGTAGCCAGCAAATTTCAACATCAGAAGCAGCCAACTCTTCTGATGAACATAACTAGAGCAGACCTCATCGTAAGAAGTCTGAAAGCTGTTATTTATGAGATTGCATTAAACAAATTGAGCTGCGGCTTGCGCAGAAGACCATGCCCATTGGAAGTTATAGCCGCCTAAATGTCCTGTGACATCGAGTACTTCCCCGATAAAATATAAACCTTTCTGTTTTTTGCTTTCCATGGTTTTAGAGGAAACTTCGCTGGTATCGACACCGCCAAGTGTCACTTCTGCTGTACGATAACCCTCAGTACCCGATGGTTTTACTGTAAAGCCATGTAGCTGTGTTGCAATATGCTCAAGCTGCAGGTCACTCAGATTTCCAATTGCTATTTCGCTCTGTTCAGCCCAAATTAATTGTTGCAGTTCCAGTACGATACTTTTCGCTGTAAATTCGCTCAGTAATGTACGAAGCAGTACTTTAGGCTGTGATTTTTTCTTGTCTTTAAAGAACTGATCCAGCTCCTGACTTGGGAAAAAATCAATCTTGAAGCTTTCCCCAACGTGCCAGTAGTTGGAAAGTTGTAATGAACTTGGACCACTCAAACCACGATGGGTGAACAGTAGAGCTTCCGTAAATTGATGACGATCATTCACCAATGTTGCATCTAAGGCATTGCCACTTAAACGTGTAGTAACTGCTTTAAATTGATCGGAGAAAGTGAAAGGAACTAGACCTGCACGTGTCGGGTAGACATGATGTCCGAACTGTTGTGCAAGTTCATAACCAAAGCCTGATCCGCCGAGGGTAGGAATAGATAAGCCACCTGTTGCAACGACTAGCGATTCACATTGATAGGTCCCTTGACTGGTTTCAATGATAAAACTTGAATCTGCTTGGGCTTTGACTTGCTCTACTTCACAATGGGTTTGAATTTCAACCCGTTTGACCTTGCTACATTCAGATAGCAAAAGTTCAAGAATTTCTTTAGCACCTTTTAAGGTAAACAATTGCCCATGTTTACGCTCTTCATATTCGATGCCGTATTCACACACTAAGCCAATAAAGTCCCAGTTGGTATAACGGGTTAAGGCTGAGATAACGAAATGTGGATTTTCAGAAAGGTAATTAGATGGTTCAACATCCAGATTGGTAAAGTTACATTTACCACCACCTGACATCAGAATTTTCTTACCCACTTTATTGGCTTTTTCCAATACCACAACCGAGCGCCCACGTTTGCCTGCTTCTGCAGCCAACATCAAGCCCGATGCACCAGCACCTAAAACAACAACATCAACTTGATGAACCATGGGGGAAATACTCGAAAGAGGAAAAGCGGGCAATTATAAAAGATTTATGCGGCTTTTAGTATGCTTTCAACTTTCCTTGTAACCCACCCGTATGAATCACCAAAATACGTGTATTTGCAGGAAAGTGATTTTGTTGAATTAAATCGAATAGCCCCATCATCATTTTGGCGGTATAGACTTGTTCTAAAGGAATTGCGTAGCGTTGTTCAAATTGCTGCATAAATTGCAGCAGTTCAGAATTGGTTTTAGCGTAGCCGCCACAACAGTAGGCATCGGTTAAAGACCAGTTCTGCTTATTGGTCCACTGTTGAATATCCTGCTTTAAAAAGTCGCTTTTCAATGCAGAAAAGCCTAAAACCTGTTGTTGTGTTGAGCTGCTTTCAATCAGCCCTGCAATGGTTCCACCAGTTCCAACTGCACAGCAAATCACATCATAATTTTCCCGATCATTTTCGCTCAAAATTTCCTGAGTCCCTTGCAAAGCAAGTGCATTGCTGCCGCCTTCTGGAATGATAAAGGCTTGCGGATATCGCTGTTGTAATTGTTGTAAATATTCCACTTCATGACGCAGTCGATACTCAGCTCGGCTGATAAAATGCAATTGCATACCAAAATCGTGTGCAGTTTGAAGGGTTGGATTTAAGGCCTGTGAGCTAAGTTCCTCACCACGGATCAAACCGATACTTTGAAAACCAAAGTGTTGCGCGGCATACGCCGTTGCTGCGATATGATTGGAGAAAGCACCACCAAAAGTCAGTACTTGAGAAAAGCCCTGTTGCTGAGCAGCGAGCAGGTTG
Organism: Acinetobacter sp. TUM15071; assembly: GCF_008980925.1. Lineage (NCBI taxonomy): Bacteria > Pseudomonadati > Pseudomonadota > Gammaproteobacteria > Moraxellales > Moraxellaceae > Acinetobacter > Acinetobacter sp. TUM15071. The sequence goes on along the minus strand of NZ_BKGB01000009.1, from coordinate 74,190 downwards.
TATTTCAGCTTAAAAAACTTATTGCCTGAAATATGGGGATGAATCAGATCAAGACGTTTGACTGTTACTTGAACCGAATAGGGCAGTTGTAATGTTTGATAGGGTGTTGGGAAAGCAATGTGATCAAACATTTTCGAACAAGGGAAATGGATTTGATCACATTGTAAATGTATTTGATTGAGAATGTCAGTCTTGCGTTAGGAGTCGGTATCCACAGAAGTAATTACCGACATGCCTGGGCGCAAATTTTCGATGCCTTTTTGATTTGGATCTATCGCAATACGCACGGAAATACGTTGTACTACTTTGGTGAAGTTACCTGTCGCATTATCAGGTTTCAGCACACTAAATTCAGAGCCTGCCGCTGGGGAAATCTGTTCAACATGACCCGTAAATTTTTGGTGATCCATGGCATCAACCGTGAAGTAGGCTTTTTGTCCAATTTTCATATTGGCAATTTGAGTTTCTTTAAAGTTGGCGATCACCCATGTTTGGTTTGGAATCAGATAAAGCAATTGTGTTCCTGCCGCAACGTATTGCCCGACCCGTGGATTGACTTCACCCAACTGGCCATCCAAAGGGGCAACAATGGTACTGTAATCCTTGGTGGTATTGGCTTGATCAAGTTGAGCTTGTGCGCTATTTACTTGCGCTTTTAAACCCGATTGTGCCACTTGAGCTGTTTTCAAAGCCTCTTGCGCGACTAAAATATTGGCTTCAGCCTGTTTCAGTAAAGCATGATTGTTTTGTGCATCGGCTGCTGCTTTATCTTGTTCAGATTTTGAAGCCGCACCACTATCACCAAGTTGCTGATAGCGTTTTAATTGCGCCACAGATAAATCGTATTGTGCTTTGACCTGATCAAGTTTGGCTTGAGCTGCAGTGACATCGGCCTGACGTTGTGCGATGGCTTGAGTCTGATTGGCAAGACTATTTTCTGCCTGCTCCACACCAGAAACTGCTTGCGTCACTTTTTGATCATAGGTGGTTGCATCGATATGCATCAATACCTGACCTTGCTTGACCTGATCAAAGTCTTTGACTAAGACATCTTTGATGTAGCCATTGATCTGTGATGACAGAATCGTGGTTTTACCTTTTACATAACTATTGTCCGTTTGTTCAACGGCTGTATGAAAGGGGCCAATGCGCCATGCCCATAAAATAATGGTGATTCCAACCAACAGCACCAATAACATCCACCAAAGTGTTGAGCTTTTGGTCTTAATCAACTTACTGGTCGGTGGTGGAGGCGGTGGTGGCATCTGCACGACAGTCTCAGGTGATTTTACAGTTTCGGGTGTTTCTTTTTGCTCGTTATCTGGAGCTGGATTCTGTTCGGGTTTATCTTGTTCAGACATAATGTTTTCTCAATCAAATACAATAAGGGCTAACTGGCTGCTTGCAGGCTTCTTCGGGTTTTGTACTTGTTGCGTACATATTTGAATAATCCCCAAACTAAGAGCACCACAGCAAAAATACCGTTCAACACGATGACATCGTTATAGGCACGTACCTGAGCTTCGCGGGTCACCACTTTATTCAGGTTTTGCAAAGCTTGATTATTTTGTAAAACAGGATCATTGGTACTGATCATGGAACTATGTTGGTAAGCTTGTAGACGCTGCGCGACCAATGGATCGGTGGGATCAAGATTGCTGTTGATCTCGACTTTATAGTCGTAGGTATGACGTTGTTGGTAGGTATTAAAAAATGATGAACCTACTAGACCGCCAAAATTCTGAGTCGCAGAAAACAGTACGATAAAGGTCACTACATATTGAGGTCCACGTTGCAAGGTTCGCATAAAGCCCATCAGTAGCAATGGGCCAATAAAGACACCACCTGCAAAACTCACTAAGAATTGACTGCGATAAAAATTGGCTGGGCGCACATCACTGGTCAGGTGATAATCCAGCGCACAGGCAATTAAAATCAGGATTTCAGCAAGGAATAAATTTAAAATCAGCCGTTCACGATGGAAGGTCAATGCACTAAATACTGAACCTGCAATTGTTCCACAGAAAATCACCACATACAGCGGTACAAATTGATCTGGTCCCATGCCCATGGTTTTAAGAAAATTTACAGCAGCGTAGCTTTGCTCTGACATCAGTAAGCGTAAGGCAAAGGCACTGACTACAAAACTGAGTAAATCACCCGCAGCCAACCAACGGGTCATAATCAAAGGATTACTCCGATAGTGTTCATAGGTGAGTCCCAACACAATCAGACAAAAGCCAACAATCAAGGTGTAGGCCAGCCATGGGCTATTGAACCACCAAAGAATTGGCCCTTGCGTCAATACGATACATAGACAGGCAAAGCCGGGCGCGAGTAAGGCAAAGGTAAAAAAGTCCTGCTTTTCGAATACTTCCATACGTAAGCTGCGGGGGAGTTTTAATGACACCACCATGGCTAAACAACAAATTGCCAGACCTAATTCGAAGGTGTAAATCACATCCCATTGATTTGCGCTGAGCAGAAAAGGCGAAATGATCCATGCCAAAGGCAATCCCAGCTGTTGAAATCCGAAAGCCAGATAAATCCCTTTAGCCATGTCTGCTTTACCAAAAGCCTGCATGGTGTAATACATTCCCAGTGAACTGAGAGGGGCAGCTGCCAGACCTGCGATAAAGCGTACGAATAAGGCCATTTCATAGGTTTTGACAAAGATATGCAGGATCAGTACGCCAATAAATACCAGCAAGCCTATTTCTGAAAACAGGCGTAAACCATACTGTTGACGTGCTTTGAATAAGATTAGGTTTGAGCTGACATTCGCCATTACATAAGCTGCAGGGAGCCATGCTGCCTGTGATGGGGTTAGACCATATTCACCTTGGAAAATTGGTAAATTGGCAACGATAAAGCCATTACTTAAACTGGCAGCAATACAAATAAACAGACCAATAAAAAAGTAGGCAAAGCGTTTTGGTCTGGCATGTGCAATTGCAGCAGGCGAACCGGGCAGGGTTGGGCGCTCATCAGCAGACCAATCTGGAGGAGTCTCAAGATAGCGAGGGCTTTTATCCATGTTATTCCTCGAACTAAACTTTGATGCCGTTTAATAATAATTCTATTGCACGTTGGGCCAACCGAACTTGATCTGAAGCCTGATGCCCTTGAAATGAAGAACCCAAGATCGCGGTAATCATGCCGAAATCTTGTGGCGTTAAATCTGGACGACATAATTTGTGTTGTATGGCTTGATCAATTAGTGGTTGCAATGCTTTATCGCGTCTTTCATAAATGTTTAGCATGATTGGGTCTTGCCGATCAATAATCCGCCAGTAATCAATGAGTACAACTAGATGTGGAAGTTGCTCAATATGACCTTCTATCAAACGAATAAAGCCATCATCGAAGCTTTGCAGTGCAAGAGCACGTTGTTCCAGACGGCTAATTGCCCGTTCTAACAGGGCAGCAATCAGTGCTTTGCGATCCGAAAAATTACGATAGAAGGTGGCACGGCCAACACCCGCATGATCAATAATCGCTTGCAAAGGGACATGAACGCCTTGCTTACGGAAGATTTCTTCTGCGGCATTGAGAAGTTCATCCCGATTATGGGCAGCTAATTGTTGGCGTTTGATCATGGGTAAAATTTCGAAGAAGTTCTAAAGTGAATTAAACGGACATTTTTGTCCGAAGTAAATATCCTCTGAATCTTTATTTTGTTTAATTTAAGTAAAATAGCAGTAATAAGAGCTATGACAAAGGCAATACAATGCTAAAAATAAGCGTAAATTAGTCATGAATACAAATATAAATAGGTGAACAATGCAGGGATTTTTACAGCGTTTTGCGAGAGGGATAAGACACCGTCCATATTTATCTGCAACTTTTGCCTTAGGTCTCGTGATTTATGGGATCTTGCATATATTTACCCAATGGCAATGGGCGACTTGCTTGCAACTGGGCTGGAATATTGCCATTTGGCTGTATTTATTTCTAACCTTGAAAATGATGTGGCATTTGGATGCAACCCATATTTTACAACGTGCCAAACAACAGGATGAAGGGAAGTGGATGATCCTGACTGTGGTGCTGATTGCGATTGTGATCTGTTTTATCTCCATTGTGGTGCAATTGGGACATGTTCCTAAAGATCAGCCTATTTTAAAAACGGTGCTCATTCTCCTGACCATTGGTACGATTTTTTCAACATGGCTGTTATTGCATACCTTATTTGCCATTCATTATGCGCATGACTTTTATCTGGCCAAAAGTCGGCACGAAGAAGCAGGCTTAGAGTTTCCAAAAACAGATCAACCTGACTATCTCGATTTTATTTATTTCAGCTATATCATTGGTACCTCTGCACAAACCGCAGACGTATCGATTACCAGCTCTTCGCTCAGGCATTTGAATATCTTTCATTGTGTATTGGCATTTATTTTTAATACTATGATTCTAGCGGTTGCAATTAATGTTGCTGCCAGTCTGATAGGGTTAAATTGATAACTTATTTTTATTAGTTTAATTAAAAATGATCATTTTTATTTTTGGTTATGCTTGGCTATTTTAAAGAGAGACAGGTACAGCAAGGATAAGAATATGACCACCCAGCACCAAGTTAATCAACAGCAATACCAAGATAAATCTCAAGCCTATTTACATAGCAGTGTCCATGCTCAGGGGATAGAGTTTGGAAAAATGCAGCAATTGATCCAATCCTATCAATTGAAAAAAGTTTTGGATTTAGGCTGCGGTGGTGGACATGTCAGCTACCAAGTTGCACCTTTTGTAGATCGTGTAACAGCCTATGACTTAACGCCGTCTATGGTGGAACTTGTTGCTGAACAAGCTAAATACAAAGGTTTGGACAATGTGATTGCCCAGCAAGGTGCAGCGGAGTCTTTAGCTTTCCCAGATCAAAGTTTTGACTGTGTAATTACCCGATATTCAGCGCATCATTGGCAGAACGTGGCACAGGCGATGAGTGAAATCTATCGTGTTGTGTCTCAACAGGGGAAAGTCATTATTGTTGATATCTTGGGAAATTCAAATCCAGTGATGGATACATTTTTTCAGACCATTGAAACGATTCGTGATCCGAGTCATGTACGTAATTACAGTTTACAAGAATGGACACGTTTTGCTGAATATGCGGGATTTACTGTCGATATTGTTGAAAAGCAGAGTTTGGATTTAGAGTTTAAAAGTTGGACAGAGCGGATGCAGACGCCTGAATATGCAGTCCAGACCATTCGTGATTTACAGCACAAGGCATCTGATCAAGTTCAACAATATTATCAAATCCAAGCAGATGGTTCATTTAGAAGTGAAGTTGTTTATTTGGTGTTATCTCGACCCTAAATTCCTGTTCAAAGAGAATTTGCAAAACGATGCTATGCACTAGAGATACAAAAAATGCTGTGGCAACTCAAAATTTATGTATCTCCCTGATCCCTTTTTTAAGTAAAATTAATATTTGAAAATTATTCTAATCTAGAGGTCTATCTTGGAATCGTTATTGATTTTAGGCTCAATTGCTTTGGCACTAATGTTGGGTGCAATTAGCCCTGGTCCTACATTTATTTATGTTGCTAAAAACTCAATTGCGATTTCACGTAAACATGGCTTATTTACCGCTTTGGGAACAGGTACGGGCGCAGCTTTATTTGGTTTGCTTGCTGTTATGGGGTTACAGGCAATTTTATTGGCAGTGCCATCTGCTTATATCGCGCTAAAAATATTTGGTGGTCTGTACTTACTTTGGCTGGCGTATAAAATTATCAAGCATGCCAAAGAACCAATGGAAGCAGTCAATGGTACTGTGAATCAGATGAGCTATGCTCAAGCCTTTCGTTTAGGGTTGATTACCCAGCTCAGCAACCCGAAGATTGCGATTATCCTTGCCAGTATTTTCACGGCCTTATTACCGAAAGAAATTCCAAGTTATTACTATGTGGTGTTACCAATGTTGTGTTTCTTTATTGACGCAGGTTGGTATTCGCTAGTTGCGGTGGCATTGTCAGCAGAAGGGCCACGCAAAGTTTATCTAAAATCCAAATCAGTGTTTGATCGTATCGCAGGTGGCGTGATGACGCTGTTGGGATTAAAGCTGATTTTTGGTATGAAATAATAGAGCAGAAAAAGCGACCACGAAGGTCGCTTTTTTATTGCCTAGAATCAGCGCACGCAGTTTAATCTTTAAAATGCACAGGAATCCATTGATAGCTTTTACCATCAGCAGAATAAATATGTCCAATCCCCGGGAAAGGTAAATGTGGTGCGGCAATGGTTTGTCCATTCTTGGCGAAATCAGCAAACTGTTTTAAGCGGGTAGCTACGGCTTTTTTCGGGTCAATATCGTATTCAATCGCAGTTTCGGGCTTATCAAATTGCACGGTATGTGAATGAACGATATCCCCAATAAACACCACGCTTTCGCCTTTGGTTTTTAATTCATAGCTAAAGTGACCTGGGGTATGTCCTGCGGTGTTAATGACTTTAAAACCCTGAATTTCATCACCGAGTTTATAGGTTTTAAAGCGTTGTTTGGCTTGGTACGGGGCAATGGCCTGTTTAATGTGTTTCACCGTTGCTTCATAACCCGCTTGTTTATCTTTTGGAAGCTTGGCTGCTTGTTTGGGATCTAACCAATAATTGGCTTCGTCACTGGAAACGTACACGGTTGCATTGGGGAAGTTAGCAACGCCATCTTTGCTGATACCGCAAACATGGTCTGGATGTAAATGGGTGAGTAAAATGGTATCGACTTGTTCAGGTTTATAGCCTGAAGCTTCGAGGTTTTCTAGAATCGAGCCTAAATGTGCACCAAAACAACTGGCAGCACCGCTATCGACTAAAACCAGTGATTTTCCTGTATTGACGAGAAAAGCATTGATGGAGGTCTGTACGCCTTTATCTTGATCAGCATAGTACTTCTTTAAGATGTGTTGGACTTCTTGCGGTGAAATATCTTTAAACAAGCTTGGTGACATAAAGTTAGTGCCATCGAGCAGGGCGGTAATTTGTACATCACTGACTTGGTATTGATAGAAGCCTGCTACCTGTTTTTGTTGTTCAATGACTGGCAGGATTTTGCTTGTTTCTGCATGGCTCAGTAAAGGGATGCTGCTCAAGAATGAGACGGAAAGGAGTAGGGCAGTTTTTTTCATTTATAAATATTCTCAAGTTTAGTTGAATTGTCTACTTTTTAGCATGGGTAGATTTAAAGGAAAAGTAAAATTACACAAATTAATGGAACTCGAATTTTAAAAGAATTTACTTTATTTATTGAATCAAAGAATTATTTTTATGATGATGTTTTTAATAAGAAAGGCCATAAATTTTTTTTAAAATACTTCTTTAAGGTATGGGGTATTTTAATACATTCTTATTTAGTATTTTTAACATTTGGTGCCTATTTGTATTTTATATTTATTTTTTGTTTCAATCCTGTTAAAAGTAATTACTATTTATAAAAGGTGTGAGCATGGAATTTTTTTTAAATAATTTCGAACATATTTATAATAAACTGAACAGAAGTCAAAAAATTTTTGTTTTAGGTTTTATTTTTGCTATTTGTACTTTTTTTTGGTACCTAACACCATTTACGTCAATATATTTTACTTGTTTTTCTATACTATTTTTCGTTCTATGTTTAGGTGTTATATCTGATTTCCTATTTATCTATAATAAGATTTGGATGACAACCATTGGTAAGTCACTGTTGATATTGCTGTATGTGTTATTAACTACTCTTACATATGCGATTGCTGATCAAATTGTTAACTCAATAGTTGCTTTTGATAGTTCAGGTCTCAGTAGTAGTACAAATACTTTTGTATCAATACTATTAGTTCCATTGGTGATTTTAGTAGTGACTAGTATTTTATTTTTGATACTTTTCATAATTGGCCAATTTTATTTGTTGTTTATTACAGTTTTTTCAAATTTAAAAGATGATAAAGTTTTATCAAAATTTATACCTAATATTACTGAAGAGTATGCTGGCTGGAGTTGTGCTGCTCGTTTTATTATTTACTCTTGTGTATGTGGTTTTTTGTTAAGCTTAGGGCAAATTTTTGGAATTAAGTATCAAGATTTTTTGGTTGAGCAGACCCAGGCCTTTATCTATAAATTTGAAGCAAAGGAATTTTCAAGATGCATAACGCCACATGGAAGTAAAGTTATTACTGTTTCTGATAATGAGATAATATTGGTTACTAATATTAATAATGAGTATAAATTTACCCCATCTTTATGCGAACCTATTTTGAAAGATGCTAAATCTTAATAAATATAAAAAAGCCTCTACATTAGTAGAGGCTTTGCATCATCTTAAATTCAAAGACTTAAGACACTTTATCGCCTGGTTTAGCGCCAGATTCAGGTGAAATCACCCAAACACCTTCGCCATTACCTGCGGCAAGGACCATACCATTTGAAATACCAAAACGCATTTTACGAGGTGCAAGGTTAGCCACCATCACCACCAACTTGTCTTTTAGATCTTCTGGCTGATAAAACTCACGAATACCGCTAAACACATTACGCGGTTCAGCTTCGCCAACATCTAAAGTCAATTGCAGCAATTTATCAGAACCTTCAACCGTCGTGGCTTCCAATACTTTTGCTACACGAAGATCAATTTTCATGAAATCTTCAATACCAATGATGTCAGCTTCACCTACCTTCGGTTCAGGCTTCTTCTCGGTTTTCTTTTCTTTTTTCTTCTCTGCTTTTGGCGCTTCTGCCGCAGCAGCTAAAGAATCTTTAGATGCATCCACCATTGCCGCAACCGCTTTGGCATCAACACGTTGCATCAATGGCTGGAATTGAGCAATTTCATGCCCAACCAAGATGTGCTGACGCGATGCAAAGTCAAAGCTTTCGAGTTGTAGGAAGGCTTGAACCTGTGCAGTAAGCGTTGGTAAGACTGGGGCCAAGTAAATCGCAAGTTGACGGAATAAATTAATACCCACAGAACACACATCATGAACTTGTTGTTCCTGACCTTCTTGCTTGGCAAGTGCCCATGGTTTTTTCTCATCAATATACTGATTCGCGCGGTCAGCCAACGCCATGATCTCTCGGATTGCGGCTGAGAATTCACGTGCTTCATAGGCTTGTGCGATTGAATCACCTGCATCAATAAAGCTTTGTACCAGTTCAGATTCTACACATGTCTCTGACAAAGTATTATTGAAGTTGGTGTTAATGAATTTTGCACAACGGCTGGCAATATTCACCACTTTACCGACAAGGTCAGAATTCACTTTCTGAACGAAGTCATCCAAGTTCAAATCTGAATCTTCAACTTTGTCTGAAAGCTTAGACGCAAAGTAATAACGTAAATATTCAGGATTTAAATGTTCTAAATAGGTTTCAGCTTTGATGAATGTACCACGAGATTTCGACATCTTCTGACCATTCACGGTTAAGAAACCATTTACGAATAAACCTGATGGGGTACGATAGTTTGCACCTTCAAGCATTGCCGGCCAGAACAGCGCATGGAAGTAAACAATGTCTTTACCAATGAAGTGATAGACTTCTTTGTCACTGTCTTTTTTCCAGAAATCATCAAAGCTCAAATCTGGACGTTTGGTTTTGATGTAGTTTTCAAAACTCGACATATAACCAATTGGCGCATCCACCCAAACATAGAAATATTTGTTTGGCGCATCTGGAATTTCAAAACCGAAATAAGGTGCATCACGTGAAATATCCCAATCCGATAAACCTGCTTCAAACCATTCATCTAGTTTGTTGGCAATCGAAACAGGCAGACGACCTTGGTCACGGGTCCATTTTTGTAAGTATTCTGAGAAATTCGGCAATTTAAAGAAGTAGTGATCTGATGATTTCTCAACAGGGGTGGCACCACTTAAAGTTGAGCGTGGATTTTCTAATTCGGTTGCATTATAGGTTGTACCACACACTTCACAGGCATCGCCGTATTGATCTTCCGCTTTACATTTCGGGCATGTGCCTTTAATGAAACGGTCAGACAGGAACATGCCTTTTTCAGGATCGAATAACTGAGTTACAGGACGGATTGCAATATTGCCTGCTTCACGGTTTTTAATATAGATTTCTTCAGAACGTGCTTTGTTCTCATCGCTATTGGTTGAATCATAGTGATCGAAATGTACGCCAAAACCATCAAAGTCACGGATATGTTCTTTCTGAACTTTGGCAATTTGTTGTTCTGGGCTAATCCCGTTGGCTTCAGCGCGTAGCATGATTGCTGTACCGTGAGCATCATCCGCGCATACATAAGTCACATCATGGCCCATTGCACGCATCGCACGAACCCAAATATCTGCTTGGATATAACCGAGTAAGTGACCCATATGGATAGGACCATTGGCATAAGGTAGGGCATTGGTGACTAAAATTTTACGCACGGATATTGTTCTCTCATTCGTATTTGCAAGGCAGATGATTTTACATGACTTGGCCTCGACTTGCACAAGGGATTCAGTGAAATCTTTTCAAGCCTCGTTTTTAGCTCTTCTTGAACTTCATTAAAGCTTCACTTGTACTTCAATCAAAACACATTTCCTTTATCGATAATGGCTGCATGGTCAATAAAGAAAGGAAATAACAATGAGGTCTTGGCATTTGCTCTGTGCATCTATGTGTGCAAGTGTGGCATCGGTTTTTAGTTTTGTGATTCCGTATTGTTTGTTCTTAAACTTTCAACAAAACCATTTATTGCACGTGGTCAGCAACGCGATGCAAGTGATGCTATATCTCACACCATTTCTGATTGTTCTTGCTTTTATCTTTTACATCATTGTTTTATCAATATTGAAATTACCCAGCAAAATTTTTGATTTGGTGCAGTTTTTAAAAGTCAGTTTGGTCTTTTTTACGGGATGGATGTGCTTAGTGCTGATGATTTTGTTTGAAGATCAGGTTAATGGCTTCGATTTTGAAACCTTGGCCATGAGTCTTTTAATTTTTCTTGCTGTTTTGCCTGTGCTTGCACTGGGCTGTGTCAGTGCCAATAGTTGTTATGTGTTGATGTGCAAAAAGAAGTATGGCGATTTAAATCAATTTGAGAGGATCTAGAGGAGGAGAGTATGCATCCCGAAGGATTACATACTCTGCATTTGCTTCACAGTGATGCTGTGCTTTGAGTTTTTTCTTAAAGAGATAATCTTTCCTTTAGATAGGAAATGAATGTGGTAGCTCTTTAAGCCGTCCGTTTTCGGATCAAGGGTAATTTCAGCAAACATTGGCGTCTGCCAAAGTTCATCACTGCCCAAAGTTCCTAACCATGCTTGTGCTTTTAGTGCCACAGTAAATTCATCTTTGGATTCAAGTTCAGTAATACTGAGTTCACTGCACCAATGTTCGGTTTTAGGAAATTCAGCTTTAGAAAATTTCCAGCAAATGGTCAGTGCCAAACTACTTTCAACAGGTGCTTTATCGTCACTTTGCTGATCAATAACTGGAATTAACTGTTCAGCAAGATCCTTTTCAAAAGAAAGAATCATGTTCTGGATTCTTCTTTTACTTGAAAGAATATACTTCAAACGTTTTTCTTGGGCTTGAAGTTCCTGCTGAATTTCTAAAAGTTCATTTTCATTCATATTAGGTAATTCTGACAACGAGGTCTATGATTGAGATATTGCGGAAGTATATCCGAACTATCTCCTTATATTGTTAATAGTTTTTAATACAAATTTATTGGTTGTAAAAATGATCGAAACAGCTCGACTGCGTTTAAGACAATGGCAAGCAGAGGACTATGCATCCTTTGCCGCGATGAGTACCAATCCACAGGTCATGGAATATTTCCCTAAACTCCTGACTCGAACGGAAAGCGATGCCATGATCGATAAAATGAAATCGATTATTGAAACACAAGGCTGGGGCTTATGGGCGGTTGAATTAAAGAACAATCAACAGTTTATTGGTTTTGTTGGTTTGCATGATCAACCGACACAATTTTCATTTTCACCTTGTGTGGAAATCGGATGGCGACTCGATCAAGCCCATTGGGGGCAGGGCTATGCGCCAGAAGCTGCTCAAGCTGTTCTTGCATTTGCTTTTGATCAACTAAAGCTAGAGAAAGTTGTTGCATTTACCACATTAGAAAATGCCAAGTCACAAGCGGTGATGCGAAAATTAAACATGAAAAAAGTGTCTAACTTTCAACATCCCGCTTTAGCGACAGAGCATCCTTTAAGTTGGCATGTACTTTATGAAATTTTAAAAGCTGACGCTAAAATCTAGATGGGAGCCAGCGATTCATTTATCTAAAATTTAATGCTACCCGAGACAACGACTGTTCTAGGATCTCCTAAAATAGATTCATTGGCCCAGTAATGTTTATTGAATAGGTTGTTAACGTTTAATCGAAGTGTCAGAGGATTATCTTTTAAATTAAATTGATAGCGAGAGCCTATATTGAAAAGCGTATAAGCAGGAAGCTTATCTGTATTTTCAGCATTTGCATAACTTTTGGCTGTGTGGTTAAAACCTGCAGAAACACTCAGAGATTCAAAGTTCGGAATCGTATATTCTGAGTAAAGTTTAAACATCTGCTGTGCCACTAAAGGTGGGCGTTTGCCTTCAAGAAGTGGGTTTTGTTTTTGTTTCTTGATTTCTGGATCTAACCAAGTAAATCCCCCCAGAATAGTAAGATGGTCGGTTGCTTTTCCGATTGCTGTAAATTCAACCCCTTTATGCTCTTGTCTGCCATCCTGAACGAATTTGGGTGCTGTTGGCATACTGACATCATAGTATTGTAGGCCTTTATCAATTTTAAATAAGGCGGTCGTGAACAGGAGATCGCCCAGACTGAGTTTCGCACCTAATTCAATCTGTTGGCTTTTCAAAGGTCCAAAGATATCACCAGCGTTCGTGACTGTTACACCACGATACTCATCAGCTGCGATACCGCCTGCTTCCAGAGATTCGATATAAGTCAGATAGGTGGTTAAAGCAGGTACGGGACGATACAAGATAGATAAATTGGGTGATATTTTTGATTCATCATAACCTGATCCCATTTTATTAATAATGTTGACATATGCCGCACCTAAAAGTATTGACCATTGGTCATCGAGAGTGATGTCATCACCAATAAGCCAACTTTTACTTTGACTATGAGAACGTGTTTGAATTTCACCTCGATCAACTTGTTGTCCAATTGGCTTTGGCATAGCAGTCGGAGAACTTAGATCTAAATTCTTAAAGACAACTTCTTTAGCTTCTCTTGGATAACGCTTTTGTCGAGTATCACTCATCTGCAAACCCGTCGTAAGTTTGTGTTTAAGTGGTCCTGTATCAAAGTTAAAATCGAGATAAGTGGCCCAACGTTTATCCAGTTGTTCACTGGTCATTCGATCTTGACCAGCGGCATATATTCTTGAAACAGCTTGGTCGTAGGTATTTTCTGAGGTCACTGTATTGGTGGTGAGTTGTGTACCTCTTCGACTATAACTATCTAAATATGAACTTCTTATTGTAATATTCTGAGTCGGGTTCCACTTTAAATGAGCACCATAACGCTCAGAATGATAATAATTGTTGCTCCAAGGGACGCTCCAAGAAATATTATTTTGCAGTTGATGTGCTGGCAGCCGTTCAATCCCCTTAGCGAAGTTCCAATTCGCAGCTCCACCATTGATCTCATAATCTCTTTGCATCGCATCAATTTGAATCAGTAAGTTGTCTAAGGCTTGCCAATCCAGCGCAAGGCTTGCAAATTCTTTTTTCACTTCTTGTTGTTTGATGGCCGTATCACCACCTTGTTTTGCCAGATTGAGTCGGTAGCCAAATTTTCCTGCTTCATCAAATTTCCCACCAAAATCTCCATGTGTGTACCAGCTTTTTCCCCCTAAGCTTGCCAAACTGACTTCATTCAATCTACTCTCTGTTGAACGTTTTGTGACATAGTTAATCAGGCCTCCAACATTTCCTGGGCCATATAAAAAACCAGATAATCCATTCAGTACTTCTATTTTCTGCGCGTCCTCAGTAGTGGTACCGTGCCCATATTGATCAGCTTCCATGCCATCTCGATAGGCATTTGATACGCGGAAACCTCGAGTATAGGTAACGGGTTGATCATTCTCATACTGAGAGCGGCTTAATTGGCTGGTGGGGTTGAGCCGGTAAATTTCATCTGGACTAGATGTTGCCTGTACATTTTTAATTAACTCTTCGGAAAACACTTGTATTGAATATGGAAGTTGTTGCAAAGACCGACCTTGCCAAAGTCCTAATTGAGATACCGTATCCTCTTTATATCCTTGCTCGGCACTACCTTGGCTATGCTCTGATGCCGTAACTTTGATTGGTGAAAGCCGATTTACAGAGCCGACTTCTTCAGCAAAAAGAGAAGTGCTCACAAGTGTAGATGAGGCAAGCAGGCTGCTATGCATGAATAACGATAACTGAGTACTCAAGATACTTTTTTTAAGAGTTAATAATTTATTTGTTCTTAACAACTTGATCACCATGAGTATTGTTTAAATGAGTGATAGAAAAATATTTACTTGTTTAGGGGAGCAAATACGCTTTTAATTTTATTATAAATGATTATTATTATCATTTGTGTGATTGCAATTCCATTTGCCTGAAAAGATAAAATATTTGAATCTTCCTGTATCCCATTTGTTTCAATTTGCAGCGATGCACAAAAAAAGCCCTCAAACACGGTATAAATAAGACTGCTCCAAGCAATATGTTTTTTACCTATAGTGAGGAAATACCATGACAAACGAAAAACTTGATGAATTAAAAGACCAAGCAGCAGAATTGGGTAATGACTTAAAATACAAAGCAAAAGAAGCTCAGCTACAAGGTGAAAAAGCAGTTGATGACTTAAAACACTCCGCTGAGGAGCTTAAGTTAAAAGGCGAAAAAGCCCTTGATGATTTAAAGAAAGATGTCTCTGAGCAAAATGCTGAAGGCAAAGAAGCAGTTTCGAATAAAGTAGATGACCTCAAAGCCAAACTCGAAGATACCCAACACGCGGTTCAAGATAAATTTGACCACTTCAAAGAAGAGGCTAGTCATAAGTTAGATGATGCCAAAGCAAAAGCATCTGAACTAAAAGATGAAGCTGCTGCAAAGTTTGATGATTTGAAAGCTCAAGCAAGTCATAAGTTGGATGATTTAAAGAAAGCAGCAACAGATACCATCAATAAATTCAAAGGCTAAGCTTTGTATCAATGCTAAATAATGGATGCTCATATCTAGAGAAGAAAAGTTGCTATAAAAAATGAGCAATTATCTGCTTTGATATGAGCGTCAATTCTTCAATACTGCTAAACTAGCCAAACTCAGTGATTGTTGAACTGTTTTTGGAGTAAACAAAATGTCGTGGCTTTCTTCCTTAAAATCTGTTTTTTCACCAGCGCAAGAAGTGAAGGAAGACGAGATTCAAACAGTTCTACAAAATTATATATTGCCGCATTCTGAAAACAGTCTGAAAGATCGTATTAGTCAAGTGAATGTACAAGGCCGTATTTTACAACTCACTGTAAATACCTTTCCTCAAGAAAAGGACCATTTACAGCAGATTCATGATGAGTTGGCAGAAGCTTTAGAAAAATGCGGTATCCAAGAATTAAACTTACATATTATCCAACAAAAACATGCAGCGCATGGTGAAGCGGGACATAGCTGTTCATCAAAGCCAAAAGCAGAAAATAGGAATTTACCTCCTGTGATGGATGCTTCACCTAAAGCGGAAGTTGATCCGAATAATCCTCCGATTCAAAAAGCTGCACCACAACAACGCGATGTGGCTGCGCATCCACGTATTCAAAATGTGATTTTAGTTTCTTCGGGTAAAGGTGGGGTGGGTAAATCAACGACCACGGTCAACCTTGCACTCGCGCTACAGCAATTGGGCTTAAAAGTCGGGGTGTTGGATGCCGATATCTACGGACCAAGTATCCCAACCATGTTGGGCAATGCGGGCAGAACCCCACAGATTGAAAATGAACACTTTGTACCTTTAGATGCTTATGGCATGGCAGTGCTGTCAATCGGGCATTTAATTGGTGCACACAATACACCTGTGGCATGGCGTGGGCCAAAGGCAACCGGTGCGCTGATGCAACTGTTCAATCAAACCTTGTGGCCTGATTTGGATATCTTGGTAATTGATATGCCTCCAGGGACAGGCGATATCCAACTGACTCTGGCACAGCGTATTCCTGTGACAGGTGCAGTGATTGTGACGACACCGCAAAATGTTGCGTTGATGGATGCGACCAAAGGGATTGAGCTATTTAATAAGGTAAATATCCCTGTACTTGGTGTCATTGAAAATATGTCGACGCATATCTGTTCCAATTGCGGTCATGAGGAGCAGATTTTTGGTACAGGCGGTGGTGATCAGCTATCAGAGCAATATCATATTCCTTTGCTTGGTCATTTACCTTTAGATGCCAAAATTCGTGAACATGCAGATCAAGGCACACCAAGTGTGATTGCAAAAGATGCAGCCGCAGACAGTTATCTCAATATTGCACAAGCAGTGTTGCAACAAATGGAGAAGTTACCAAAACGTCAGAAAGACGATAAGCGGATCTTCTAAAATGCTTAAAAACCCAGCATATCCTGCTGGGTTTTTACTGTTTGATAAGGGGTTGTTAACGTTTCAACAATGTATTGCGTTATAAGCTAAAATGACATAAACAAGGAATGAAACGTAGGCAATGGCGCTCCCTTGTCAAGTTTCATAAGGCCGTTTATGGAGGTTTTAGCCATAACCCTCCGGGACAGGGGGATTTTTTGATGCTACTGCGTTAGGTCTTGCTTACTTAGAACAACTAAGTTTCTCAAAACCTGCCTTGTACCTTCTAAAAAATACCCTCTGTCGCAAGCACTTGTGAAATGTCAACAGCCCCTCAAATAAGTTTTTATTTTTACGCTTTAAAAATAAATTAAAAAAATAAAAAATGGTATGTTGCTTGCTTATCACTTGTTTTGATTTTTGAGTATAGATCAATGATGCAATTTAAAAGCCTGATGGGTATTGTCAGTGTTTGCACGGCTTTAGTTTTAAGTGGCTGTAATGGAGATAGTTCTTCAAATAGTAATAACCAAGCACAGGAAAAACCCAAATTACAACCGATTGTGATCCAAGGTGCATTGCCTGTTGAATCAGAGCGAATGGCATCAAAATTAGACAATGTTAGTGAAGAAGTGATTGGCAAGTGGAAGTTTTGGAAAGGTACCTATAAAGGTTATCCAGTGGTAATTTCCAAGACGCGTATGGGCATGAGTAATTCTGCTGCTGCCACTGCACTAGCCATTCAACATTATAAACCGATTGCGATTATCAATCAGGGAACCTCAGGTGGACATGATCCAGATCTAAAGGTGTTTGATATTGTGTTAGGCAAATACACCACCAATATTGGTGCATTTAAAACGCCAAATAAACCGATTGGTGGTGGTTCAAATGCACTTGAGTGGAATGAAGCGTTTGATGTATTACCTGATGATGAGTCTGATCCAGAACCGATTGCAATTCGTAAATTTGAAGGTGATAAGGAACTTTTAGTTGCGGCTTACAAAGCTAAAGCGCATTACAGCAAAGGACAAGTGGTCGAAGGTACTATCGGCTCAGCAGACACGTGGAATAATGAACTCGATCGTATCAAGCAGTTCCATACCGTTTACGGCACTTCGGTAGAAGAAATGGAAGCGGCATCTGTTGCACAAATTGCACATCAATTCGAAGTGCCATTCCTCGGAATTCGTATTTTATCAAATAATATTACCAATAATGGTGCCTATGATCCTGCAACAGGTGAAGCGTGTCAGGACTATGCACTTGAAGTTGCAGAACAATATATGAAGGCAAAAGCCGAAGTTAAATAATCTGTTTTTTATGCAGAAGAAATCATTTAAATGGTTTCTTCTTTTTTATTCTTATAACGATTTTTCCAACTTCTGATGACGACCCAACGCCAGAGTAGATGTGTGCTTAGATAGAAAATAACAGCAAATAAAATCGCTTCAATAACGAGTCCAGAAACCAATATCTTGGCTAAACTAAAATCAATATGACCATGCCCAAAGTTCTTAATCCAGTTTAAAATTTGATGTAGAACGCCAAGTAGCATTTCTTTATTAATCATATTGACGTGATAAATTTTTGTCCCAAACCAAAAGCCTAAATACAGAATTGGTACCACGGTAAACGGATTGGTCAACCATGCCATACAAAGGCCAATCGGTAAATTTACTTCAAAAAATAATACGGTCAGAATAATAAACAGACTATGAAAGGGGACGGGTAAAATCCCCCAAAAGGTGCCTATAAACATGGCTTTTGCAATCGAGCGACGATTCACATACCAAAGCAATGGATTTAAGGCGCGATCACCAAAAATTTTCATCAGCTTTAGGCTCGCGACTTTCTCTGATGAAGGCAGCCACTTGTGAAAGAATTGCTTAGGCATAAACGCGGAAATAGACCCAATAGGACAGATAAATAGGAAATTGTATAGAAAATAACACGATTTACTTAGTGAAAACTTAAAATAGCGTCAGACATTATTGCACTAAAAATAAGCCCAAGACGAATAGGTTACATTTATTGTATTTTAAATAGACGTCTTTTATGCGGTGACTGCTGAGTAGAGTAGGCTTGAATTTAATAAAATAAATATAAAACAGTTGCTTAAGCTACATTTAGTCATAACTGTTTACAGTTAATTTTTTGCTATGGCTTGTGAATTGGATTAATCTGAAATTATCTTCTAGTGAGGTCATTCAATGATTTCATGGTTCTTTATTGGTTTAGTCATTACCATTCTATTGACTCCAGGCCCAACCAATACCTTATTGGCATCTTCTGGTATTCAGGTTGGATTGCGCAAGTCTTTACTATTGATTCCTGCTGAGGCAGTTGGCTATATCATTGCGATTACTGCGTGGGGAATGCTAATTGGTAAAGTCTCAGCGACTTTGCCAGCTTTACCAATTTTTCTGAAATTATTAAGTGCGGGTTATATCGTCTTTCTTGCGATTAAATTATGGCGCACTGCGAACCAAGAAGTGGCTTTAAATCAACCGACCATTCGACCTAGAGAGTTGTTATGTGCGACCTTGCTTAATCCTAAAGCATTGTTATTTGCTTCAGCGATATTTCCTGTTGCAGCATGGAAAAGCCAAGAGATTTATATTGCACATATGAGCAGTTTTGTCGGCTTGATTTTGCCAATTGCATTATTCTGGATTTCAGTTGGTGCAATGTTAGCAACAAATAAAGTTGCATGGTTGTCTCAATCAAAATTACAGCGCACTGCATCTGTAGTGCTTATGGCTTTTGCCATTCCAATTAGCTATTCAGCATTGATCAATTTATAACTTTGACAGCGTTATCCACATAACAGGATAGTGCTGTTGTTTTCATTGATATCATTTTACGTTAAAGTACTCGCCAATTATTAACTTCGTCTATGGATAAAAAGTCATGGCAATAAAATCTGATCGTTGGATTCGTGAAATGAGCGAAAAACACGGCATGATTGAACCTTATGCAGAGAATCAAGTTCGTTTTGATGAAAACGGAGAAAAGTTGATTTCTTATGGGGTATCGAGCTATGGCTACGATGTCCGTTGTGCGCGCGAATTTAAGGTGTTTACCAACGTTCATTCAGCGATTGTTGACCCGAAGAATTTCGATGATAAAAGCTTTATCGATATCGAATCTGATGTGTGTATCATTCCACCCAACTCATTTGCGTTAGCGCGTACCATCGAATACTTCCGCATTCCACGTAATGTTTTAACCGTTTGCTTGGGTAAATCAACATATGCGCGTTGCGGCATCATTGTAAACGTTACGCCATTAGAGCCTGAGTGGGAAGGTCACGTGACACTTGAGTTCTCAAATACAACTAACCTACCAGCACGTATTTATGCAGGTGAAGGTGTTGCACAAATGTTGTTCTTTGAAAGCGATGAAGTATGTGAAACATCATATAAAGACCGCGGTGGTAAATACCAAGGTCAAACGGGTGTGACTTTACCGAAGACCTAATTATTAGGGCTGATTAAAAAGCTCATTCTATGAAAATAGGGTGAGCTTTTTTTATGTGATTTGTTTAAACAAATTTTATATTTATGGCCTAAATTGTTTAGTTAAATTAAACTTGTATTTAATGTTATTTAAAATATAATTAAAAAACGATTTGTTTTTATACCAACTCACAGTGTGTAAATAGATTAGAACCTCGTCTGTGGTTGATATAAGACATTATAAAAATAAACAAATATGGATGTTTTAAACACGGAGGTCGGTCATGCGACAGTTTAAATCTCGTCATTTAGCAATATTTTTGTTAGGCAGTTCATGCTTAAATTTTGCATATGCCACTACCAGTACATTAAAAAGTATGACGGATAGTGAGTTATCTGCAACGACAGGGCAGGCATTAATGAGTCTGTCTTATATTTCACCCACGGACTTGGCTAATAAAGAGGCACAGCGCCCAGGCGGGGATAATAGCATCGGTTTTTATAAGCTGGGTTTAGAGGCCGAAATGGAACTCAATGTGAATATTAAAAAGCTTCAATTGGGTTGTGGTGGTGCCAATGGAGCGGGTAGCTGTGATATTGACATTGATTATCTGAGTTTAAGTGGCTTGGGAAATTCAGCGACATCCAATACAGATAGTGCGACTGACCGCGCAGCTCGAGCTGGCTCTTCTGCGGTCTTAACCAATCCATTTATCGAGTTTGCTATCAAAGATCCAGATAAGGCATCTACACGTCAAGTTGTTGGGCTTAACCTCAGTGCAGAAAAAGCATTGGGCCTCATAACGTTTGGTTTAGAAAATGGTCCTAACAAGAGCGGGATTAATTCACTGAGCGGGTATATGGAAATTGCTGCAACTACAGGTGTTGCCAATGTCAATGGTTTTGGTTCAAGTCTAGTGTCAGGAGAGGCTAGCCGAGGTACCTTGAATCAGTCAGATGGCTATAGTCCAATAACAGGTAAGATATGTTCCACGCCTCTTCTTTGTATACCAACGATTGACTTTGAAACCACCTCGTATGCGCTTAATCTTCGGGATAAAGCCACAGGAAGTAATATTTTAAAAGGTGATTTGGCTTTAGGACAACAAGCGATTACAGGGAAACGTATTAATACTGCCAATCTAACTGCTACAGCAAAAGTGCGTGATATCGATTTGAGTGGCAATATTGAGGCAAGAGTAGAAGGAGTCTATGATTTAAATAAACAGGTGACGGGTACGATTCAGAATTTGCTGGTCGATGTAGCGATTAGTGAGAATCTCGGCTATTTTCATAAAGCAAATCTAAATGGTACTGCAGCTTCATTGTCACTACAGTCTCAAAATATTCAATGGAGCAATAACAAGTCTGTTTCTCAGAATGGTTGGTGGTTAGAGTTTAGTAATCCAGTTGACATTGGTTTTATTGAACCTACTCTGAATGTAGATATTCCTAAAGCCACGCTAAATGAAGCGTTTGCACAAGTTTCTCAGTATTTGACAGATCATCCGATTGATTGTGGTGCATTAGGTGCATTAAATTGTCTTTTAGGTGATACTGTTCCTGTGGGTACAGTTAATTTAATCAATGCACCTCGACCCCAGATGGGCTTAACCGATTTGCAGTTGGCAACCCAAAACTTTACTCCAAACTGCTATGGTACATTGAAGTTTTGCTAAGTTTTTTGATGAATCTAAAAAGCAGCTTAAGCTGCTTTTTATTTTTTAATAATTAAGTATGGATTAAAAATGACCTTGAAATATAATTTGTTAGATTATTCGGTAATGAGTATATAAAACTTTAACCGTTATTTTTTATTTTCAGCTCTACTCCGTATCATTAATCATTTTGAAGTATCTTGCTGAGTATTTCCAAAAGCAGGCCACAAACATTTATGCATTATCTTCTCAATATAAAGTATTTCTGTAATCACCTTTATTGAGTTTGGATCTAAGTGTTCGTAGCTAGATACCGCAGCTATATTTTCTATAGCGTTACGTCAAAATTTTATTTTCCTGTACGGAAAGTGATCTATTTGATATTTATTACTATTATTTTTACTGTGACATTTTTTTACCTTTATGGGCTTTTTTTGTCATATATTGTATATTATTTAACACTTTTCAGGTTTATAGTGAGGGTAGTTGTAAGAATAATTATTAGCTTACTAATTTTTTGACGACCAATAAGTTTGATACAAAAAAATTATTTAGAGCTAATATTAAGAATCAAAAAAAGGATTTTATAATGAAAAATAAAGGTTTATCTACCATATTTTTAGGGATAATTGGAGTTTTTGTTAGTCCTGCATATGCCACAACCAGCACGTTGAAAAGTATGACGGATAGTGAGCTTTCTGCAACAACGGGACAGGCATTAATGAGTTTGTCTTATATTTCACCCACGGACTTGGCCAATAAAGAGGCACAGCGTCCAGGTGGTGATAAGACCATAGGTTTCTATAAGTTGGGTTTAGAAGCTGAAATGGAACTCAATGTGAATATTAAAAAGCTTCAATTGGGTTGTGGTGGTGTCAATGGAGCGGGTGGTTGTGATATTGACATAGATTATCTGAGTCTAAGCGGCTTGGGGAATTCGGCGACATCAAATACAGATAGTGCGACTGACCGTGCAGCTCGAGCTGGTTCTTCTGCAGTCTTGACTAATCCATTTATCGAGTTTGCAATCAAGGATCCAGATAAAGCTTCTACACGTCAAGTGGTTGGGCTTAACTTAAGTGCGGAAAAGGCATTTGGCTTAATTACCTTTGGTTTGGAAAATGGTCCTAACAAGAGTGGCATTAATTCACTGAGTGGTTATATGGAAATCGCAGCAACTACAGGTCTGGCCAATGTCAATGGTTTTGGTTCAAGTCTAGTATCAGGTGAAGCTTCTAGAGGAACATTAAATCAGTCAGATGGTTATAATCCAATTACAGGTAAGGTATGTAGTTTGCCTCTTCTTTGTGTACCTACGATTGATTTTACAACGAACTCTTATGCACTTAATCTTAGAGATAAAGCAACTGGTAGTAATATTTTAAAAGGTGACTTAACTTTAGGGCAACAAGCGATTACAGGGAAGCGTATTAATACAGCAAATTTGACTGCTACAGCTAAAGTACGTGACATTGATTTGAGTGGGAATATTGTCGCAAACGCAATAGGATTAAACTTGGATAGACAGGTCACAGGTACGATCCAAAACTTGTTGGTGGATGTAGCGATTAGTGAAAATTTAGGTTATTTCCATAAAGCGGATTTAAATGGTACAGCTGCGTCATTGTCCTTACAATCTCAAAATATTCAATGGAGCAATAACAAGTCTGTTTCTCAAAATGGTTGGTGGTTGGAGTTCACTAATCCAATCGATATTGGATTTATTGAACCTACTCTGAATGTCGATATTCCTAAAGCAACACTGAATGAAGCTTTTGCACAAGTCTCTAAGTATTTGAATGATAAACCAATTAACTGTGGTACATTTGGCGTATTAAACTGTCTTTTTGGCGATACGATTCCAACAGGTACGGTCAATTTAATCAATGCAACTCGGCCACAGATGGGCTTAACAGATTTGCAGTTGGCAACTCAAAACTTTACTCCAAACTGCTATGGTACATTGAAGTTTTGCTAAGTTTTTTGATGGATCTAAAAAGCAGCTTAAGCTGCTTTTTTATTTTTTGATAAGACAAGTAGTGTTCTGATTTGACCTTTATTGAATTGAAAATTAATTTATCTAGATAGGCCTTTTTTATCGGATTTTGCTTATTATTTAACAATATTTTGGTTTATATTGAGGCGGGTTAAATATCATAAAATAAAGCTATAGTATTTAAATAAGTGAAGCTTATGGGGATAAGCATCTTATTTAAATATTAAGGGTTTAAAAGGATTTTTATAATGAAAAATAAAGGCTTATCTGTAATGTTTTTAGGAGCGATCGGAATTTTTGTTAATCCTGCATATGCCACAACCAGCACATTGAGAAGTATGACCGATAGTGAGTTGTCTGCAACGACAGGACAGGCATTGATGAGTATGTCGTATATAGCTCCGAATGATCTTGCAAATAAAGAGTCACATCGTCCAGGAGGGGATAAGACTATAGGTTTCTATAAACTTGGTTTAGAAGCCGAGATGGAACTGAATGTGAATATTAAGAAATTACAATTGGGATGTGGTGGTGTCAATGGAACGGGTGGTTGTGATATTGATATTGATTATCTGAGTTTGAGTGGCTTGGGAAATTCGGCGACATCCAATACAGATAGCGCGACTGACCGTGCAGCTCGAGCTGGCTCTTCTGCAGTCTTAACCAATCCATTTATCGAGTTTGCAATTAAAGATCCTGACAAAGCATCAACACGGCAAGTAGTTGGGCTTAACTTAAGTGCCGAAAAAGCATTAGGTTTAATTACTTTTGGTTTGGAAAATGGTCCTAATAAAAGTGGGATTAACTCACTTAGTGGTTATATGGAAATCGCAGCAACCACAGGATTGGCAAATGTTAATGGTTTTGGTTCAAGTTTGGTGGCAGGTGAAGCCTCAAGAGGAACACTAAATCAGTCAGATGGCTATAATGCAATTTCAGGTGAGGTTTGTTCTGGTCTTGGTTCTTGTACACCTAGTAATATTACCAATATTGGTTTTAATACGCAGTCTTATGCGCTTAATCTTAGAGATAAAGCGACTGGTAGTAATATTTTAAAAGGTGATTTAACTTTAGACCAACAGCCAATTTCAGGGAAACGTATTACCAGTGCAAACTTAACTGCAACAGCAAAAGTTCGTGATATTGATTTGAGTGGAAACATTATTGCAAAAGCCGCAGGAATCTTAAATTTAGATAGACAGGTTACAGGTACAATTAGCAATTTAATGGTTGATGTGGCGATCAGTGAAAGTTTAGGTTATTTCCATAAAGCGGACCTTAATGGTACTGCGGCCTCATTATCATTACAGTCTCAAAATATCCAATGGACTAATAACAAATCTGTTTCTCAAAATGGCTGGTGGTTAGAGTTTTCAAATCCAATTGATATTGGTTTTATTCAACCTACTTTGAATGTGGATATTCCTAAAGCCACGTTGAATGAGGCATTCTCACAAGTATCAAATTATTTAACCAATATTCAGCCGATTAATTGTGGTTCCTGGGGGGTTTTGAATTGTCTTTTTGGCGATACCATTCCAACAGGTCCTGTAGATTTAAAAGATGCAACACGCCCACAGATGGGCTTAACAGATTTGGAACTAGCAACCCAAAGATTTACACCAAACTGTTATGGCACGCTTAAGTTCTGCTAATTTGTTGATTAATCTACAAAGCAGCTTAGGCTGCTTTTTTATTTTTTATAAGAAAAACTGTGGTCTGATCCATCATCTACCATTAAAGCTGTTTTACCGATATAGGCCATTTTTATCGGATTATGCTTACTAATTAACAAAAAATTAGTTTATATTGATCAGAGTTAAATGGCATCAGATGAAGCCATAGCGTTTTTATAAGTCAACTTATAGGGATAAGAGTCTTATTTAAGCTTTCAGGATTTAAAAGGATTTTGAGAATGAAAAGTAGAGGTTTACCTATATTCCTTTTGGGGACTATTGGCTTGTGCTTAAATGCAGCCTACGCCGCTTCTAGTACAATGCAAAGTATGACGGATAGTGAGTTGTCTGCAACAACTGGGCAGGCTTTAATGAGCTTGTCTTATGTTTCACCAACGGATTTAGCAAATAAAGAAGCACAACGTCCAGGTGGAGATAAAAACATAGGTTTCTATAAGTTAGGTTTAGAAGCCGAAATGGAACTCAATGTAAATATAAAAAAGCTCCAGTTAGGTTGTGGTGGTGTTAATGGGCCTGGTGGCTGTGATATTGATATTGATTACCTTAGTCTCAGCGGTTTAGGAAACTCTGCGACATCTAATTCAGATAGCGCAGCAGATCGTGCAGCTCGTGCAGGTTCATCAGCAGTATTAACCAATCCATTTATTGAATTTGCAATTAAAAATCCAGATAAAGCGTCTACACGACAAGTTGTCGGTCTTAATTTAAGTGCTGAAAAAGCATTGGGCTTAATTACGTTTGGTTTAGAGAATGGGCCTAACAAAAGTGGTATCAATTCACTCAGCGGTTATATGCAGATCGCACCGACTACGGGTATTGCCAATGTAAATGGTTTTGGTACCAGTCTGGTTTCAGGTGAGGCTGGTAAAGGTACATTAAAACAATCTGATGGATATGATCCGATTTCGGGTGAGGTATGCTGTACATTATTTGGTACAGGAAATATTCCATTTACAACAACAGCTTATAACTTAAATTTGCGAGATAAAGCGAGTGGAAGTAATACGTTAAAAGGTGATTTGATTTTAGGGCAACAAGAAATAACCGGAAAGCGGATTACCAATGCACCATTGACTGCGACGGCAAAGGTCAGAGATATAGCCTTGACTGGAACAATTGATGCAACTGCTCGAGCCTTAGGTTTTATTAATGTGCCATTAACAGGTAAAAATGTGACGGGTACAATCCAGAATTTAATGGTTGATGTGGCTATTAATGAGGATTTGGGTTATTTCCATAAAGCGAATCTTAATGGTACTGCGGCTTCATTATCATTACAGTCGCAAAATATTCAATGGACTAATAATACTTCTATTTCTCAGAATGGTTGGTGGCTGGAATTTACAAATCCAATTGACATTGGATTTATTGAGCCAGCGCTCTCGGTTGATATTCCTAAAGCAACATTGAATGAGGCATTCAGACAGGTAAGTGCATTTTTAAAAACGGATGAAGGGCGGATTTTTTGTGGAAACAATCTTGCGAGTGAATGCCTATTTGGCAGTGATATTCCTGTCGGTACCGTCAATTTAATAAATGCGACACGTCCGCAAATGGGCTTAACTGATTTAGAATTAGCGACCCAGAAATTTACGCCAAACTGTTATGGCACGCTAAAGTTTTGTTAAACTTTATGCTGATCATATAAAGCAGTTTAGGCTGCTTTATATTTATGCGCTTATCGGAAAAATGTAACATTTAGCCAGTTTGTTTTGCATTTGTGTAATTATTCGGCATAATAAATTCTGTGATGAGATAGACATGATTCGTCTATATTTTGAGTGATGCTAGGAAGCAGGGTTTAAAATCGCTCAGAGGGATGAAAGAAAAAATATAATGTAGGTGCGGAGCACTAGGTAATTAGGAAGGTCAAGATGGCTATACTCCAGATGGATTCATTTCAAAAGACTGTTTTAGCGAGCCTGATAGGACTATGTGTCAGTCAGTCAGCTTTTGCATTGCAAGAAATATCAGATGAGGGTTTAAGCCAAACTATCGGTGAGGGTATCGCATTACTTCCTCAGAATACCTATATGATTTTTCAGGGCGAAAAAGCGACCACGACAGGAGCCGATTTACTCAATCGACAATTAGATACTGGTTATATTAACTATGTACCAGTAGGTCCTCTATCACTTACCGCGACGGATACCAATAAGAGTGGCGGTGTGGATGCTACAGATCGTGCTGTAGGTAAAGCAGACATATTTCTATATGGATTAGCAGTTTCTGCATCAAATTCGGCACGTACAACAAATAATAATGAGCGCGTGGGCTTAAATACTGCTGGAAATGCGATTAATGCAATTAGTAGCTGGGGAACTGCAAGTAATCCGTGGCTGTTAAAAGTTCAATCTGAATCGAACATCCCGACTTTTACACCAGATGGAAGTACGCCAAATACAGATACAGGTGTAGTTACGTATATGGCTTTGGAATCACCATTGTATGAATATTATAATGACAATACGAGTGGTACTGGTGCTCCAACGGTAATCAAAACTGGTGCTGATGCCGCGGGTGCGAACGCATATAACTTAAAATTGGGTTTATGGGCTGATGCGTTTGTACGTAACCCAAATAAAGCTGACGGTGCAGCGGATCAATTTCAGTATGGGAATAGTGTTGGCCAAATTGGTACAAATATTGATGCTAATCGTGCCAATCGTTTACGTCTACAAGGGATCTGGAATGGTTTTAGTTTAAATGGCAGTAATTTAAAAATATTTCAGACATTAAATGGTGCTGGAAATACGGGGGGATTAAGCCCTTTTTATAACAATACATTGGGCTTATCAGGTGTTTTTCGCTTCAATAGCGGTGATGGTTCTAATTTAAAAGCGGGGATGACGATAAATACCCCAACATCAACAAAAACAGATAGTTTACCAACACTGAGTGCAGGTCAGACATGTACAGCTTGTGGTTCTGGATCTGATATTTGGACACCACGTTATAGCCCAGATCAAACGAGTAATCCTGGTGCGACTGGTGTTGTTCAATATCGTATTCGTAGTCAAACTACAAAAGTAACATCAACGGGAAATTGGACAGCGCCAACAGGTCTGAATGATCGTGTACTACGTTTAAGTACCAGAGAAACAGCAGATACGAATAATTTGGCAACACCTGCTATTCAAGGTGGCAACGCACCTACTTTCGATGCAAACGAAGGCATTTTTATCTATAACTTAAATACCAACCTTGTGTTGGGTAATTTATATCAACCTGTGATTTTGGGCTCCGATGGTAAAAACTTCAGTTTAGAGGTTGCTCGGATTCCAAATAAAGAAAGTATTTATAAGAAAATTTATACCGATTATTCAGGTTTGGACCAGAGCTATAAAGGGTCAACTTGTAATGTTTATCAATGCGGTAGCAATGTTAGCCTAGGTGGAAAAACCTACCAAGGTTCCAATGCTACCCACAGCAGCATTAGTATCGGATCGGTATATAGCGCTGATGGTGGCAAAACACTCCAAGCATTTAAAGGCAATAGTACGCAGGATGCTGTTGGTATTTCTTTTGGATCTTTGAGTACGGGTAGCGTATCAAAAGATCAATATTTTTATCAGTTACAAAATCAACAACGAACAAGTGTAAGTTGTTCGGGCCTATTTTGTAGTGGTTACCGCTGGCAATATCGGACTAGTAGTGGATCAACCACAGGAAGTAATGGGGACTATGGTTTACGCTTCGACTCTACTAGTGGTGTGAATTGGGTCAATATTGATAGTACATCTTTCTATGACCCTACTACGGCTAACACTGGTTATACGCGACAAGATAATGGAAATAACAATTTAAAATTTGTTGTTCCGAGTACTACGGGTGCATTACCGAATGCTCGCTTTGAAGATGGGAAGTGGTATACAACAACACCAAATGCAGATCTCAATACATATAAGTTAAATACAGCTTCACCAATAAATAATATGGGCTCAGCTGTGATTGATGGTGTCTTGATTCAGCATCTTAAAATTACGACGACTGGTCTATAACGGGAGTAATATGATGAAAAGAATCACAACGTTACTTCTTTTATTGATGACAACTTTGACTCATGCTGAGTTGCAAGTTTTGGATAATGACGCTCTTCAGGCTGTTGAAGGACAAGCAGGAGCTGATTTATCACTCAAATTATCACTTAACCAAGTTTATAATAGTACAACTGGAAAGTATGAATTTGATAATGGTTTAGGCGGTGTTTGCGCAAATTTAGCTTTTTGTCATCTTGGAATTTCTGTGAATAAGCGTTTTGTCAGAAATGGCAATCAACCCGTAAGTGATCCGACCCAAGCAAACCCTGCAAATAAACTTTGGCTAGTATTTAAAGGAATACAGGGGACTATCGACTTGCAAAAATTAGGGTTAGATGGTTTTGACTTAATTTACAATGATGATGGTGGCGCAGCAAAAACTAAACCAGCAATGCAATTAAGTTTTGATGCAACAAAGCCAATTTTAATCCGAAACTTTGGATTTAATGCACTTGCAATCGAACAAGATGATTTTACGAGTTATTATGATAGTACTGGAAAACTAGTTGAAGGGACTAATCCCGCAGCGGCACCAACAAGTGGGTATGGTTATTTAAAAGCAACAACCTATGCTGCTGATCATCCTTCAGTTTATGATCGTAATAAAGAAACAGGATTTATGGGACTGAAAATGAATGGCAATTTAGCAATACAAGGAAATGTCATGATGTTTTCTTGTGATGCTAGTCATCCTCGTTGCTAACCATGTCTAATTTCAAAGGATTGAAGTGATGAAAAATAAAAATTTAAATCATCAAAATATAAGATTTGCGCTCAATACTTTGGCTGCAAGTATTTTTTTTATTAGCCATTCTGCATATGCATTACAGGCATTAGATGATAGTGCTATGCGCAGTGTGAATGCACAGGATGGTGTTCATATTGAAACAGTCTATGACCAGATAAATGTAGATCAGTTCTATTGGCAGGACAATGCAGGTCGAGGAAGTGCTGACGCTACTGGTAATACTTTAAAAGCTGTTGCGAATAACTTTAGAATTCAAAAAAATGCTCTAGGTAACCAGCTTGGCACTAATTACAAGTTAAATACAGGTAGCAATGGTAATAAAACAGGCCTAGATATAGAGTTATCCTCAAATCCTTCATTAATTACGATTGATTCATTTCAAATTTGTGATACCAATCGGTGTAGTAGTGATATTGGTAACTTGGCGATCCAAACAACTTCTCCTTTGGATTTGAAATTCAAAACAGCTGATGGCTTATTTAGCAAAAACAGTCAAGCCTCTTTGGAATTGGGACTTAAAAATGCGACTGTTTACTTGGGGCAGACCTCAAATAGTCAGTTAAATCAATTGATTTTAAAGAACTTTAACTTCAATTTTTTGGGTAAAGGGGTAATGTTTGTTGATGCGGCTGAAGGGATGAAGCTACAGACCAATAATGCTTTACTTACTGGAAATGCTGCTAATGCATCATTAACTCAAACTCCTAATGGGGACTATGGTTATGTCGATTTTACGCGTGTTAAAGATACAGGCGCGGTGACAGCAGGTACATATTCCGAGGGTGGTGTTGCAAGCAATTCGGGTTTAAACCTTGAGTTTATGCTAAATAAAAATGTGAACCCAAGCTCTCCTTATACGCTTGATTCGACCAATACTCCATTGAATCAACAGGCAGCACCAAATAATAAGGCACAAGGTTTAATCCGGGTGGGTGCGAATGGGCGTATGGTTAACGGTTCTCTACAAGTACGTGGTCTGAACGCAAATGCGGCTATTGATCCAACTTATGGTACAAATTATGGCAATCCTAATGGCACCAATATTCTAGGCAAGACCAGTGATGGTAAAGCGATCATGGGGGAAACGGGTGTTGCGTTCCGCATGAAGGCCGAATTTACCAAAGACGGTGATTCCATGTTGGGAAGTGATGGTAAAGCAACGACTTTAGAAATTGGTGGTGCTGGATTAAATACCTATGGTTTTGAATTTGGTAATTTAACCGGATTACAGTTAGGTACCCGAGGTTCATTTGATACGGGTAACGTTTATATCAATTTAGTTGATGCAAAATCAGTATTTTTACCTGCGAATTATATTTTTCAAACCTCTAAGTTTGGTAATGGAAGTTTTCTAACCCGAGATGCTGATTATATTCAGAACATTCATACACAAACAGGCGCAAATAACCCATTTAGTCTATTAGTGGCAATTCGTGGTGCGGAGTTCCAAGCGATTTCTAGACGAGGTCGTTTTACCAACAGTGCAACCAATAATCCTCAAAGTGGCTATGCCGCGATTACGGACCATACAGATAATAATTGGGGGCTAGCACTGCCTTTTTATAATCTCAATGCCAATATGGCGATGTATGGTACAAGAGTAAATGCGAACGAAGTTTTCTATTTTGATAAAGCTGGTGTGAAGCATAGTGTTGCAAGTAGCGGAGATACTCCTCGATTAGGCTTCTCTTTAGGGATGAGTACCACAGGGGTAGATCGCGATGCGAGTTATAATGCTTTGGGAAACAAAACCACCTCAATTTTGGTGATAGATGGTGCGAAAAACTATTATATGGGTCTTCGTAACATTGATATGTTATTGAAGGGTACAGGTAGCCTTGGTCTTGAAAATGGTAGTTTGAATGCAACATTGAAAGATATGTTAATTGTCATGGCGGCGGAAGTTGCAGCAGGATATTTACCTGGGGCAAGTTATAGTGGTGGTACTGCACCAATTAATAATTTTGCTCTGAGTAGTGATGTCTTATTTGGTCTAAAACTTCGCGTTGGAGGAGATATGAATCTTTCTCTTATTCCAAATAATGAGTATAAAACTGACGGCACGGGCAATGCCTTGAATATTGTTGGTGATCTAAAACTCAATGCTGCAAGTAATAACACCATTCAAATCAGTGATCCTGTGGATGGTTCTACTCTAGGTCTAGATAATATCCAAGGCGATCTAGCGTTTAATAACGCAATCCAAATTAACCGACATAGTTCAGGTGAAGGTGTGGCAAGCTTTAATGCCGGAATAACATTTAACCCAAATCGTACCACTGACGGTGTATTTAGAACTAGAGATATTAATCTTTATCCACCATCAGGCAGTGCGCAGCGATTGGGTGAAATGGCAATTACTGGTGGACGTTTGACGAGTCAATTTTCTATTATGCCTAGAAACTAAATCGCTTTAAACTTATAGAGACAGTCATTTTCCATCTATCTATTAATTGTGAAAATGATTGTGCTTCCAGCGCGTTATGCTAAGCTCTAGTATATATTTTAAACATTTGTCTACGGATGAGGACAATGAATAAAAACAAGAAATTAGGATGTTTGTCATTATTGTTGTTAAGTCCATTAGCAATGGCAATGCAACCAATGGATGACCAAAGTCTTTCTGCAATGACTGGGCAGAATGGTTTAACAATTGGTGTTCAGGCAAATGTTCAATTTAATCAAATGGCAATCATTGATAATGATGGCTTGTCTTATAGTGGTTATACGGCTCCGTCTTATACCAATCGAGCAGGTCTAGTGATTGCTGGTGTGGCAGGGCAAGCGACTGCAGCACCAGTGAAAGTGTCTGGTTTGAATGGTAGTTCTGAAACCACTCTAGGATTTAGAGCTGCGATTGATACCGATGCTGGAACAGCTTCGAAAGGTGGGACTTTTGCTAATATCGCATTGAGTTTTAATAATAATGTTACGGGTCTTCGGATTTCTCCCTTCTCAATTTATACTGCTACGTCAAGTTCTCTTTCTAATCTAAATAGTAGTACTTACACACGAAATACTATTTTTAATTCAGGTACTTTGCTGAAAAATGATGTAAAAGAGCTATTGCGTGTAGGGGGAATAGATATTGTTTTTGGTTCCAATAAGCCAAGCATGAATATTCAGATGGGCGCGGCTCCACAGGGGCATATGGTGATGTTTGATGGAGCGATTGAGTCAATCTGTGGCTCAGGTACGGGTTGTAATATCATGTTGGTGTCAGATTATGCTGCTGCTGGAAATTCTACTACAGCACCTGTTGGCGCAAGTTTTGACTTTAAACTAACTGGAAATAATGGTAATCCTTTCGGGCTTAAAGGTTTTTATGCGGGCATTTATGGTCCAGCAGGCGCCACGGATAAAGGTGGAGTGATTTTTGGAAATACGGGCACCAGTAGTAAGTTTGATTTACAGCTAAATAATGTATTACTTGGTACCAGTGGGTCCCAGAAGGCAGGTACTTTTAATAATTTGCCAAATGCTTCAATCGGTAATATTGGTATGTCAGGTGCTTCTGTGACAAATTTACAGATGAAAGTGAGTGGGATGTAGTTTTGCATCTCCAATTAATAATGAATTTTAAAGCGGCCTAGGCCGCTTTTTTTATAACATGAGGGGGTAGCTGTAAATTTAGCTTTGTTTTAAGTATTGGATAATTTCATCTAATTGCTTGATCTTCTTCACTTGCCCCCACAAAGCTTGCGCTTCAGGGTACGCCTTGGTCATCATACCTAGCCATTGCTTATAGCGTCCTACCATGCCAATTTCAGTTTTATATTGGCCGCTTAAGAAGCGTAATTGTAATTCAACTAAATCTTGCCAAGATAGCATGGCCTGATCCATATTTTCTCGAATACATAGGGTTAAATCTGGTGTGGTCACAGCCCCTCGACCAATCATCAAATCTTGACAATGCGATTGCTCTAAGCAGGCTTTTGCACCGGCATTGTTCCAGATCTCACCGTTGGCAATCACATTAATTTTCAATGCTTCGGTAATCGGTTGGATTTTTTCCCAATAGGCAGGTGGGGTATAACCATCTGCTTTAGTACGTGCATGTACGGTGAGCCAGCTCGCACCTGCATCTTCAATCGCATGGGCATTATCTAAGGTATGGTTTTCATCAAGATAGCCCAAGCGCATTTTGGCTGAAACAGGAATGTGTGCAGGCACTGCATCACGAACGGCTTTCACCAACAGATGTACGGTTTCAGGTTCGTCCAGTAAAACAGAACCACCACGATGACGATTCACAGTTTTCGCTGGACAACCAAAATTTAGATCGATCGCAGGTGCACCCAGTTGCACGACTTTTGCTGCATTGGCTGCTAACATCTCTGGGTTATTGCCAAGGAATTGTACATGTACAGGCGTGCCTGCTGCGGTTTTGCCGTCATTTTTGAGTTCAGGACAAAAATTATCGTAGATATGATCTGGCAGAATGCTATCGGTAATACGGATAAACTCAGTCACGCACCAATCAAAACTGCCAACATGGGTGAGCACGTCACGCATGATCGGATCAGTCAGACCTTCCATTGGAGCGAGTACAAGTTTCACGATTTTTTACCTAGATAAGCGAAAACAGCGTTATACGCATTTTCAGATAGGCTGTCTAGTTTTTATTAAAATGCGAAAAATCTAGCGACCTAAAATCATTTCTAATACAAATTTGCTGCCCATAAAGCCAATGGCGAGTAGGACAAAACCAGTAATAGTAAAGCGAATCGCTTTACGGCCGCGCCAGCCAAATTTGTAATGCCCAATCAATAGTGCGCCATATAAGAACCATGAAATAATACTAAACGCGGTTTTATGTGCCAGATGCTGCGCAAAGAAGTTATCAATGGTAAAGAAACCAAATAACAATGCTGCGGTCAATAAACCGAAACCAGTAATAATCAGGTCAAATAACAGGGATTCCATGACTTGGAAAGGGGGTAATAAATTGACCCAGATCCGTCGTTTTTGCTTCTTTTTCAGTTCCCGATCTTGGAACCAAAGCAATACTGCATGAATGGTTGCCATTAACAAAACTGCATAGGCCGATAATGACAGAATAATATGTAAATCTAAGCCTAAGCTATGTTGTTCAATAATTTGATTCGGTTGGCTAAAGGCAAAGCCTAGAATTAAACCGAAGGCTGCAACAGGCGTCCCAATCAGATTCAACGGGAGGATGGGGCGGATCAGGCTCAGGATTAAACTGAGTGCCAGCATTAGCCCTGAAGTAAATGACATCAGATTAAAGACATCATAATTCACCCCAATCGGTGTCATCATGTCTTGGTAGAGCACAGTACTATGCAGTACTAACCCTAATCCAACCATAAGACCATAACACCAAAGATTTGGACTACGTTTTGACATCAATCGTATAAACAAATACCAAAAAGAACTGGTATAGGCGATGAGTGCCAAAATTGTGTAAACCAAGGGGAGACTGATCATGTCAAACCTTTTGTAGGAGGATGAATAATATTCACCATATAAGATATAAATTCACTTCGAACTACAGTATCCTATAGCATCTTACGCATAAATTTTCTATTTTAAGAAAGATTTTTTTGCAACTAGCCATTTTAAGCGGATTTCGCAATGTTTGATACCTTAACAGAACGACTCACACAGAGTTTAAGAAATGTTACTGGCTCAGGGCAGCTGACCGAAGACAATATTAAAGATACCCTACGTGAAGTACGTATGGCACTTCTTGAAGCCGATGTGGCGTTACCTGTAACTCGTGAATTTATCGCGAAGGTTAAGGACGAAGCGCTTGGACAGGAAGTGATGACTCAGCTTTCTCCTGGTCAGGCATTTGTAAAGATTGTCTATGATGAACTCACCAAGATGATGGGTGAGGCAAATGAGAGTTTAGATTTAAGCGCAAAACCGCCTGTAGTTGTCTTACTCGCTGGTTTACAAGGTGCGGGTAAAACCACAACTGCGGCAAAATTAGCGCGTTTCTTGAAAGAACGTCAAAAGAAAAAAGTCATGACCGTTTCTGCTGACGTTTATCGTCCAGCAGCAATCAAGCAGCTAGAAACCGTATCCAATGAAGTTGGTGTAGGTTTCATTCCATCTGAAGCATCTGAAAAGCCAATTGATATTGTTAATCGTGCGATTGAGCAAGCGAAAATTCAGTTTGCAGATGTCTTGATTGTCGATACTGCAGGTCGTCTACATGTCGATGAAGACATGATGGATGAGATTAAAGAATTACATGCTGCGGTGAAACCAACCGAGACTTTATTCGTTGTGGATGCGATGACAGGTCAGGATGCTGCCAATACAGCAAAAGCGTTTAATGATGCTTTGGCTTTGACAGGTGTGATTCTGACGAAGACTGATGGTGATGCACGCGGTGGTGCAGCACTTTCTGTTCGTGCCATCACAGGCAAGCCAATCAAATTCTTGGGGATTGGTGAAAAACTCGATGCACTTGAACCATTCCATCCAGATCGTGTTGCACAACGTATCTTGGGTATGGGTGACGTCCTTTCTTTGGTCGAAGAAGTTGAACGCAAGATCGACAAAGAAAAAGCCGAAAAAATGGCGAAAAAATTGCAGAAAGGCGGAACCTTCAACTTTGAAGATATGCTGATGCAGTTTGAGCAAATGAGCAAAATGGGCGGCATGATGGGCTTCTTAGATAAGTTGCCTGGTATGAGCAATGCGGGCATTCAGGACGCGATTGAAAAAGCCAATCCTGAAAAGCAAGTTAAGCGTATGGAAGCCATTATCCAGTCGATGACGATCAAAGAGCGTCGTAACCCTGACTTGATGAATCCAAGCCGTAAAAAGCGTATTGCTGCAGGTTGTGGTATGGATGTGGCTGAAGTCAATAAGCTGATCAAGCAACAGGCGCAAATGGCGAAGATGATGAAGAAATTTGCTAATCCATCGGGTATGAGCAAAATGCTGAAATCATTAGGCAATATGCAAAAACAATTTGGTGGTGGTGGCGGTAATATGGGACCTTTATTTGGTAATAATGACCAAAAAAAGTAAGCAATTACTGAACATTAAAAAAGGCGCCTCTGGTGCCTTTTTTAATGTTTTGATCTTGTGCTGTTGTATAAATTTAATACAAAACATCAACACTCAATAGGATTTAAAAATAAGAAAATTAAAACTAAACCTATGTTTTATATTGAAAAGTAGTGTTAACTATGTCACATAATTCAAAAAATAATGTATTTATTCTGCATTGCGAGAATGCTGATCCAGAACAGCATTGGTATCTCTGGCTAGAACAGCAGTTAAAAAGTGAAACAGTTGGGGTTGAACGTATTTTTCTAGCTGATGCAAATCATCCGGAAGCTGAGATTTGGCAGACATGTTTGGAAGCACAGTTAAAAGGCTTGAATGAGCACAGCATTGTAGTCGCACATGGTTTGTCCTGTGTGGCTGTGGCTCGGTTTTTAGCAAAGAAGTTGAAGCAAACGACATTGAAAGCAGGGATTTTTATTGCGGGTTTTAGTGATGCAATATCGAATCATCCTGAATTTAATGCCTTAATTGAGCATTCATATTTTGAAAGTGGCATCTTACGAGCTAACATCAAACGACGTCTGGTTTTCTTTTCTAGCAATAATCCAATCGTGCCTGTACCTTTAACTTTTAAATTTTCCAATTTACTCAATGCCCAGTTGATTGAGGTGGCTCAAGCCGGGCATTTCCGTCGTGAAGATGGTGTTAATGAGTTTCCGCAGTTATTACAGGCAATTCAAACTTTAGTAAAAGCGGAATTGAGTTGAACATAATGCCTTAAGCCTTTAAGTAATAAATCTGATTCGACTTGAGGCTGATAATGACTGAGGAATTTGGCAAATAAACTGGCATCACCACCAGTTAAAATCAGCTTTTTAGGCGATTGCTGCATAATTTGATCAATCGTACTGATCAGACCAAGCAAGATACCGTGATGTACTGCATCTACCGTATTATGGCCAGGTTTTAAATTGTCAAAGGCAGAATCTGGAATCTTGATGCCTTTGGTATTTTGAATCAGTGAGTCTCGTTGCAGATATAAATTTGGCAGAATATAACCACCCAAATGTTGCAATCCTTCGACTAAATCAATGGTTAGGGCAGTGCCACAGCCAATCACACAAAAGTTCTCATCTGACTTTGCCATAGCTAACACTTGTAGCCAACGGTCAATCCCGAGTTGACTTGGAACATCATAGCCACAGTGCAGACCAGCATATTCAGCATGGACTTTGGCAAAAATAATCGGAATATCCAGAATGTCGAGAATCATGTGAATACGTTGATTATTTTCTGAATCTAGAACGGAAGAGATTCCGACACGACTTAAATTCTGATGGCGAAAGTGTTGAATCAAACCGAGCAATAGGTCAGCAGGTGATTGCAGGTGTAATTCAGCAGCATGTTCGATTACTTGGTCATGTGCCGTGATCCAGTATTTTAAGCGGGTATTACCAATGTCCAGCCATAAACTTTTCATAGAATCATCATTTCCTCAAATCGAAGCGAGACGCAAACGGCCTTGATAGAATTGTTGAGTCTGATCGGTTTTGATCAGTACCGCACCATCATTGTTGATCCCTTGAAACAGCCCTTGAATTTTACCTTGTGTATATTCAAATTCAACGTTTTGATTGAGCCAAATCGCGTGATGGTTAAAGCGTTCTGCTAAATTATAGCTACCATGTTCAAACCATTGTGCTGCTTGTTGAATTGCCGTGTAGAGTTCAGCAATCAGGGCTAAACGATCAATTTGAGCTAAACCAAGCATCGCTAAAGAAGTAATCGGTTGATCTGCATTTTCCACAGGGGGCGTGTTTAAATTAATTCCTACACCGACAATCGCTTGGTTTGGTGAAAGTGGTTCAACCAAAATTCCCCCCCATTTGCCTTGTGGACTATATAAGTCATTTGGCCATTTGACTTGTAAGTTTAAACCACGCAAGCTCGGCACCTGTAGAATGTTCAGCGAAACCTCAAGCGCAAGACGACCATCCAGTGCTGTCTTGGTTTGAATCAGTGTGCTTAAATAAATATTTCCTTCAGGTGAGGCCCATTGTCGCTGGTGTTGACCACGACCCTGAGTCTGTTGTGCACTGCATACCAATCCTGTTGTAATGCCTTTTTGTGCAATTTCACGTATATCATCATTGGTCGAGGTTGTGGTTGTTTTGAGTAGCACCACTTCTGGAAATTGATTTTTTGCGTTCAATAATTGCTGAAGCTGGCGGGTTGCGAAATCATCCATCATTTTTACAAGTAGAGTGGTCATGTGTTTATGGAGTTAATCATATATTTGCTGATTGGCGCAATTGCTGGATTTGCTGCGGGGCTATTTGGTGTTGGCGGTGGCCTAATTATTGTGCCAATTTTATATATTGTCTTTACTCAAATGAATTATGACCCGAATGTCATTATGCATATTGCAGTTGGAACATCGTTAGCAACCATTATTGTGACTTCGATTAGTTCGGTGATGGCACATCATAAAAAAGGGGC
Source organism: Acinetobacter sp. TUM15071 (assembly GCF_008980925.1). Lineage (NCBI taxonomy): Bacteria > Pseudomonadati > Pseudomonadota > Gammaproteobacteria > Moraxellales > Moraxellaceae > Acinetobacter > Acinetobacter sp. TUM15071. The sequence goes on along the minus strand of NZ_BKGB01000009.1, from coordinate 34,588 downwards.
GGTTCTTTGGTCGGTATTCCGTAATTTGGCACCAGGCTTAGTGCTCGGTTCATTCCTTGGTGCCGGTGTTGCTGATTTGATGTCAGGACAGCACTTACAGTTAGTGATTGGTGTCTTTGCTGTATGGATGGCTTACAAGATGTTTAGAGGTGCAAATGCGGTGGTTGATCCAAATCGTCATTTACCGTCAGCGCCTTTACAACTTGCCGCAGGTGGTGGCATTGGGGTGGCATCCGCGATTTTTGGGATTGGTGGCGGTAGCCTTACAGTACCTTATCTCAATCGACATGGTGTCGTGATGCAAAAAGCTGTTGCGACTTCAGCAGCCTGTGGTTTGCCAATTGCAGTGGCAGGTGCACTGGGCTTTATGTGGTTTGGGGCCAAAGAACAGATTGAAGTGCCGAATACCATTGGCTATGTGCATATCTATGCTTTCTTGGGGATCAGTGTGATGAGTTTTATCACCGCAAAATTTGGTGCCAAAGTTGCACATCGTTTATCGCCAGCCATGCTGAAAAAATGTTTTGCTGGTCTATTAGTGGTCGTCGGTAGCTACTTTATTTATAAAGGGCTGATTTAAGCATGTGTTAGTTGGTGAGCCCATAATGTACTTCAATGGTGGCAATCAAGGTTTCGACCAGAAGAAGTACATCATCTTGCTGACGTGCGTCGATAAAGAACATTGGGTAATTCAGTTCTTTGGCTTTCAGCCAGTCACGATAAATCGATAAAGTTCGTTCTGGCATACGGTCGATATGGGTAATTGCAATCACAATATTATTGCCAAACGGTTGGAAAGCCTGAATGTATTGCTCTAAATCTAGTAGCGGATTTTCAGCAGCATGGTCAATCATGACAATGGTGCCAATAGCGCCTTTACAGATCACGGCCCAAATAAAATCAAAGCGGTCTTGTCCAGGCGTGCCGTATAAACCGACTTTAACTCCATCATCCAAAGTCAATTCACCATAATCTATTCCAACGGTGGTAAGTAACTTTTCATGTGACTCGGTATCGGTATTGAGTGCTTCAGTACTCAGCACTTCAATTTCAGACAAGGCTTTGATCGCCGTGGATTTACCTGAACCCATGGTGCCACCGAAGACAATTTTATATTGATGTAAAATCATAGAAGCATCCTCGATTAAAAGCCTAAACGATGTCGTAAGCGACCAAATAGTTTTTTCATAAAATGCTGTTCTGTTTCACTTTGCTGAGTTTGCGGTCGATATTTTGCCTGTTGATCTTTAATCAGCGTTCCACACTGTGCTCCCAAGCATGCTGCAACAAAGTGTCTGACTTTCTGTTCGGGTAGATTCAATTGACTGGCAACAGTCGTGATTTGTGCGCCTTGGGCAAAGCACGCTGACATACGCAAGATATCTTGACGATCAATTTTATTTTTGGGCTGTGGCCACATTTCTAGATAAAAACTGGAAGCAGATGGTGGGCATAGCTCCTCAAAGTCCATTGATGTCCAAAGTAAATGCCATAACCATTGTTTTAAATCTTGTTGAGCCGCATCTGCAATCCAATGCTGATCATTTTGCGTGGCATAGGTGTAATTCAAGCTCGGATCAGTTTGAAAAGACTGAAATTCTGGATTTTGCCATAGCCATTGATTACGCGGATCGGCAATGGCGAGTAGTCCTTGGTTATCAAACAACTGAAGCTTGCCATTTTTAGGATTTTGGATTTCTTGCAACACGTCTTTAATTTGTTTGCGATGAAAGGTTGGCACATCTTCATTTTCAATATGTTCTGATGTTTGATTTAAGTGTTCATTCAGATGAAGGCTCAGCCAATGATGTAAAGAATGAAGATGATTAAGTGGCAGAAATAGGGTGTCATCTTCGATGGCACTATGTTTATCTTTATCATTGGCAATCTTGAGTACATTGATCTTATTATTTTGCAGTAGGCTTTTGATATTGGGTGAATCAAAAAACATATGATTGATCATGAGGATATCAAGCTGAGGCTCTGCAATATTGCTCCAATTGATTTGGACATGATGAGGCACAGCGGTTTGAACCTGCTGTTTTAACTCATTCAAGGTTCTGAGACTGAGTCCAAAAATGGCAATATTAATGGCTTGATGAACACCCATGTTATGACTCATCTATATGTGTACTGTGTAATTCGAAGGGAAGCTTGAAATGCGATATCTTTAATGAAAATATTATTTTTTGTGAATTGCATCAATAAAAATGCGATGAAAGAAAATTTTTCAGATATGCGGTTAAATAAGAATAAAAAGGTTAAATATTTGATATTAAATACAGAAAAACTGACTTTTTAGTACATATTGAGAATTATTATTTGGTTTTTTAGCACGATTGGCTTAAAAAGCAATAAAATTGTCAGACAATGATATAGAATTTATGCGGTGAGATCAGTTAAAACAAAAAAGCGCAAATAGCATTGGATCAATGCGTATAACAAAGATAGCGAGGGGCTCATGAATCTCGAAGAGGCTGATAGTCTTTCTGAACAGATTGCAAAATATATTAGTGAACAAATTATTAGTGGTGAGCTGGTTGAAGGCGAACGTATTCAAGAGCTACGCATTGCGAAAGAATTAGACGTCAGTCGTGGTTCGGTTCGTGAAGCATTGCTGTTACTTGAACGTACTTATTTAATTGAAATTTTCCCGCGTCGTGGTGCAATTGTTTCAGAAATGTCGGCTCAACAAGTCAAAGCATTATTCGATACCAATGTGATGGTGCTTGGACATATTGTGCAGCGCATTAGTGAAACTTGGCGAGTCAATGAAGCGGAGCAATTACAAGCTTTATTGGATCAATTGGTCGAGTTTGTCCGCGCGGGCGATATCGAAAAATTTTACGATGCGATCTTTAAATATCTGGCTGAACAGCATGATATGGTAGCGAATCCCTATCTGATGCAATTCTATAAAGAACTCCTACCATCATTACGCCGTAGCTATTTTTTGACCTTAAATACTTCACGTCGAGAGTTACAAGAATCGTTTACCCTGTTTAAGTTGGTGATTGATGCTATTTTGATCCGAAAATCACAACAAGCTGCTTTATTTATGGAAGATTTTTGTCGACACTTGCGCAACCTTGTGTTGGAATCTCTGACACGTATGAAACAGATTGAATTGGCTTGGGCTAGACGCTCACGCCGCTAGTTAGGGCAATATGCGTTTAAGCAGTTTAAAACTTTCAGGCTTTAAATCTTTCGCCGATAGTACAACATTACATTTTAAGGCCAATCGTACTGCGGTGGTTGGGCCGAACGGTTGTGGTAAATCAAATGTCATTGATGCGATTCGCTGGGTTATGGGCGAGTCCAACGCACGTCAATTGCGTGGCGGTAGCATGCAGGATGTCATCTTTACCGGGACAGCCAAGCGTAAACCTGTTGGTGTCGCCAGTGTAGAACTTCGTTTTGACAATACTTATGGAAAATTAGGCGGCGCTTATAATGCTTATAGCGAGCTGGCCGTCCGTCGCCAAGTCACCCGTGAAGGTAAATCTGAATACTTCCTGAATGGCACGCGTTGCCGTCGTCGTGATATCACCGATATTTTCTTGGGTACAGGTTTAGGGCCGCGTTCTTATGCGGTGATTGAGCAGGGCATGATTAACCGTTTGGTCGATGCCAAGCCTGAAGAAATGCGTGTGTTTATTGAAGAAGCGGCAGGGGTATCACGTTATCAGGCACGTCGTCGTGAAACCTTGCAGCACTTAGAGCATACTGAACAGAATCTGGCACGTTTAGACGATATTGCCGCTGAACTAAAATCCCAACTTAGAAGCTTAAAGCGTCAATCTGAAGCTGCGATTCAATACAAAACCTTGGAAGGTCAGATCCGTACTTTAAAAATCGAGATTCTTTCATTTCAAGCCAATCAAAGTCAAAAGTTACAACAAGAATATACTGTTGAAATGACGGCGCTGGGTGAAAACTTTAAGTTGGTCCGTTCAGAATCACAGACCATTGAACATGACCTTGAAGCCACCAGTGCTTTATTCCAACGCTTAATTCAGCAATCTTCGCCTTTGCAGCATGAATGGCAACAGGCCGAGAAAAAGCTGTCTGAATTAAAAATGACCTTGGAACAAAAACAGAGTTTATTCCAGCAAAACAGCAGTAGCTTGCTACAACTTGAGCAGCAGAAAGTACAAACCAAAGAGCGTTTGCAACTCTCTGAATTACAAGTTGAAACTCTAAGCACCCAATTTGATGAGCAAAATGAAAGTTTGCTTGCCTTAGAGCAGCATACACAAACGGCTGAGCAAAATTTTACAGATGTTCAAGTACAACACAAGCAAGCACAACAGCAATTTGAACAACTGAAAACCCAAGTCGATCAGCAACAACAAAAAAAGTTGCAGATGGCAGCGCAAATTGAACAGTTGGGTAAGAATGTTCTGCGCATTGAGCAGCAAAAGCAGACCTTGCAAACGCAAACAACTCAGATCCGTGCTCAGGTTCAGGATGATGAACAGGCGCAGTTAGAACAATTACAGCAGCAACTGCAACAGGAAATAATTGCGTTAGAAACCGCGATTGAGCAATTACAACAGGATGTTCAGACACAGCAAGATCAACAACAGTTGCAGAAGGCTGATGTGCAGAGTTTGAAAACTGAGATTCAGGTTTTATTGGCTGAGCAAAAGAACTTAAATCAGCTCGTCGCAAAGCAAAGCCCGAAGCATGATCAAAACGCAGTTCGATTGATGCAAAGCCTACGGTTGAGCACTCAAGCTAAAGCGCATGCAAACATTATTGAGAAGTTCTTGGCCAAGTGGCTGCAAGCGCATGTACTGGATGGTGAACAATCATTTCAGGAAGGTGTGGCGCGTCAGTTAAAAAATCCCTCTTGCGGAACTACAACTGTTCCTCATCCCTTTGATAAAGGACTTGCGAAGCAAGGCTTCTCATCCCCTCTTTCTCAAAGAGGGGTTAGGGGAGATTTAAAATATCTATCAGACTGGATCGAAGCCCCCCAATCTTCACTCTGGGCCAATGTAGCAGTAGCAGAGAATTTAGCGCTTGCATTGGAACATCAAGGGGATCTCCAGCAAGCACAATCTATTCTGACGCTTGATGGTTATCATGTGGGTGCCGATTGGGTGATTGCGCTGCACTATGATGAAGACAGTCAAACTGCGCAGGGCATGCTCAGTCATCAAGTGCGCTTAGAGGAAATTGAACAGCAACTGGCACAGAAACAACCACAGTTGCTTGATCTAGAAAGTCAATTTTCTCAACAATTACAGGCTTTGCAACAGCAGCAACATCGTTTGCAGCAACAACAGCAAAGTCTGAAGCAAAAGCAAAAAGAGTTACAACAGTTCGACGTGCAAATTGCCAAATTGCAAAGTACAGCGCAGGCTTTTGTATTGCAGCAACAGCAATTGGCCGATCAGTTGAAACAACTTGATGCGCAGCTTGAAGAAGATGCGATGCAGCGTGATGATCTGGAAATTGATCTGCATGCATTAGCAATCAAATTAGAAGCTGTATTGCCGAATTATAAAACTTTGCAATTTCAGGTGGAAAACTTGAATGAGCAGTTGGATGAGCAGCAACAACAGTTGACTCAACAGCAGCAGCAACGTGAAGCTTTACGTCGTCAAACCTCGCAAGCCAATCAGCAAATTGAGTTATTGGAAAAAGATATCTCGTTCCTGAAAACACAATATCGTCAAATCATTGAACAAATTGAGCAGGCCAAGAAGTTTGTTGACCCAATTCAGCTTGAACTACCCAATTTAGAGTCGCAATTCCACGAGCAATTTCAGCAAACCGAAAAGCTGCAAAAAACGTGGAATGAGTGGCAACTTGAATTGAATCAAGTGCAAGAGAAACAGCAGCAACTGACTGAACAACGCCATCTAGCTCAACAGAAAGACGAGCAGGTGCGTGAGCAGTTGGAACAAAAACGCTTGGCTTGGCAGGCGGCGAAATCAGATCGTGAACATTATCTGGAACAGCTGAAAGAACTCAATGCGGAGGCTTTATCTGATGTGTCGATTGAAATTAAAGATCATCAGCAGAAACTGGAAAAAGCACAGCAGCAATTTGAGAAAATTGGTGCGGTGAATTTGGCAGCGTCGCTAGAATATGAGGAAGTGTCGCAACGTTTTGATGAACTGAGTCACCAGATGCAGGATCTACAAAATACGGTTGATCAGCTCAAAGACGCGATGAAAAGCATTGATCAGGAAACCCGTAAACTGTTTATGACTACTTTTGATCAGGTCAATCAAGAGTTACAACTGCTATTTCCAAAGGTATTTGGTGGTGGTGAAGCGGCTTTAAGCCTTGAAGATGATTGGCAGTCTGGGGTCAAACTGATGGCGCGCCCACCTGGCAAGCGTAACAGTTCCTTGGCCTTGCTTTCAGGTGGTGAAAAGACCCTAACGGCTTTGGCTTTGGTGTTTGCAATCTTTAGATTGAACCCTGCACCGTTCTGCGTATTGGACGAAGTTGATGCGCCGCTTGATGATGCCAATGTACAACGGTATTGTAATTTGGTAAAAGAGCTTTCTGAACAAGTGCAATTCATTTACATTACACATAATAAATTGGCGATGACAATGGCAACTGATTTACTTGGAGTCACCATGCCAGAGCCAGGTACATCAAAATTAGTGACTGTCGATTTAGAACAGGCAAAAGAATACGGGTTAGTTGCGGAGTCTTAGTATGGAAATGAATACAATAATAGGCATTGTTGCCGCCGTTGCGATTATGCTCGTTGGTTTAATCATGATTTTAAGAAAACCAAAACCAGTTGAGCCGTCATTAGAAGCAGATTTATATATTAATCCTGAGAGTCAGCAGCCTGTGATTCCACGTCACGTACGTGACCAGCTTTTACAAAATGAAGTAGTGGCCACAACTGAGCGTGTTGAGCCAAGTTTAAATACTGAAGCAATTGTATCGGAGCCTGTGGCAGAGCAAACAGTTGAAGCGGCTGGTGTTGAAACAAAAACGACGGAAATCGAACAAACTGCTAAAGCAGATGAGGTGGTTGAAGCTGTAGCAGAGGTCGAAGCGGCTCAAAAAGATGAGATAGTCGCAGCTGAAGCAGAAACAACAGTGGCCTCTGAAAATGTAGAAGCTACAGAGAAAGCAGAGGAAAGCAAAGCGGAAACTGAGCTCAGCCTAAATCCAAATATTGAAACCGTCGCGATTGAAGAGTTTGATGGCGAAAGTAATATTCTGGATGTACATTTACATGAACAGCAACGCTATGATGATGAAAGTGCTTTAGCAACCGCAGAGCAAATCATTGCCCTGAATGTTTATCCGAATCCACGTCGTGCCTTATCAGGTGATAAAGCACTGAAAGTATTATTGAAATACGGTTTACGTTTCGGTGAAATGTCATGTTTCCATCGTTATGAAAATACCGATGAGCCAAGTGCCTTGATGTTCTCGGTATTGCGTATGACGGATAATGGTCCTGCAGGTTTTGATTTGGAAACTTTATCGGGAGAGCAGGTACAAGGTCTTGCATTCTTCTTGGCTTTACCAAACAGCAAAGCAGTTACGGGTTATGACATGATGACTAGTATTGCAGGCTTAATTGCGCGTGAAGTCGATGGTAAAGTCTATGATGAAAACAATTTAGAGTTTACGCCGCAGTTGAAGGAACATTGGCGTCATCATGTGATTGATTATCGTCCAAATCAAGCAACCGTCTAATGAATCTTTTATAATAAATTTAGTAAAAATTATAGGGCGGTTTTTCCGCCCTTTTATATGGTGAAATTTAAATGGAACACAACTCAGTCATTGAGCAAATGCGTCAGTTGATTCAACTGATTGCAAAACACAATCATGCTTACTATGTGATGGATCAACCCTCCATTTCTGATAGTGAATATGACCATTTATTTCATCAACTGAAAGTCTTAGAACAACAATATCCAGAATGTATTCAGGCGGATACCCCAACCAATAAAGTCGGTGGTCAAGCGCTGTCAAAATTTGAAAGTGTGACTCATGCGGTGCCGATGCTGTCATTAGGCAATGTCTTTAATCAGGAAGACCTGTTTGCCTTTGCGCGTCGTATTGATGAGCGTTTACCGAATCAAAAAGTCCAGTATGACGTTGAACTTAAACTTGATGGTTTAGCGATTTCACTGTGGTATGAAAATGGTGTCTTGGTTCGTGGTGTGACCCGTGGCGATGGCGAGACTGGTGAAGACATTACCCAGAATGTTAAAACCATTCGAAATTTGCCGAAAGTATTATCCAGTCAGTATCAAGCTATTCCAGAGTTTCTTGAGGTTCGTGGTGAAGTGTTGATGCCAAAGCAAGGCTTTGAAAAGCTCAATGCTGATCAAGAAGCCAAAGGAGATAAGACCTTTGCCAATCCACGTAATGCCGCAGCAGGAAGCCTGCGTCAGCTAGACCCAAATATCGCAGCTTCACGTCCATTGGCGTTCTATGCCTATGGGATTGCGCAATGTCAGCCCAATCATGGCCTTGAAACCATGCATGACAGCCTGCACTGGTTAACCCGATTTGGTTTTGAAATTGCAGAACGTCAATTTTTGTGTGCTTCGATTGAAGAAGTACAACAACGCTATGAACAGATTCAACAAGAGCGTCCAGACCTCAAAGTTGAAATTGACGGCATGGTCATCAAGGTGGATAGCCTTAAACAGCAACAACAATTGGGTTTCTTGAGTCGTGAACCCCGTTGGGCAACGGCTTATAAATTCCCTGCGCAGGCAGCACTGACCAAAGTTGAAAATATTGATTGGCAAGTAGGTCGTACTGGAACACTAACCCCTGTTGCACGTTTAGCACCCGTCTTTGTTGGTGGGGTAACGGTGTCTAATGTGACCTTGCATAATATTGGCGAAATCCATCGTTTAGATGTGCGTGTTGGCGATACTGTCAGTGTCTACCGTACTGGTGATGTGATTCCAAAAGTTGAGAAAGTTTGGGCTGAGTTCCGACCTGCCGATGCAGAGATGGTTCATCTTCCGACCAATTGTCCAGTCTGTGATTCACCTGTAGTGATGCCAGAAGGTGAGGCCTTGGCACGTTGTTCAGGTGGCCTGTATTGTGCAGCACAACGGATTGAAGCCATTCGTCACTTTGTTTCACGTAAAGCACTGGATATTGAGGGCTTGGGCGATCGTTGGGTCGAGTCACTGTTACACCTCGATCTACTCAAAGATGTGGCTGATATTTATCATTTGCATGAGCATCGCGACACCTTATTGACCATCGAAAAAATGGGTGAGAAATCCGTTCAGAACTTGATTGATGCGATTGAAGCGAGCAAGAAAACCACTTTGGCGCGTTTTATCTATGCCTTGGGAATTCGCGGTGTCGGTGAAACCACAGCACGTATGCTCGCCAATACTTTCCAGACGCTTGAAGCGTTGAAAGCTGCGGATATTGAAGCACTGAAGAAAACCCCTGATGTCGGTGATATTACCGCAGAATGGATTGCCGACTTTTTCCAAGCACCACATAACGTCGAAGTGTTAGATCGTTTAATGGCAGCAGGCATTCATTGGGATGCTCCGACTGCACCAACGCGTCAGCCTTTGAATGGTGAGAGTTGGGTGGTCACAGGTACATTAGAAAGCATGGGCCGTGATGAAGCAACGCAGAAACTTCAAGCCTTGGGTGCGCGTGTTAGTGGTAGTGTTTCCAGTAAAACCAAATGTGTAGTTGCTGGTGAGAAAGCGGGTAGTAAGCTGGATAAAGCACAGAAGTTAGACATTCGAGTCTTGAATGAGCAAGAGTTCTTAGAGTTTTTGCAGCAGTATGAAGCCTGATTCTTTATTTAAATGATAAAAAAGGCGGCATTTATGCCGCCTTTTTTCTGATATTAAATATATTTTTTCACAATACCATCATCCAGCAATTGCTGAAAATGTTCACAGACACTCTCACGCACATCGCGATATTCAATGCCGAGTTCTTTGACGCTACGTTGCGCATTAAAATAAATTGGATAGCCCATATTCAATTTTACAAACTCACGTGAATGACCGAGAACAGGTGCTACAAAAGCAAAAGCAGTCTTTGGCACAGTAAAGTGTGGGAATGGGAATTTATAACCAAACTTTTGTGTGAGTGCTTTGCCCATATCTAGCAAACTGAGTGTGCCACCACAAATGATATAACGGCCTTGTGCCTGTGGATTTAATGCTGCAGCGACATGCGCATCGGCAACATCACGTACATCGACAATACCATTCCACATCGGCGGCACACCAAACAAGGTGGTGCCATTACCAAACTGTTGTAATACTTCAATACTACCAGACTGACTCGCATCGGTGAGGGAAGGTCCCATCACTAAGGCGGGGTTAATACAGACTAAATCCCAGCGGTTCTGTTGTTCAGCCATTTCCCATGCTTTGCGCTCAGCAGCAACTTTTGAATAGGGGTAGGGTTGATGGGTTTCGCTGCTGGTATTGTTCCAGTGGCTTTCATCAAACTCATTGTTGGCGGTATTTTGAATCTCAACTGCATCGCCATAGGTTGAAGCAATGCTTGACGTTAGCACCACACGTTTGACCGATTCAGTGCGATTAACGCTATTTAATACGTTTTCTGTGCCTTTCACCGCAGGCTCAATAATGTCTTTGACTGCATCTTTATAATTGGTCACCACAAATGGAGATGCGGTATGAATCACGATTTCACAATCTTGCATTGCATCATCAAATGAACGCGGTTCAAGCAAATCTGCTTTAAAAAATTCAATCTTCCCAGAAGATTGATCTGCCAGATCGTACAAATGTTGAATCTTATTTTTCTTTGATGGGTCACGCACTGTGGCATGAACTGTATAGCCTTGATTCAACAGACGTTCAATAATCCAGCCTGCAATATAACCCGTCGCGCCAGTGACCAAAATTGGTTTGCTTTTATCCATTGTGGTTTCCACATTATGTTTTTGTGATTGCTGTTATTTACCGAATTTTGCTTAAACAAACAACAGCTGAGCAGTCATTTTTTATGATTTTTTGATCAAAACATCAGCGGAATAAGAAGCATTGCTAATGGTTACAAAAAATCAAACAAATGATTTTCAATAGGATTATCTCTTTTTAAAGTGATAAATGATATGCAAAGGCTTATTTTATTTAGATAAATTGAGCTAATTAGAACTGTAAATGCGTATGTTTCTCATTTTAATTTTATAAAAATCATAAGCTTACACACTTTTGTTTTTGCAATTCTATTGTAACTTGGCCATAATATTGTCATTCGATAGGAGTAAGTATTATGCGTGGCAATCCAGAAGTCATCGACTATTTAAATATGCTCATTGGCGGTGAATTGGCTGCTCGTGATCAATATTTAATTCATTCAAGAATGTATGAAGATTGGGGTTTGAGCAAAATCTACGAGCGTATTGATCATGAAATGCAAGAAGAAGCATCTCATGCGGATTCAATCATTCGTCGTGTGTTGTTCTTAGGTGCTCAACCAAATATGAACCGTGAAGACATCAACGTCGGTAACGATGTTGTCAGTTGCTTAAAAGCGGATTTAGCACTTGAATACCATGTGCGTGAAAAATTGGCTGTGGGTATTAAGCTGTGTGAAGAAAAAGGCGATTTTATTAGCCGTGATATGTTGCGTCAGCAGCTTTCTGATACAGAAGAAGATCATACTTATTGGTTAGAAAAGCAATTACGTTTAATTGAATTGATTGGTTTGCAGAATTATATTCAATCACAAATTTAATCGATCTGATTGAACTTGTGATGCATAAAAAGAGAACTTCAAATGAAGTTCTCTTTTTATTTTAGGGGGACAAATTGTTTACTTAACTGTTCGACTTAGATTTAGAATTTTTTACTATAGTTCACGAATAAACGGTCTTCACCAAAGTCATTGCCGTGTTTCACATCATAGTCAATGCGGATGTATTGCAGCGCAAAGCCTTTGAGATAAGGTTGTTGAAAAGCATAGTTCACAATAATATTGGACTCGGTTTCATGATTTTTCTCACCATTGGCAGCTTTAAAATCATGACCATAGACATATTTCACCATCGCATTCAGCCCAGGCACATAGTCCTTAAAATCATAGCCATACATCAGGTGATAAGACTTTTCATTCTTTTTAAAGAAGCCTGTGGCATTCCAGTTGATAAAATAGGTTTCAGGCAGGAAACCATCAGGTAATGGATAAGCAGACTCCCCGATAATCTGTTGATAGCCCAAACCAAAGGACTGATTCTTCACTTTCAGCATTTCCAAGATTCCAATATTTTGGGCATCAATATCAAAGTTACTGCCATCATTTTTGGCATTGAAATATTTAAACTTAGAATTCAGGGTGAAGATGGCTTGTTTCCACGTATGGTCTAACCCCAAGTAATGTTTATTATAGAGGTCTTCTAAATTGCCAAAGTAGTATTCGGCTTTTAACGATGGCGTGAGTTGATAGCGTAGATCCAGATAATTCAAACCATCAGAATATTCAGTTTTGCCATTGGCAGTAAAAGAAAATTTCTTAAAATCTTCTTCATTACGCGGTGACACTTTGGTGACTCGGCCTATTTCTGCATAGAGTTGATCAGAAAGTTGTGACTTTAAATTGGTCCCCCAATATGATGCCAACAACTGGCGACTGGCATCTACCGCCGTCACAGGAAGATCCAGCCAGAGTTCACCGACACTGAGCAGTGTTTTGTCATAGCCCAGTTTGAGGGTCGCACCATATTTTAAATAATCAGAGGCTTGTGATTGGGTTTGGGGATCAAAGGGCAACACCGTATCCGCCACATGCTTATCCTTGCTTAAACGTACCGCATATTGCACCGAAGCATCTGCCCCGATGGTGATTGGTTTATCCGCGATTTGTAGGGGGGTATCCTGCATATTTGACTTGTAAAATAAAGACGCCGCTTGTGACCAACTGCCTGTATCTTTCAGGCTCGGATTGTCATAGTCACGATTAATATAGGCATTTTTAAGCGTGAATTTCCATTGATCTTGAGTTGGCTGAGCTGTCTCCGCAGCCAAAGCAACCGAGCTAGACCAACTGCCCATTGCCAGTAAGGTTGCAACCGTTAAACGCGTAGGGGAAAAGCGCTGTAATAATTTCATAATCCATATCCGAAGTTAGTGCGCCAGTCCTCGGCGCACATGGTTTTATTGCTGAGTCAGTGAAGATTGTGGGTTAAAGCTCTTCGCAGGTTGAGCCGCAACCGAGACTTTTAAATTCACCAAGAAGATGGCGAGAGCCGCAATAATGCCGGGAATCGCGATGGCGAGAAAATTCATTTGATGAGGCAATTCAAAGGTCAGCAGAGCACCAGTGAGCACAGGGCCGATGATGGCACCGATTCGGCCAATACCCGAAGCCCATCCCATCCCAGTTGAACGTACTGCGGTTGGGTAGAATTGCGCCACAAAGGTATAGAGCAGAATCTGTGAGCCAATGGTGGCTGCGCCTGCGATTGCAATCAGGCTGTATAAAATAAATTGTGGGCTATTAAAACCCAGTAAGATTAGGGCAGCAGCACCAATCACAAACATGCTGGTAATGACGGGTTTTAAGTGGAATTTATCCGCTAATGCACCACCGCCAATCGCGCCAACCATACCTCCAATATTCAGTGCAAACAGGAACAGCATACTGGCACCTAAAGAATAACCCGCCTGTAGCATCAGTTTTGGTAACCAACTACCTAGTGCATAAACCATCAATAAGCACATAAAGAAGGCTACCCAAAACATAAAGGTGCTGAAACTACGACCTTGTTGGAAGAGGGCGCGAACGGGCGCATCAGTCGTGGTACTTTCATTTAGAACCAATTCTGAATGATTGCTTAATTCAGTTTCAGGTGCGATTTTACTGACAATCATTTTGGCTTGATCGTGATGATTCGATTTCACTAAGAAAGCCAATGATTCAGGCAGAAATTTCCAGATCACAGGCAGTAGTAACAGCGGAATACCTGCAATTAAAAACATGATTTGCCAGCCCATATCTTTGACTAACCATGCACCCAGTAAGGCAGAGCTCATCCCGCCAATGGCATAGCCACTAAACATCAGTGCGACTAAGGTACTGCGGATTTTTTTCGGTGCATATTCGGTCATCAGTGCGACAACGTTTGGCATCACACCACCAATGCCAAGCCCTGCGATAAAACGTAAAATGGCAAATTCAGTGGGGCTTTTTGCAAAAGCACCTAAGAAGGTAAAGCCACTGAATAAAGTGACACAGATCAGAATGGTTTTTTTACGCCCCAGTTTGTCTGAGAGCGTGCCAAAAATCATGGCACCAAACATCATCCCGAACAAAGCTGCACTGGCAAGCAATCCAGCTTGCACGGCAGTCAGTGACCATTGCTGCATCAGCAAAGGTAAGGCGACCCCATAAATAACCAGATCGTAACCGTCAAAAATAATAATAATGAGACACCAGATTAATACTTTCCAGTGAAATGCCGTAAAACGGGCTTTATCAATAATGTCATTAATATTGACCTTATGTGTATCCATTGCTTCACCTCCAATTTGTGAAGTACCGAGTTATTTTTTATTAAGCTATTTTGTTATTGGGTGAGAGTCAAAAACCTAATTGATATATCTTTATGTCTTTAAGGTATTGTGATTTTATTTACTTAATACATTGAAATTTATGTGTTTATTATTTTTGATTTAATTTCTTTTTAAATATGGTTGAAATATTAAATGGTGAGAATTTTAGCTATTTTATGGTGTTTAAATCTTATTTTTTATAATTGAAAAATCACTAAATAAACTTATGGTGTGATTAAAATAAGTCAGATTATTTTATTTTACCTATTGGTTAAAATAATGAGGAGCATTTAATTAAGTTGAATGAGGGTGAGATTTTAAAGTGAGGTTTAAAAAATTGCCTTACTGAATTTTGATTGCTCAGCGTTAGTGGGCAAAGTTGTCTGTTATTCGAAAGTAAGGCGGAGAGTCGAGGGAGTTGTTCTCTTTTTTCTTAAGCGGATTGTGTTGTAACACGTTGAGTGAGAATGAAATGAGCAATTACCCCAATGCAAATACCCCAAAACACAGAGCTTAATCCTAAAAAATGCATGCCTGAAGCTGTGGCCAGAAAGGTAATCAGTGCGGCATCGCGCTGTTGGTCATTTTTCATAGCAACGGCAATATTGGTGGAAATTGCACCCAGCAAAGCCAAGCCTGCTAACGCAGCAACCAATTCTTTCGGCAGTAAACTAAACAGCATCACAATACTGCCCGCAAACAGTCCGCCCAGAATATAAAAAATTCCATTGGCAATCCCTGCGATATAGCGTTTTTCTTTCAGTTCATGTGCATCTTTGCCCATACATAACGCTGCTGTAATGGATGCGAGGACGATAGTAATACCGCCAACACAAGCCACGGCTAAAGAGGCAATACTGGTTGCACTGATAATAGGTTTGGCTGGTGTGTCATAACCACTCAGTTTCATAATTGCCATACCAGGTAAAAATTGACCAGTTAGACTCACGAGAATCAAGGGCAGTGCTAGATTCAAGGTCGAGTTCCATGTCCATTCAGGGCTGATCCATTGTGGAATAGCAAGGTTAAAACTGATATCAACAGGATTCATTTTACCCAGAATCAAGCTTAATAAAATTCCAGCAGCCAATACCCAAATCATGGTGTAGCGCGGCATCAGCCGTTTAGCGACCAGAAACACAATTAACATGCTAAACACAATCAGTGGCATGCTATCTGTGGCTGTAAACAGATTAATGCCAAATTGGAACAAGATGCCTGCCATCATGCCTGCGGCAACATCTTGAGGAATCCATTTCAGTAGTTTGTCAAAACAGCCTGTAATCCCAATCAGAAAAATTACAATGGCAGAAGTGATATAGGCGGCAACCGCTTCATTCAGTGAGATGTTGGGGAAGAGTGTGACCAATAATGCCGTTCCGGGTGCAGACCACGCGGTAATCACGGGGGTTTTATATTTAATGGAGAGATAAATCCCAGCAACTGCCGCACCGATGGAAATGCCCCAAATCCATGACACCATCATCTCTGTCGAGACATGGGCACGTTGCGCTGCCTGAAAGAAAATAATCAGTGGCCCAGAATAGGAAATCAGCACTGCAAGAAAACCCGCAACCGTGGCTGAAATGGACCAATCTTGTTTTAATGTTTTGAATAGTGTCGACATTCGTTGATGGCCTCCATGCACATCCTGTACTTTATCTGAAATGCAAAAGATCAGGCTTAACCCTGATCTCCACCTCCCACTGGGATGACGCTGCCTGTGATATAGGAGGCATCATCGGATGCAATAAAG
The DNA here is from genome assembly GCF_008980925.1 of Acinetobacter sp. TUM15071. Taxonomy (NCBI): domain Bacteria; kingdom Pseudomonadati; phylum Pseudomonadota; class Gammaproteobacteria; order Moraxellales; family Moraxellaceae; genus Acinetobacter; species Acinetobacter sp. TUM15071. The sequence continues at coordinate 18,301 of NZ_BKGB01000009.1, read as the reverse complement.
ACAATCGCTTTGACTTGTTCCTCAATATTGCCATAGCGTCCCATAAAGGTACGGTCTATGGTTTGATCCACCACTTGTTGCATCCAGTCTTTTTCATTTTGACTGAGTGGGTTGTTATTGCGTGGTACTTTACGAGGTGGTGCTTCGGTTCCACCTGTGGCAATGGCATTGACCCGAATTCCATCTTTGGCATGTTCAAAGGCCAGCGACGCTGTCAGCGCATTGACTCCACCTTTGGCTGCCGAGTAGGGAATCCGGTTAATCCCGCGAGTCGCAATCGATGAAACATTGACGATAACACCTGCCTGTTGCTGAATCATTGCAGGCAAGATCGCTCGGCAGCACCATAAAGTCGGAAACAACGAGCGATTCACTTCCTTGATAATTTCCTCTTCAGAAAACTCCTGAAAAGGTTTCATCCAGATTGCACCACCAACATTGTTGATCAGCACATCGACCCGGCCAAAATGTTCAATGGCTCTGCTAACGACGCTTTGTGCACCTGCAAAGCTTTCCAGATCGGCTTGAATGGTCATGGCATCAGCCCCTAAGGCTTTGACTTCGGCTAGTACCTCTTGCACATAATCGGAAAGATCAGCCAGAACCAGTTGGGCACCTTCTGCCGCCAGTTGTAGTGCAACACCACGACCAATGCCCTGAGCACTGCCTGTGACAATTACCACTTTATGCTTAAATCTTTGAGTTTGAGACATGGCTTGGTTTTCCTGTAGCTATTAATTCGCAGAGAACTTTTCGAACAGGAAATTGGCTGGTTTGATCTGTTCAGCATCTAACCAGCCACGAACGGCTTCGACCATCGGTACAGGACCACACAGATAAACATCAACATCGCCACTGTTTAGCCATTCAGATTCGATATGTCCTGTGACATAACCTTTACGCGCATGTTGACTGTCAGGATGTGCAACGACTGTTCGATATTCAAACCAAGGGAATTTCGCCTGTAATTCGGCTAATTTTTCCAAAGCCACCAGATCAAAATCGTTGGTCACGCCAAAGACTAAGCGCACAGGCTGTTCTGAACCTTTTTCTTCCAGCACCTGTAGCATCGACATAAAAGGGGCAATGCCTGTACCACCTGCCAGCATCAACACAGGACGAGTGACATTACGTAGATAGAAACTGCCAAATGGCCCTGTAAAACTCATCTTGTCGCCTGCTTGCGCAGCCTTGCTTAAGAAATCGCTCATTTTTCCGTTTGGGACATTACGCACTACAAAGCCAGTTAAACGGTTGCCCGGCTTTGAGCTAAATGAATATGAACGGGTTTCACCTGTTTCAGGAATAGCGACATTCACATACTGTCCTGCAAGGAAGTGAATATCGGGCTGACCTTCATCCAGTTGAATATCGAAGCTAATGGTTGAGTCGGAAAGATTTTCTACCCGAGCCAATGTGCCTTGGAAAGAATGAATTTCGGTTTTACATACATCAGATGAGGCCTGAATTTGGAATACAGCATCTGAGTTTGGACGGCATTGGCATGCCAAAATATAACCTTGTTCTGCTTCTTCTGGGGTAAGGGCGTCTTCGATATAGCTTTCTTCTGGCATGTCATAACTGCCAGATTCGCAGAATGCACGGCAAGTACCACAGGCACCGTCACGGCAGTCTAAGGGGATATTAATTTTTTGACGATAGGCTGCATCAGACAGGGTTTCACCTTGAGCAACACTGATAAAACGTGTCACACCATCTTCAAATTGAAGTGCTACATTGTGGTTTGACATGAGACGTATCCTACAAAAATAATTTAAATTTGGGACCTCAGCCAACAGTCCGTTTGACTGAGGAGACTTATTCTTTTAGAGGTGATAGATATCAATCACTTGATTGATATAGTCATTTTTAAGCACCACATATTTGCTTAGGATTTTTAGTTCATCACCATAACAATCAATCACATAGCGTGACATGCCAAAGTAGCTATAGGTGGTTTTATAGCGGAAGCTCAAGGTGTTCCAGTTAAAGCGAACCGTGAGTTTATCTCCGTCGTGCTCTACAACTTCAACGTTGGCAATATTGTGGCAAGTACGGGTATCAGGCATGGTGGCAGAGGAGCGTTCAGTTTTGATACGGAATACGCGGTCTTCCAAACCTTGACGATCTGGATAATAAATCAGTGAGATTTCTGACTGCGGATCCTCAGTGAGTTGATCATTGTCATCCCACGCTGGCATCCAGAAACTGGCTTCTGGCGCATAGCAATTAATCCAGTCATCCCATTGTTCATCATCTAAAAAACGTGCTTCGCGGTAGAGAAACTGAGCAATATTTTCCAAGCTGGTTTTGTCTTGATTGCTCATGCGTTTTCTCCTTGAGCTGCGATTTCCTTCTCTGCGACAATGGCGTGTTTCATGGTATGCAACCAGTATTGATGTTGCGCCAGATAGAGACCTTCATCTTCGGTTTTAATGCCGCTGAGCATCGGTTTAAGGCCAATTTCATTGGCTGCATCATCGGGGCCATAAATCCAGTGTTTTGAACCACGACACATATCATTCCATTCCAGTGCGATGCCTGCATAACCAGCCTGACAGGCACGGAATTCTTCTAGATCATCGGGTGTGGCCATACCAGAGGCATTAAAGAAATCTTCGTATTGACGAATACGACGCGCACGTGCCTCTGGGGCTTCACCTTTCGGCGCAATACAGTAAATCGTGACTTCAGTGCGATCGACTGAAATAGGACGTAATACACGAATTTGCGAACCGAATTGATCCATCAAATACACGTTTGGATAAAGACATAAGTTGCGTGAACGTTCGATCATCCATTTCGACATCGCTGCGCCGTATTTCTTGGTATATTCGTCTGCCTTCGGAAAGTTTGGACGATCTTCTGGATTGGCCCATTGCGTCCATAGCAACATATGACCATTTTCAAAACCATAAGAACCGCCGCCTTGTTTACCCCAAGACCCAGCACTCATGGCACGAATATTATCAGCAGCTTGAGTCTCTTTGCGGTGTTGTGTGGTTGCGGCATAGTTCCAGTGCACCGCTGAAACGTGATAACCATCGGCACCATTTTCAGCAGTCAGTTTCCAGTTCCCTTCATAGGTATAAGAGGAGGTACCGCGCAGAACTTCTAAACCATGTTCGGATTGATCGACAATCATGTCGATGATTTTGCTGGTTTCACCTAAGAATTCTTCAAGCGAAGGCACATCTGGATTGAGACTGCCAAACAAGAAACCTTTGTAGTTTTCAAAACGAGCGACTTTTTTCAGGTCATGTGAACCGTCTTGGTTAAAGCAATCTGAATAACCTGCTTCACTTGGGTCTTTAACTTTGAGGAGTTTGCCTGAGTTGTTAAAGGTCCAACCGTGGAAAGGGCAAGTGTAAGTGGCCTTATTACCGCGTTTATGACGGCAAAGTTGCGCACCACGATGCGAACAGGCATTGATCATGGCATTCAGTTCACCGTTACGGTTGCGGGCGATAATGACAGGTTGACGACCAATATGGGTGGTGTAGAAATCGTTGTTATTGGGGATTTGGCTTTCATGTGCAAGATAAACCCAATTGCCTTCAAAAATGTATTTCATTTCAAGGTCAAATAAGGCTTGATCGGTAAATACTGAGCGATGAAGTTTAAATTCACCCGTGTCGATATTATCGACCAGTAATTCATCAATGCGGTCAAGATGGCTGGTATTGATTACAGGAATACGTGGCATTTCCGTTCTCCGACTTTCCAAAAATGTGGAAGTCATCGAGTTGCGCTTAAAGCGTCTCGATATCCTAATAAGTTGAATGTGGCGAGTGTTGTGGCTTTAACCGATAAGGATGAATGTGGGCAGCTGGAATCTAGCGGAAGCGATTCATAACTTCATCGGTTTATCTCTTGTCTATACCTTAAAAGAATGAGTAAACTCTGTCTAAGACCGAATTTATATTTATATATATCTTAAAGGTATGGAAACCTCATGGAATTACGTCATTTACGGTATTTTGTTGCTGTTGTTGAAGAACAGAGCTTCACCAAGGCCGCAGAAAAACTATTTATTGCTCAACCCCCTTTGAGTCGGCAGATTCAAAATTTGGAAAGTGAGTTGGGTATTCAACTATTTGAACGGGGGAGCCGACCTCTACAAACCACACCTGCTGGGCATTTCTTTTATCAGCACGCGATTAAACTTTTGTCTAATGCTGAAGAAATTAAAAGTATGGCGAAGCGTATTGGACTGATTGAACGCAGTGTCACCATAGGTTTTGTTGGGTCGCTGCTTTATGGTCTATTGCCACGGATCATTTATTTATTTAGGCAGCAGCAGCCACATCTCAATATTCAACTGGTTGAAATGAGCACCACAGAACAACTGCAAGCCTTAAAAGAAGGACGCATTGATGTGGGCTTTGGACGTTTGCGGATTAGTGATCCTGCGGTCAGACGGATTTTATTGCGGAAGGAGCGATTGGTTGTAGCGGCGCATACCAGCCATCCCATTGCACAGCGAACGGAAGGGGTCTATCTGGCAGATCTGATTGACGAAAAGATGTTTATGTATCCCACTTCGCCGAAACCGAATTTTTCGACTCAACTGCTGAATATCTTTGCCGAGCATAGTCTCGTGCCGAAAAATATGCATCAAGTGCGTGAAATCCAGCTGGCTTTAGGACTGGTGGCCGCAGGTGAAGGTTTATGCGTGATTCCTGCCAGTGCCGATACCATTCGTTTTCCACATCTCAATTACATTCCAATTCTGGATAATGGTGCGGTTAGCCCAATTTTTCTGACGGCACGGGCAATGGATCGTAGTGAAGACTTGCAGCTATTATTTGATTGTGTTTATCAGGTCTATGATCTGGAAGGTATTCCGTATCAACGGACTGTGTTTACACTGGATCAGAATCCAATTGATGATTCCAATGGCATTGATTTTTAAACGCGTATAAAAATGCCTAGACTTCAAACAGCTAGGCATATTATTACTCGATAAGCTGACTCAGAATCTTGAATGTGATTATTTGCTTTGTAAGGTTTTTAAATCCTTCAATACCTGATCGGCATGAGTTTGAGTATTCACGCTGGTGTAGTGATACATCACCGCGCCTTGAGGATTAATCAAAAAACTCTCACGTTTGGCAATTTTAGTAATACCCAAGTTTCGTACGATGCCAAATTTAGTGGCTAGTTCACCCTGATCATCTGCAAGAATTGGGAAGGGCAGACCGAGCTTTTCTGAGAATTTCTGATGCGATGCGACATCATCTAGACTGACACCCAGAACCACAGCATTTGATTTGGTAAATTGTGGATACAGTGATTTAAATTGATTGGCTTCTTGGGTGCAACCTGCAGTGTTGTCTTTAGGGTAGAAATATAGCACCACCCATTTGCCTTTATATTGATTTAAGGTGTGCCATTTGCCAGTTTGATCTTGCAGTTTAAAGTCTGGTGCAGACTGTCCAACCCATTCTTTTTGTGCAGTATCTTGCTTAGAAAATAAGGTAGTTTGTGCGCTACTGAGCGTTGGTGCACTGAGTAAAAAAAGTGAACTACATAAAACGAGAACTTTGGACTTTATCGTATTCATCATGTTGATCTCAAAGTGTAATAGCATCTACTTTAGCAAATTTAGAGATTGGATGTAGTAGAAAATTCTTTACAGGTTTTGATTGACTCTAATGGAATGGTGAATTTAAAAGAAGTAGAAATAGATGAAAAGTTGGCACAGTTTTTTCATTAAATACGCAGCAACAAAAAAGGAGTAATTCTTTTAACTTAGTCAATTAGATTGAGTGGTGAAAAATAAATATGAATGATTATTTGAAAATGATGAGATTGTAATGAATAAAATAAACACTTTTTTATTAAGTGCCGATGATGCAGATAAAACTTTTTTATCTCTGCAAAATGATGAATTATATTTATATATTCCAGATGTTAAATATAAAGATATACAAGCGTTGAAAGATCGGTATCAATTTTTAATAGATGGATCTAAAAGTGAAAATGAAGTGTGGTTAAACTGGATCATTTATCACGACTTAGAGAAGAAAGAGCCCATAGGAACTCTTCAGGCAACAATTTTTAAGGATGAGCAAAAGGCTTACATTGGCTACGTTATTTATAGAAAATTTTGGAATCAAGGTTATGGAACTTTGGCCTTAAATTGGCTTGAAAATTGTCTAGAGGAAAATGAAGATGTTAAAATTTTAGAGGCTTATGTCGATTATCGGAATATCTTTTCGAAAAAAATTCTTGAGAAACTGGGGTTTGAAAAAATCCATGAAGAAAATAATGATTATGTATATCAAAAGCGAATTAAATAATCTTCCTCATAATTTATAAGTAGTAAATAAGTTATATTTTTATTGGTGGTTCATTTGCTAGATATATTTAAATTGAATAGCGATTTAGAAAAAGAAAAGGAAAATCAATGGATGTTGGTGCGGTTCTGATTAAATTAAAAGCAAATAGGCAGGCTGAGGTCGAGGCTTGGCAGCAAGAAATTCAACAACGCAAAGCAGAAGCCATTCAAACACTTCAAGCTGAAGGGGTAACAATTGAATCTTGGTTTCAACTTGAATTGAATGGCGATCATTATTTACTTGCCTATACGCGAGCTAAAGATATTGCACATGCACAACAGGTAGCAAGAAATAGTAGCTTTGAGATTGATCAAGTTCATCGACAGTTCAAGCAACATTGGGAGCAAGTGATTTCAGCGCAGCTTTTGGTAGATTTGGAAAATAATGAGCAGTGTTAATCAGGGTATACTGCATTGAAGTTTTTGGAAATGAGCAAGCACGTGACCTATAAGATTCTACTCATCACGGGATGGGGCGGTGGTTCCGAATTATTAAAACCCTTACATGAGGCTTTGGAACAAAAGGGACATAGCGTTGAGCGGCTTAATATTTTTAATGCTCTCGATAATGACATTTTGCAACAGCATGTCGATCTTGCAGCGAAGTTTGATGTGATTGTCGGATGGTCGCTTGGCGGACAACTGGCAACTTTATTGGTCAATCAAATCCAACAACAATATGCTGAGCAAAAAGTTTTAATCACTTTAGCGTCAAATCCATGTTTTGTGGCTCAAGCAGATTGGACGACTGCAATGCCTGTTGAAACCTTTATGCAATTTAAACAGTCATTTGAACAGGATGCCATTACCACGCTAAAACGGTTTGGCTTATTGGTCTGTCAAGGTGCAAGTTCGGCAAAGAAAGATTTCGTAGCTATGCAGAAATTGATTCGTCCACAACCGATTGCATTGCTTAGAGATGGGTTAGAATTGCTGGAGCAATTAAACTTGGTTGAGTTGTATAAAAATTATCAAGGTAGGCAGTTGCATGTCTTTGCCGAGTATGATGCTTTAGTTCCTTACCAAATTGTGCGAAAAACTGAAGATTTAGCTGCAAAGAGTTTGTCTGTGGTTTCTGTGGAAGGGGCTTCACACGGTTTTCCGTGCTTTATGGTTGAGCAGACTGTGCAAATAATTGAAGATTTTATTCAACAGACGGTTTAATCTTGCTTGAATTGAAAATTCTCGCAATATATTTTAGATTTTGACAAGTTTAAGATAAAGTTTATTTTATAGGCCTAACGGAATCGTGCCGAGTGCTCATCCATTTTTAGGATATGCCTTCGGCGACTTACTTTTCTTTCGGGAAAAGTAGGCAAAACCATTTGTCATCTGCAAAACCTGTTCACTTCTTCCACTTTTTCTTTTGATCTAGTGTACTAAGCCTTGTATCTTGTTTATATCACGCAGGTTGCAGATGACATTTCCGAGTATCTAAAAGCGTGATTAGGCTGATGGAAAATTTTGAAGAAATAGCAGCAAATGAGGTAGAGGATGACCGATTTATTTGATTTAGAACATATATGGCATCCCTATACTTCGATGTTAAATCCACTGCCAACTTTTAAAGTCAAACGTGCTTACGGTGCGACGATTGAACTAGAAGATGGTCGAACTTTGGTTGATGGCATGTCGTCATGGTGGTGTGCGATTCATGGTTATAACCATCCTGAACTCAACCAAGCAGTTACAGATCAATTGCAGAACATGGCGCATATCATGTTTGGCGGTCTGACCCATGAACCTGCAATTGAGTTAGGCAAATTATTATTAAAAATTACGCCGCCGAGTTTAGATAAGATTTTCTACGCAGACTCAGGTTCGGTTGCCGTAGAAGTAGCGTTAAAAATGGCAGTTCAATATTGGGCTGCATTAAACAAACCAGAAAAAACCAATTTTATTACCACCCGTTCTGGCTATCATGGCGATACCTGGAATGCGATGTCTGTCTGTGACCCAGTCACAGGAATGCATCAGATTTTTGGTACAAGTTTACCGAATCGAATTTTTGTACCCGCGCCACAAAGTCGCTTCGATGGAGAATGGAATCCGCAAGATATTCAGGAACTCAAACAGCAGATTGAACAGCATCATCACAGCATTGCTGCACTGATTATTGAGCCGATTGTACAGGGTGCAGGCGGCATGCGTTTTTATCATCCTGAATATTTACGTCAAGCCAAAGCATTGTGTGAGCAATACAATTTATTGCTGATCTTTGATGAGATTGCCACGGGTTTTGGACGTACAGGCAAAATGTTTGCATGGGAACACGCGCAGGTCGAACCCGATATCATGTGTATTGGTAAGGGCTTAACGGGCGGTTATATGACACTGTCTGCGACCTTAACCACCAAGCAGGTGGCTGAAAGCATTAGTCGTGGTGAAGCGGGTGTATTTATGCATGGCCCGACCTTTATGGCGAATCCACTGGCGTGTGCAGTTGCATTAAGAAGTACTCAACTGCTGGTGGAACAGGATTGGCAAGCCAATATTCAACGGATTGAAAAAATTCTTACCGAACAGTTAAAGGATTTAGCCCAGCTCGATCATGTTGCTGATGTACGGGTTTTAGGGGCGATTGGTGTGGTTGAATTAACTACCAATGTTGATATGAAAACCTTACAGCAACAGTTTGTGGAACGGGGTATTTGGGTACGACCATTTGGAAAATTGGTCTATGTAATGCCGCCGTATGTGATTAGCGATGATGAACTCCATTATTTATTAGCACAGATGAGTGAGGTGGTAAAAAATATGCAAGGAGTAAATGCCAATGTCCTTGCTTGATCATTATGCCGAGCAGCTTGAGCAACTTAAGCAACAGGGCAATTTCCGCCAATTCACTTCAAATCAACAATCTGGACGATGGATCACGATTCAAGATCGAACCATGTTGAATCTCGCATCCAACGACTATTTAGGTTTGGCCGCTGATTTGCTTTTAAGAGAAGAATTTCTTGATACGCTGAAAATCGAACGAGCACTCTTTAGTTCATCTTCTTCACGCTTGCTCACGGGTAATTTTGCAGAATATGAACAATTTGAAAATAGCCTAAGCAAAGCCTTTGGTCGTGCTGCCTTACTCTTTAATAGTGGCTACCACATGAATATCGGTATTTTGCCTGCTTTATGTGATAGCAAAACCGTGATTCTGGCCGATAAATTGGTACATGCCAGTATGATTGATGGCATTCGACTTTCGACTGCTCAATATGTACGTTATCGCCATAATGATTTGCAACATCTGGAACAGTTATTGCAAAAGTATCATCAAGATGAGCAAATTGAACGCATTATTGTGGTGACTGAAAGTATTTTTAGTATGGATGGCGATGAGACAGATTTAGCTGCATTGGCGCAGTTAAAACAGCGTTATGTCAAAACCATGTTGTATGTCGATGAAGCACATGCGATTGGCGTCAGGGGTGAGCAAGGTCTGGGTTGTGCTGAACATTATGGCGTATTGGATCAGATTGACTTTTTGGTTGGAACCTTTGGCAAAGCAATTGCTTCGGTAGGCGGCTATATCATTTGTGATTCAATCATTCGTGATTATCTGATCAATAAAATGCGCCCATTGATTTTTAGTACAGCTTTACCTCCAATCTCGATAGCATGGTCAGATTTTATTTTTAATAAAGTGCTGAGCATGCGGCAACATCGTCAGCACTTGGCTGAGATCAGTCAGTATTTACAGCAAGCGGTGATTGCAAAAGGTTTCTCGAGCCCATCCAGCAGTCATATCATTCCAATTATCTTGGGTGAAAGCCAAGCTGCGATTGAAAAAGCACGCTATGTACAACAACAAGGTTTTTATGCCATGCCGGTACGCCCACCAACAGTGCCACAGAATAGTTCACGCCTACGAATTTCTTTAACCTCTTTGGTGCAAAAAAACGAATTGGAGCAATTGGTGGAGTGTTTGTGAGCATCAATAAAGCACTGGTTGCGCAACGTTTTGCCAAAGCAGGGCAAAGCTATGTCGAGCATGCTGTGGTACAGAAACAGATTAGTGCGCAATTATTTGAATATCTGAAAGCATATTATCCACACAACTTGGACTCAGTTCTTGAGATTGGTTGTGGTTCGGGTAATCTCACTCATTTGTTTCAGCCCTATTTTCAGGTTGAACAGCTGTTTTTAAACGATTTATATGACGATGTAGAGCAGCATTTTTCAAGCGTCGATAAGATCAATTGGTTGATCGGTGATATTGAGCAACTGGTGTTACCGCAATGTTTGGATGCAGTGATTTCCAGTTCTGCTTTGCAATGGATGATGGATCTGCCCGCGTTATTACAACGGATTCAAGTGGCGTTAAACCCTCATGGATATTTCGGCTTTTCTACCTTTGGTCCTGATAATCTCACTGAAATTAAGCAACTGACAGGACAGGGTTTAAATTATATCGATTGTGATGTGCTACAACAGCAGTTGCAACAGCAAGGCTTTGAAATTCTATTAATACAGCAAGATCATAAGCAGGTTTATTTTGATCATCCAAAATCGGTATTGCAGCATTTAAAAGCCACAGGCGTGACAGCAACAGCTCAATCGCATCGCTGGACTAAGCAATCTTTACAGCAATTTTATTCAGATTATCAACAGTTTTATGATGAGCCGGGTTTTCGTCTGACTTATCATCCGATTTATGTGATTGCGCGGAGAACAGCATGAGTGCAGCAATTTATTTTGTCAGCGGTATAGATACTGAAATTGGTAAAACTTATGCCACTGGTTATCTCGCCAAGCTTTGGACCGAACAGGGACAGCGTGTCATTACCCAAAAATTAGTACAAACGGGAAATGTAGATATCTCCGAAGATATCGAAAAACATCGTGAAATTATGGGCAGTGGTTGGTTTCAGGAAGACCATGAAAAGCTGACCATGCCTGAGATTTTTACCTATCCAGCGTCACCGCATTTAGCCACACGTTTGGATGGGCGTGATCTGGATTTTGCCAAGATCGAAGCTGCGACTAAAGAATTGGCTCAGCGTTTTGAGGTGGTGTTGTTAGAAGGTGCTGGTGGTTTAATGGTACCTTTAACCACAGAATTGTTGACGATTGATTATATCGTTCAGCATCAATTTCCTGTGATTTTAGTGACTTCTGGGCGTTTGGGTAGTATTAATCATACTTTATTGAGTTTAGAGGCTTTAAAGCAGCGTGGTTTGAGTTTACATGCTTTGGTGTATAACTTAAAGGATGAGTCGAAAGATCCACTTATTTCGAAAGATACCGCCGATTATTTAAAAGCTTATTTGGCGAAGCATTTTCCTGATGCGCAATGGATTGAATTGGAAAAGTTTAACTCATTCTAGGTATTTATTGTCTAGTAAATATCTGTGATCGTGGAGGGCGGCAAGGATGCCGCCAAGTTAGACTGCGGTAGCAAGGACGTACCGTCAGTCTAACAAAAGATTTTTGTTACTTTTCATCTTTGAAAAGTAAGAGGGTTTCCCTATGATTGGATGAGTGCTTGGAGAGACTCCGTCAAGATCGCTTTCAGATTTAATCTCTAAAGAGAAATCATAATGAATAAAAAGAAATTTATTTTTATAACACTTTGTCTATCAAGTCTAATCTCGACTACTCACGCTGCTGTACCTAGCGATAAGGCCATTATTAGTTGGATCACCAACTTACAAGATTCAAATGCCAATCCACCCCAAGCGATTCAGATTGATTCTACTGAAGCAGTAAAACTGATCTCAGGAGAAGAAGCTTATTTATCGGGCGTAAGTTTTGAAAATGCAGGACGTAATTTTTGGGCTGGCTATGTATTAACCCGTCCAAAATTAAAACAGGCTCGAATCTTAAAAGAGTTTGGTGGCCAATCGAATAGCTTTAAAGTGCATCCAACCGTTTATAAAGGTAAACCGATTCAACTGATCGAAATTGAAAGTGCAGGCTCAGGACAAGGTACTGTTGAATCGAGTAAAAGTTTGGTTTATTTAAATCAATGGACAAGCAAGCTGATTGCAGAGGTCGAAGAGTCTTCATATGACGGACGCTATGATGAAAAACTGGGCGCAGAAGATTGCCGTACAGGCCGAGATAATTCAGGCTATTTAAATGTGATGCCTTATTCACCTTATGTGATTCGAACCACCGTGACAGGGGATGCCTGTAATAATAAACCACAAGGCTATAAGGTGAGTAGTAAACTTATTCCTGTTGTCATCAATGAAATAAAATAAAAAAGGCTAACAAGCGAACTTGTTAGCGTAGGAGTAAAATTGTAGTTATCTGATTAATTTTTTGTTTTTATTATTTAGTTATTACTGACGATACCGATTTTGGTGACATTACTCTGTTGAGCGAGTGCCATCACCATCGCGATATTCTTGTATTCAGCCTGTGCATCAGGCTTAAACTTAATCTGATCCTGATCAGCTTTTTGAGCAACCGAATCAAACAGGGCTTTTAAGGCTGAACGATCAGCAACCGTTTGATCATTCCAAAAAATATGCCCTTGCGCATCAACCCGTAAATTAATGGTTTCGGGTGGCTTCTGATCTGTTGGCGGTGGTGGTGTGCCATTTGGCAAATTAATGTTAATGGCGTTGTTTGGAATTGGGATGGTGATAATGAACATAATCAGCAGCACCAACATGACATCAATCAGCGGTGTCATGTTGACGTCGAGCATCACATCTTCTTCATCATTTTTTGAACCCACATTCATACCCATGTGTGATTCTCCTATTATGGTGTAGAAGCAGGGGGAGTCGTAACAAAAGCGATTTTCCCAATCCCTGCTTGCTGTGTTGTGCTGATCACCTGATCTATCGCTTCATAATGTGTCTGTTGATCGCCACGAATATGAACCTCAGGCTGTGGACGTTTTTGCGCTTCAGCTTGTAAACGGGCAAGTAACGTTTCTTTATTTGCAACGTGCTGTTCATTCCAGAAAATATCCCCCGTTTTATTGACGGAAAGCTGGATATTTTGTGGTGTGGTGGCATAAGGTGTATTTTTTTCTTCAGGTAGTTTTACCGGAACAGTGTGTGTGACCACTGGAACTGTGATTAAAAAGATAATCAGCAGTACCAGCATGATGTCGACCAGCGGAGTCGTGTTAATCGTCCCGATGACATCATCGTCACTTTGATCTGAATTAATCATCATGCCCATAATGGTGTTCCTTATTTAGAATCACGGTTTGGATGATTACTGTTTAAGTCACCACTAAGTAATACGGCATGTAGGTCTGAGCCAAATGAGCGAACATTGTCCATCACCGCTTTATTACGACGGGTTAACCAGTTATAACCAAGTACGGCAGGAACAGCCACAGCAAGACCAATTGCGGTCATAATCAGTGCTTCACCGACAGGTCCAGCAACTTTATCAATTGATGCTTGGCCTGAAATACCGATTGCAGTAAGCGCGTGATAAATCCCCCAAACTGTTCCAAATAAGCCGACAAATGGTGCGGTTGAACCCACAGTGGCAAGGAAGGCTAGGCCATTGCTTAAGTGACTTTGTACTTTTTCGATTGCACGTTGAATTGAGATTGTTACCCATGTGTTGAAATCAATACGTTCTAATAAGGTGCCATCGTGATGTTTGGTTGAGCGAATGCCTTTTTCAGCAATATAACGGTAGCTACTATTGCTATTTAAACTTTCTGCAGCACTATTTAAAGACTCTGCTTCCCAAAAATGACGTTCAGCTTCTGTGCCATGGCGTTTAATTTTACTTTGTTGGAACACTTTCGACAGAATGATGTACCACGTTCCAATCGACATTAATACCAAGATAAATAGTGTTGATTTTGCGACTAAGTCACCTTCGCGCCATAGGGCTTCTAAACCATAAGGGTTATGTACTTTTTCAACAGTTGCAGGTAACGGAGGCGGGGTTGGTGCTGCTTGTGCTGCGGCATCAGTCGCTACTGTCGTTACGGCTGTGGTTTGCGTGGTTTCATCCGCCCACACGCTTGCAACTGGAAGTAAGGTCGTACCTGCGATGAGGCCAATTGCTGCGATTCGAGAAATACGTTTTGCTGTGTTTGTCATCTTTAAATTCTCCAAAAATTTGTTTGTTCAATGCATTTAATTAGGAAATCGTGAATGGATATTCGATTTCGTACCATTCTTGTTGTGGTACACCGTCTTTCATCGCTGCTTTAAAAGTACACAGGCTATACGCTTTAATAGCCGCCTTATCTAAGCTTTTACTGCCACTTGATTTCTTGACTTTTGAGTCAATGACTTTGCCTGAACCATCAACCAGTACACGAATACGCACCGTACCTTCTTCTTCATTCATCAAGGCTTCACGTGGATATTCAGGTTTTTGGCAGCCCGCTTCGCCTTCAGAAACGCCGCGTGAAATTCCTGCGGGTTTAGCTGGAGCCGCAGGTGCGGCAGGCGCTGTTGGAGCAGCAACAGGACTCGGACTTGCTGCAGTAGGCGTAGGTGTTGGTGTAGCAACAGCCGTTTTGGTAGGTTGAGCTGGGGCTGGTTTTTGCACAGGTGTGACTTTCTCCACCTGTTTAGGTGGGTCAGGCATCTTGGCCACTTTTTCGACCATTTTCGGTGGCTCGGGTGGCTTTTCTTTAGGTTTTGGTTCCTCTGGTTTTGGAGGCGGTGGTGGTTTGATGTCCTGAATAATCTGTAGTTCTACAGGCTTATCGACAGGCTTGCTAAAGTCGGTCGCTAAACTTGTCATCAGAATATAGGCGATAATGAGATGTAGAAATAACACCAGACCAATACCGACAAGGCGTTTGGCAGGTTGATTTTCATTCTCAGAAAAGGGGATGCCCATAATTACTCCTGAAATTGTAATCATGGATTCATCGTCGTTTGGAGGAAGGGATCAATTAAAAATTGATACTAACCGCTTTAATTTTTGATGAATCAGAGGATTACGGTAAACCACTACAACAGAAGGAACATCATGTCGTAGTGGCGAAACACATTAAAATTTATAAGTACCGCGGGCGAAGTAAGTTCGGCCTGTTACATCACCAAAACGTGGGTCATAGCCATACTGGAAATTCTCCAAGGTGTTAGATGCTGCTGGTTCTTCATCAAAGATATTTTTAATACCGAGCGTTAAATCCAGATTTTTGAAACCACGGTACGTGCCCGAAACGTTATAAAGGGTATAGTCACTGACACGATGATTCTTATAACCGTCATCAAGATTTTCTGAGTTTTGATCTTTATAGCCGCGTGTGAATTGCTGTTGGAAATTTAGTGACCAGTCTTCATAGCTCCAGTTAAGATTTGCGACATGTTTCCAACGAATGGTTGGTCCATCATCCTTGTAAACACCTAAACTACTGATCCACTCACCATCTTTTTCATTTTGATATTCGTATTTGGTGACATAGGTTCCATCAATTCCAAAGCCAAAACGACCAGTTGATGTGACAGGAGTTAAATAGTTCAGGCTGACATCAAAACCTTGAGTTTTTAAATTGCCCATGTTCTGCATAGTTGTAATGATATAGTCGATTGAACCATCTGCTTTACGAACAAATTTGTCTTTATATTTATCTGGGCTTTCAAAAATGGTCGATGCTTCAAGTGCCGAGATTTGATTTTTAACTTCGACATTGTAGTAATCTAGAGAGAACACAAGGTTTTTGATTGGTTCAAGTACAAAACCCGCTGTGATCGACGTCGATTTTTCAGGCTCTAACTCTTTGTTACCGCCCTGCATACGATCAAACTGCTGATCACAGTCACGAGCCTGACTACCATCAGGGGTAGCTTTGCCCCCTGGGCATAAAATCGGGTCACTGTTACTTGGTGATAACGTTCGACTATTGGTTTTATTGATTTCATATAAGGTTGGTGCGCGGAAGCCTGTACTATATGAAGTACGGAACATTAGTTGTTTAAGTGGTTCCCAACGTAAAGCAATTTTTGGATTAAAGGTATCACCGACATCACTATAATTGTCGTAGCGCGCTGCAATTTGTGCTTCTAACGTTTTATGTAATGGGATTTGTAGTTCGGTAAATACCGATGAAATATCGCGCTTGCCTTCCTGATGTGGATTGTTTGGATCAGTCCCAAGGCTTGGTAAACGAGCAGCGAGATCTGAATTTACAGTAGAATCCCACTTATCATGGCGGAAACTGCCGCCAAATGCGAAACCTACATCACCAGCAGGTAAGGTATAAATTGGTCGGCTTGCAGTAAAATCGACTGTACTCGATTCTAATTTTGCTTTGTTGTAATCTCCAGAAAGTGAGAGTTTGTTCCAAAGATTCGGATCATCTCCAGCTGCCTGTGGACCAAATGGATTAAGTTGGCCAGCATCTAAAGCGGATTGCACGGCAGCCTTATCTAAATATCCACTGCTTGCTGTCTCGGTGACGGCACTGCGTGCATAGCTGACACCTGTATTGATATCCCAACCATATGCTTCACCTTCAAGGCCAGCAAAAACTCGGTGAGATTCATTCTCGGTATCACTGATGCGATTGCCGGCTTGTGAGCGGAGTGAGAGTAGAAGTGGTTCACCACTGAGGCCCGCAACAGTCGGTACTAAACCATTGCCTGGATAATACTTACTATTCTTACTAATTGAGACTTTATTATTGCCGTTATAGACATCTGGTGCGACTGAGGTTGAGACCTTGTTATTGGCATAAACATATTCACCAATAGCGTTGAAGCTATCATTTAGCTTCAGTGTTAAACGACCCATTGCCGAAATATCTTCTGTTTTCGGTACGATTCCAATCAGGTTTTGAGTGTTTAACAGGCAAATTTTATCAAGCGCTTCAGTACCTGCATAACCTCCACAGCCCGTTGCTGCATAAGGATTTCCACTGGCTCCATTTTTAGAATCAACGAAATTGGCAGGAAAAGAGGCTGAACTTCGTGCATCAAGACCAAGTTCGGGAATCAGGCTGCCTTTTGCACTAACCTTTCTATCTTTAGCCATGATGTCATTGCCATGGCGATAATCAACTACACCAAATACATTAAAACCATTATCTTCAAGGTCGCCATAACCACCAAAAATACTGAAGTCTTGGGTATCACCACCTTTGTGTTCAGGTTGAGTAAGACCACCACTGATATTTAGTCCAGTGAATTGTTTTTTGGTGATGAAGTTAATAACCCCACCAATTGCATCCGTACCATAAATTGCAGAAGCACCATCACGGACGATTTCGATACGTTCTAGCATAGCGAGGGGAATGATATTTAAATTGGTCACACCACTATCAAATGCACTAGCAGCCAAACGGCGACCATTGAGTAAAATCAAAGTTTTATTTTCGCCAACGCCTCGTAAATTGGCTGTTGCTCCTGCTGTGCCAGAACGCCCGACATTTTGTGAAGTCACAAAACCAGCTTGGTTGGCAGTAATTTTGGTCAGTGCTTCTTCTGTCGTAGTCACCCCTTGTTTCAGAATCTCGTCTACTTTGACAATGGTAATGGGTGATGCGCTTTGCGCTGCAACGCCTTTAATTGATGAACCTGTAACCGCGACTTTTACAACTTTGGTTGGCTTTTCCTCTGATGATGACTCAGCTTCGGCAGCATGAGCCATGGTTAAACACAGCATACTTAAACTGAGCGTACTGAGTTTAAGTATGGTTTTGCTCGCTTTTGGCAGAGCAGTTGGTTGAGCGAAGTTGGCTTTTTTCATTGATTATTTAACCCCTAAATGGATTGCCACTCTAAAAATTCAATAAATCCGTTTTAGCAAGAGCTGTGCCAAACCCTATTTTTAGATTTCGCTTAATGTAGAATAAAATGTGTAAAAGTGTTTTAGTTTTTATATATAAGCTTTTCATATTTTTACTAAATATTAAAAATATTGAAATAATTTTAAATGCTCATTAGTTGCCATAAAGTTCCAAATAATGTGTTGTTTTGCAGTGCATTAAAATGAATCATAAAGTTTTATTTTTGCTTTTTTGTGGTGCGTAATGGCTTTTATTGCTATAAAACATTAGGTTTGTTATTT
>NZ_BKGB01000008.1:0-201789 GCF_008980925.1 Acinetobacter sp. TUM15071 | reverse complement strand
CCAGTGCTGTGACCTTGTTGATCAATGGCGTGACCTATACAGCGACCGTTGATCCAGCAACAGGCAACTGGAGCGCGAGTGTTGCAGGTAGTGACTTGTTGGCGGATGGTGATAAAACCATTGATGCCAAAGCAACCTTCACCGATACCGCGGGTAACAGCAGCACCATCACAGATACACAAGTATATACCGTAGATGTGACTGCGCCGAATGCCCCAGACATTGATCCAATCAATGGCACTGATCCAATTACTGGTACAGCAGAACCAGGTTCAACCGTAACGGTGACCTTCCCGAATGGTACGACCGTTCAAGTACCAACAGATCCAACCACAGGGGTATGGACCACACCAAACCCAGGTAACTTGCCAGATGGCAGTACGGTGACAGCGATTGCCACTGACCCGGCAGGCAACCCATCATTACCAGGCAGTGAAGTGGTGGACAGCCTACCACCGAACCCAGCGGGTGCGGTACTGAACATCGATGCAGTGACTGCAGACAACGTTGTGAATGCAACTGAAGGTGCAGGTAATGTCACGATTACAGGAACCTTAACGGGTATTCCAGCAGATGCAGCGACTACGGTTGTGACCTTATTGATCAATGGCGTGAGCTATACAGCGACAGTTGATCCAGCGACAGGTAACTGGACAGCCGATGTTGCAGGTAGTGATCTGTTGGCAGATGGTGATAAAACCATTGATGCAACAGCAACTTTCACCGATACCGCGGGTAACAGCAGCAACATCACTGATACGCAAGTATATACAGTGGATATTACGCCTCCGAATCCAGCAGGTGCAGTACTGAACATCGATGCAGTGACTGCAGACAATGTTGTGAATGCAACTGAGGGTGCAGGTAATGTGAGCATCACAGGAACCTTAACCGGTATCCCAACGGATTCAGCAACGACTGTTGTGACCTTGGTGATTAACGGTGTGACTTACACTGCGATTGTGAATACGGTTGCAGGTACTTGGAGTGCAAGTGTTGCAGGTAGTGACTTATTGGCAGACGCTGATAAGACTATTGATGCAACTGCGACCTTCACAGATACCGCAGGCAATAGCAGCAACATCACAGATACCCAAGTGTATACCGTAGATATCACACCACCAGATAACGGTACGACAACAATCACAATCGACATCATTGCTGGTAATGATATTGTCGACTCAACCGAAGCAGGTACGAACCAAACCATTAGTGGTAGCGTAAGCGGTGAATACACCGTTGGTGATGTGGTGACCGTGAACGTCAATGGCGTTAACTTGACCACCACCGTACAAGCGGGTGGTACATGGGCAGTGACTGTTGCTGGCGGTCAATTAGTACTTGATGCCGACAAAGTGATTAACGTCAGCATTGCAGCAACCGATGCAGCAGGCAACGTGGGTAATGCAACTGCAGACCGTAGTTATACCGTGGATATTACAAACCCAGTGGTCGTGATTGATCCAATTACTGGTGACAACGTCATCAATGCAGCAGAAGCAGCAGTTAACCAAACTATTAGTGGTTCGGTTGCTGGTAGCTTTACTGTCGGTGATGCGGTGACCGTGAATGTGAATGGTACGGCGTACAATACTACAGTACAGGCGGGTGGTACGTGGAGCGTGAGCGTTCCAGGTAGCGACTTGAGTGCCGATGCAGACAGCACCATCAACGTGACTGTAGATGTAACAGGTGTTGGTCCTGTAACTGCGGATCAAAGCTATGTAGTTGATCTTGTTCCACCAAATCCAGCAGGAGCGATACTCAACATTGCTCCAGTAACTGCGGATAACATCATTAATGCAGCTGAATCAGCAGCTAATGTAACCATCACAGGTACTTTGACGGGTATCCCAGCAGATGCAGCAACGACTGTTGTGACCTTGTTGATCAATGGCGTGACCTATACTGCGACAGTTGATCCAGCAACAGGTAATTGGAGTGCGAGTGTTGCAGGTAGTGACTTGGTGGCAGATGCTGATACAACTATTGATGCAACAGCAACCTTCACCGATACAGCTGGCAACAGTAGCAATATTACAGATACCCAAGCGTATACTGTGGATATTACGCCTCCGAACCCAGCGGCTGCAGTATTGAACATTGATGCGGTGACAGCAGATAATGTCTTGAATGCTGCTGAATCCGCAACTACAGTGACGATCACAGGAACGTTGACTGGTATCCCAGCAGATGCAGCAACGACTGTTGTGACCTTATTGATTAACGGTGTCAGCTACACGGCAACTGTCGATCCTGCAACAGGCAACTGGACCGCAAGTGTTGTAGGTAGTGACTTGTTGATAGATAGTGATCACACCATTGATGCAACAGCAACCTTTACCGATACAGCGGGTAACAGCAGTAGTGTCACTGATACTCAAGTGTATACAGTCGATATAACACCGCCGAACCCAGCAGGTGCAGTCATCAATATTGATGCAGTAACAGCAGACAATGTTGTGAATGCAGCTGAATCAGCAACCAATGTGACGATCACAGGAACGTTGACAGGTATTCCAGCAGATGCAGCAACGACTGTTGTGACCTTGTTGATTAACGGTGTCAGCTATACAGCAACTGTTGATCCTGTAACAGGTAACTGGACTGCAAGTGTTGCGGGTAGTGATCTGGTGGCAGATGGTGATAAAACAATTGAAGCAACAGCAACATTCACTGATACAGCGGGTAACAGTAGCAACATTATTGATACCCAAGTATATGCAGTGGATCTTACTCCGCCAGATACAACAGGCGCAGCTTTAAACATCAATGTTGTGACAGCAGATAATGTGATCAATGCAACAGAAGCAGCAGCCAATGTCACAGTTACTGGTACTTTGACTGGTATTCCAACAGATGCAACCAGTACAACGGTTACCTTGTTAATCAATGGTGTTCTTTATACAGCAATCGTAAATGCAGTAGCAGGTACGTGGACAGCAAGTGTCGCTGGTAGTGACTTATTGGCAGATGCGGATAAGACCATTGCAGCAACAGCAACATTCACTGATGCCGCAGGCAATAGCAGTACTCTAGTAGATACGCAATTGTATGCTGTAGACATTACCCCACCAGATGCTTCAACAACGGGAATCACAATCAACCCGATCACTGGTGATAATATTATTGATCTAACCGAAGCAGGTCTGAATCAAACCATCAGTGGTACGGTAACTGGTGAATACAATGTTGGTGATGCAGTCACTGTGAATGTAAATGGTGTTAACCTTTCAACGACTGTACAAGCGGGTGGTATCTGGAGCGTAACGGTTGCAGGTTCTGAACTGGTTGCAGATATAGATAAAACTATTAACGTAACGGTTCAAGCAACAGATGCAGCAGGTAACATTGGAACAATCAGTTCGAATGTCAGTTACATCGTGAATACAGGTACGATCATTGCGTACGACAACGTTGGTCATGCGGTATTGAGCCCACAACCAGCCTTGGTTCAAGATGATGTGAATTTAGGCAGTGCATCATATCTGTTATTGACCTCATTAGCTGGAATTGATTTACAGCTTGGTGGGAACTCAATTGGCTTCAATGTCGCGACTAATCATGAAGGTACGGTGACATTCCAATATAGTGGTTTAATCGATGTTGGTTTATTGTCCGACTATAAATTAGTAGTACAGAAATTTAATACGACAACGAATCAATGGGAATCTATCCATGGTGATAGTGATGCATCACTTCTCAGCTTACATTTACTTGGCCTTGGTATCGGAAATGTACCAGGTGTGGTACTTGAAGGCTTAGAAGCTGGTCAATACCGTGGATTCCTGACTTACGATGGTTTATTAGGACTTGGTGTTCTCGGTACGTTATCTGCAACCATGGATGATTATGATTTGACCATTCCAGGTGGATACGAAGTAGGGAATGCCGAAGGTAACGTCATTCTTGATCCAGATCCAACAGGTCAAGTCGATCAAATCACACCAAACACTTATGTTTCTTCAGTGAATGGTCATCCGATTGATGCTGATGGTGAAACCTTCACGGGAACTTATGGAACAATTACTTTCCATCAAGATGGTAGTTATACCTATGTTCCATTCTCGAATGGTTCAGGTGTCGGTCATAACGATGTGTTCACTTATACCTTAACTGATTCAGTCACTGGCGCGACAACACAAGCCAATTTGACCATTGAGTTTGATACGATTCGTGCTGCGGACAACTTGGTTGAAGTGGAAATTAACCCTCAATATCAATTGGTGGGTACAGAAACTGATTCAGCGTTCTATGGCGTGTTACTGAATGTTGGAAATCTAGTTGATTTACAACTTCTCACGGTGAACACAGTTGACTTTGATGTCTCAGCTGGACAAGAAGGGGTTGCAACATTTAGCTTCAACAGCTTGATTGGTGTATCAGCACTTGGTAACTACAATGTTGTACTGCAAAAATATAATGAAGTAACAGGACAGTGGGAAGCGGTGAATGGTACAGGTGATCGTTCATTACTCAACCTTACCTTGTTGGGTTCAACCCCAACAGCTCAAATTGCTGGATTGACAGAAGGCGAATATAGAGCGTTCTTATCTTTCAATGGCGCAGTAGGTGGTGCAATTGGCGTAACCTTAAATGGTGAAGTCAAACTTTATAACCCTGCAGTTGTGACTGGATACGATGTTGTTGCAGCACATGGTAACTTGATCTCTGATCCAAATACCAATGGTGCAATTGATATCGCTACACCGAACAGTGTGATCAGTGAAATCAATGGAGTTGCCATCACTGGCTCTCCAACCACAGTGGTAGGTGCTCACGGTACCTTAGTAATCTATCCAAATGGTGACTATACCTATACACCAAACCCTGCAAGTGCAGGTTTAGGACAAGTGGATGAGTTCACTTATACCTTAAGAGATCCAGTATCTGGTACAACTTCACAAGCGACATTCTATGTTCATCTTGATAGTAAAGTTGTCGATATGAATTGGCCGGCTGATCCATCACAACCTGCAACTGTCAGCATCATTGCGGCAGACGATGCAGTCAATGCTGGAATCAGCGCTCAACCTCATCTCATTGATGATGATCGAGCATTGGGTAGTGCAACTTATCTTGCATTGCTTTCATTGGCAGGTATCAACTTACAAGCGCCTTTACCATTCGTGAACAGCACAGTGAACTTCAATGTGGCTGCGGGTGAACAAGGAACAGCAACCTTCAAATACAGCAGTTTAATCAATGAAGGTGCACTGGGTGATTACCAACTTGTGCTCCAAAAATTCAATACGGTCACAGGTCGTTGGGAGTCTGTTACAGGTAGTAGTGAGGCATCCTTGCTCAATCTTAGTATCTTAGGTATAGGCTTGAATGCGACACCTGGGGTTGTCATTGAAGGTCTGGAAGAAGGTCAATACCGTGCATTTATGACTTATAACGGTCTATACGGTAAGAGTATCTTAGGCACATTGTCAGGTACGATGGATGTCTATGACCCAACACTAGTGGACTACACCGGTGTTGCGACAGAAGGAAACGTGATTACTGGTTTAGGTGTTGGTACACATGCTGATTCGGTCACAGGTTATACCGTGGTTGGTTCGGTAACGTTCAATGGTGTAACCACTACTGTTGATCTCACCAATGGTGCAACCATTGTGGGTCAATACGGAACACTGAAAATATTTGCAAATGGTGATTACATCTATACACCAAATAATACCAATGCAAATATTGGTCTGGTGGATCACTTCACTTATACCTTATCGGATCCACTTGGCGGCAACCTTGCAAGTGCAAGCCTTGACTTCACAATTGGCAATAGTGCGCCAGTGATTGCGGTAGATGATCTTGCGGTTGCGGAAATCAACCCTGAATATCTACAAATCGGCAATGATATTGCAGTAGGCAGTCATGGTTATCTCGCATTGGTATCATTAACCAACAACTTTGATTTCCAATTGGGTTCAGCAGGTGTGAACTTCACACTGACTGACAGCACACTGAACGATGTAACGTTTAACTACAGTGCATTGATTAGTGCCAGCCTACTTGCAGACTATGTGCTTGTGGTTCAAAAATTTGATACTGTAACGAATCAATGGGTAGCTGTACATGGTACAGGCGATGCAGATTTACTTAGCCTCGCAGCCTTTGGTGGTAATACTGTCACATTAGATGGATTGGGCGCAGGACAATACAGAGCCTTTATGACCTATGCAGGTGGTGGTATTGGTGTCAGCTTGCTTGGTACGCTTTCTGTTCAAAAAGATGTGTTCGATGCGACCAATATTACTGGATACAGCGTCCAAGCTGCGGAAGGTAATGTGATCCATGACATTGGCTTGAATGGACATGCTGATACTGCATCTGGCTTCAGTAGTATTACAAGTGTGATTTTCAATGGCGTTAGCCATGCTGTGAATGCCACTGGTGTTACAACGATTGTCGGTGATCACGGTACATTATCAATTTACGCAAACGGTAACTACAGTTATCAACCAACAGCGAATGCAAGTGGCTTAGGACAAGTTGATCAATTCACTTATACATTGACTGATGGTTTGAATAGTTCACAAGCGACCTTGTACTTCCATATTGATAGTGATGCTGTCGATATGACTTGGAACCCAACGGACCCTTCACAACCTGCTGACATTACAGTGACACCTGTAGATGCACTGGATGATGTGGTTTCTGCCGGTATTGATATCGTTCCACATGGCCAACTTGGTGTAGCGGTCGGTTCTGCAAGTTACTTGTTACTGGTTGGATTAACCGAAAATCTGAATCTTTCATTACTCGGTACACCAAGTGTGAAATTTAATATTGCAGCTGGACATGGAGCGGATGTGACATTCTCTTACGCCCCAACTGTTTCACTGTCACTATTTAATGACTACAAAGTGGTTCTACAAGAGAAAGCGGCAGATGGTACTTGGCATAATCTCAGTGGTGGTTCAAGTACTGGAATACTCAACATTGGATTGTTAGGTAGTGGTGGTATCGGTGTAACAGTGCCTGACTTAGGTCAAGGTGAATACCGTGCCTTCATGGTCTATACCGGTGTTGGTGTCGGTATCTTGGGTACCATGAGTGTGGTTAAAGATGACTTTGATTACACAGTTGCTCCAACCAATACAGCGGTTGTTGCAACGGGTAATGTATTGGCTGATGACTCAATCACATTGACAACGCATGTATCCACAGTGACTTCGGAAATTGTGGGTGCTCCAGTCCAAACAGTTGGTACAAGTACAACGATTGTGGGTGCTTACGGTACGCTGGTTATTTCGGCAAATGGTCAATATACCTACACGCCAAATACAACTGACCTCAGTGCAATTGGTAAAGTAGATACGTTTACCTATACGGTGCGTGATGTTCTGACTGGTGCAACCGATACAGCGAAACTACATATCCAAGTGGGTTCACCAGATGTGAAAGTGGTTTGGGATACAGCCAACCCAGCAAATGATGGCACCATCGAGATTGTTGCTAATGCTGATAATGTAACTGCAGCGACGGACTTCTCAAATACTAAAGATGCTGCTGTCGATGTAGCAAGTCCTGATATTACGATTAATGGTCTTGGCTTTACATCAGTCGATTCTAATAGCTTCACTATCGCAGCTGGAACAGTGGGTAGTATCGATCTAGCAGCAGTTTATAAGGTTCAACCTCTTCTCGGTGTTCTACCAACGATTAGTTATGTGATCCAAATATGGAATACAACAACAAATCAATGGGTTGATACTGTTTATAAAGGGTCTCAAACAGCTTTAGGAAGTTTGACTACGATTCAACTCGGAAGTGTGGCTTTCCAAGATACTGTAGAGAATCTTGCAGCAGGTTTATACCGAGTCCATTATGGTTTACAAGGTCTATCTGTAGGAACCACAACATTAGACACCAGTGTTACAACAACCACAGTTCATTTGAACCAATATAGTTCAGATTGGATCAACGGTAATGTACTGCTTGGTGATACGATTGGTGGGGTTGCAGATACAGGACTGTTATCTCATGAAGGTTATAAACTTCAAGTATGGAACAGTGTTTCAGGTTCATATGTAGATGCTGTAGGTCAATCGATTAATACGGGTAATGGTGTGTTAATCATGCAGTCCAATGGTGAGTATGAATATCGTCCAAATGATGTCAATGTAACAACACATTTAACATCTACAGACAGTATTGATTACAAAATCATTTCGGCAACTGGTGTTGAGTCGACTTCAACTCTGAATATTAACTTGACACATCCTGATTACAACTTGCTTTATTCGAGTACTAGTGGCAACGATACATTTACTAGTGCAATTGTCGGCAGTGGCTCAGATACCCTAATTTATCAAATACTGAATGGTACTGCGGCAACAGCGGGTAATGGAGCAAATACAGGTGGCAACGGCGCTGATCATTGGACAGGCTTCGTCGTCGGAAACACTGAAACTCATGCTGCTAACTATAATGATCAAGCAGATAAAATTGATATCCGTCATCTTTTAGATGGAGATCAAACAGATGGTAATATCGCTGAATATCTACGTGTAACTAACGTAGGTGGTAATACGGTAATTGGCATTGACCGTAATGGTGCGAATTTAATTGGAGTGAGTAATTATACTGATCTGATTACATTAGATGGTGTGACTACTACTTTGAATGAGTTATTAAATAACCATCAAATTCATTACTAATCTAAAAGCCTTAACATAAAAAGAGAACCTTCGGGTTCTCTTTTTCATTTTGCGAAGATTATAAAAATATGTGGTATCGTGTTTAAAACGCTTAAAAATTCTAAAAATTGAATATATGACCATTACAACGATTTCAGCACTCGAGCAATTCAAGCAACAACTCAGTGATCATTTTTTTAAGCAGGTTCAGCAGCACATTGATGTGTCTAATGCTGTGATCTTTTGTTCCTATGGAGAACAGACACAACGTTGCCAAGTGTGGAACTCATCTTGTTCAGACCTTTCTAGCAGTCAACAGGAATTCTTTGATTTCCTCGTGCATCAATTTACTCTGCAACCAGCGTTTACAACATTGATTAAAATTGATGTCGCTTTTAATATCCAGCAAGAAAAATGGTCTGACATCGAACAAATTTTAAAGAACCAATTGCATAATAATCATTACCGTAAAGGGATCAGTTTCGATGCTGATTTTAAGCACTGTTTTTTGGAGCAGGAGCTATACGGCAAGGCAATTATTCGGGCACTCAGCTATAACACACCTAACTTTTTTGATGAGAGAAACTTAAATAGCAGTCTTTTAAGAAAATATCCGAATCAGTCTTGCACGATAAAAATTGCAGACCTTCAACAGGTATGGACCTTTGATACCTTAGCTGTGATCTATGAGGATCGACAGTTGATTCCTCTGCACAGCCAGTTTAGTGCGAACGGGGTACGTTATCTGCTTGAACCAAAAAAAAAGCATTTCAAAAAAATGATCGAAGCAAATGCCGAATTTCTATCACGACAAATACAAACGGATGGACGCTTTGCCTATGGCTTTTTCCCCGCCTATGATCGTGAAATTCGTAGCTACAACACGGTTCGGCATTGCACTTCAGTTTATGCCTTACTTGAAACGCTGATTATCCAGCCAGATAAGAGATTGATCGAAAAAATTCAGTCTGCAATTGATTATGCACTACAGCATTTTTATATCGAAAAACAGCCAGAACTGGCATATATGCTGGATGGTGATGAAGCTAAAGGGCTAGATGAAATTAAGCTAGGTGCCAATGCCGCAGCGATTTTAATGTTGAGCAAATATCAAGACATCACAGGTGATGATCGCTATCTTGCTTATGCTCGGCATTTAGCCAACGGTATTTTGTCGATGGTCAATGAGACAGGTGAGACCACGCATGTATTGCATTATCCAAGCTATGAGATAAAAGAAAAGTTTCGAATTATTTATTATGATGGCGAAGCCGCGTTGGCCTTATTACGCCTCTATCAATGGTATGCAGACGAAAAATTATTGCAAACTGTCAAACAGATGTTTGAACGATTTATAACGCAAAAATATGATCGCTATCATGATCACTGGCTTAGCTACTGTACCAATGAACTGACAAAAATTTGCCCCGAAGAAAAGTACTTCCAGTTTGGACTGAATAATTATTTAAAACATATGGTTTTTATCCGTAACCGAAAAACAGCCTATGCCACATTGTTAGAAATGATGATGGCAGCCTATCAAATGGTCTGTCGGATTCGAGTGCTTGGCTTGGATCAGCTTTTTGAAAAAGCACAATTTGAAGAGTTAAAAAGACTGATTGAGTTTCGAACCGAATTTCAACGGACAGGCTTTTTCTATCCTGAAGTGGCGATGTATATGGCGCGACCAGATAAAGTTTTAAATGCTTTTTATGTGCGGCATGATCGTTTTCGTGTACGGATTGATGACCAAGAACATAATCTCTCAGGTTATATTGCTTATGTTCAGCACTTCGAAACTGAAGTCTGAGGAGGAATAAATGGGGCTTCCTCAAGAAATCAAAATCATCAGTCAGATTGGTAATCAAAACTTTCAGCATCCCATTTGGCAAACTGAAATAGCAGGGGATTGTTCGTATTGGATTTTATTACTTCTTAGTTTAGAACGTGTTGTCGATGGATCGTTGCAACTCGATGATGTGGTGAGTCATCATGTTCCGGTAAGCAAGGAAGCGAATCCTGTCTTTGAAGATCACTATTCGATTCTGAAATTATTGCAAGCCTTAACTTTTACCCAAACTCAGGAGACTCAACAGCTTCTCGGCTGCCATTTATTTGGAAATTGGCAACAGGCACAAATTGAAATCAACACTAAAGCAGGGCAGTTTGGATTGAATATTCAGCATCAACATGATGCTACCAAAAATACCCTGCAAAAACTCTATGGTTTGGCTGAATCCATCTTTAATCAACCGATTGAATTATTGAATCAAGTCTTTGTAAAAACGTTCAATATGAATGGACAGGAGGTTGCTCCAATCCGTTCATTATGGACATGTAGACAGCTGGATGCTGTTCTTTACCTGACGGATCAAGCGCAAGATTATTACTTTTCTTATCGACATATCAATCAGAGCATAGGTGTTTTTCACTTATTGGATCATGTGCATCGTATTGATCATTTAGTGCCGTATTATCATTCTTTTCAACAGGGGGCATTGCCTGTAAAACAGATTCAAGCCAAAAGTGAGTGGGTCAATATCATCGGCGATACTTATTTTGGTGAATTTTATACAGAGAAACGAAAAAATAAAGGTATTGATGATGCTTTGCAACGTTATGGTTATAGCCATTCTTTTGAAGGGATCAAACAATTTTTTAGCCCAGAAGATATTAATATTGCCAATCTAGAGGCGGTTTTTAATCTTGAAGAAAACTCAATTTTAGCGGGAAGAAAAGACTATATCCTTGGTGCGCAGTCTGAGCCAACCTTGGCAGAATTTAAACGCATTCATATCAATACAGCGTGCTTGGCCAATAATCATTTAAAAGACTATGGTGACGCAAGTCTTAAACACACTTTGGAGCTGCTTGAGCAAGCCGAGATTGATTTTATCGGGGCTGGGACTGACCAGCAGCAAGCACATCAATGCTTGGAAATTCTCAGCGACGCGCAGAAGGTGGCTATTTTTAATGGCTATTGGCATCGAACAGCAGCTTATCAAGATTATGATTTTTACGCGCTTGGCAAGAGTTCAGGAGTGGCTTGTATTAATGCGGTTTTGTTTGAGCAAATCATGCAATATCGTGTCAAGCACCCGCAGCATAAGATCATTGTCATTTGTCATTGGGGTGTTGATTTTAAATCGATACATCCAGAGCAAGAAAAACTTGCCAAGATACTGACCCAGATTGGAGTTGATCTCGTGATTGGGCATGGTGCACATACCATTCAGCCAATTCGATCTATTCATCAAAAACCTGTCATTTTCGGCATAGGAAATGGCGTGTTTAACAGTAATGGCAATTTTGAAAAATATCAGGCCCTTCCTTATGGGGGGATTATTCGTCTTAATTTAAGTCAAAATCGATTAAAGTTTTATCCAATTTATACTCATAATCGTGAAACTTTTTGGCAACCTCGTCCTGTCGATGAGGTGCAATTTGAACAAGCACTATGTGCTTTGACCAGTCAACTTGACCAAGCTGCTTACACACTAGGGAAGGATCATTTAGGTCACTATATTCAGCTGGATTTTTAAGGGTATTGATTATAGTTATTGAGCATAATATTGAGCTGCTCGCGGGTAAAACCAAGGTTGCGTAAGCCACCACTGCCCAAACGGCAGTCATAACTGCTCATAATATTGGTCGGTGTGGTTTTAGTAGCTTTAGGGGAACACACATGACCTAAGCCGAAAGCATGCCCCATTTCATGTACGCTGGCTGCTTGGGTTTGATAATTCAGTCGTTCCCAATCAATTAAAATAAAAGGTTGACCTTGGTTGCGGAATCCCCAACTGGTGATATCTGCATATTTCAATTTTTCATTATAAGAATCATAAATAATAAATAATACTTCCTTGCTCTTTCTGCGTGGGAAACAAGTTTTGACTGCACTTGGAAGGTTGTCCGGAATCAATGCTGTAGGTTGATTCAACTGGTTGGCGAGATCACATTTACGTTTATTAAAGTCTTGATAAGAATAGTAGCGGTGAATTTTAAACTTAAAGATTTTTTGATTGTTTTCATCGACAAAATATCGATTTAATATCGCCAGTTCTTTATAGATTTGTGTTTTATTATCGAGTGCTTTAATTTCAGGGCGGTTGCTGGTCACAATAAAACTGACATTGACGACAGGTAAATCATCGGCATCCAATGGATACTGATAGGGAGGCATTTTTACAGGTGATTTTTGAGTAGTACACGACGCACTGAAGATCAGACATAATAGTGTCAGGGCAGTAATTTTTAACCGCATTTTGTTCTCTCAAGTTATTGCGTTTTAATTATTGTGGCTAGCTTTTCGCATGATTTTGATCATCTTAGCAGATTTTTATAGGTTGTATTGTGCAAGATACCAATGAACTACATCGACAAATCTTGGAAGTGATTGCCCTGATCCCATATGGCAAAGTGGCAAGTTATGGACAAATTGCCAAACTGGCGGGTTTGCCTAAACACGCACGTCTAGTCGGCTATGTACTCAAGCATTTAGATAAAGACAGTGAGATTCCTTGGTATCGTGTGATTAATTCGCAAGGCAAGATTAGCGTGACCCGAATCAATGAGAAAGGCGAAAATGTTCAGCAAAATTTGTTAGAACAAGAGGGCATCTATTTGTTAAATGGTAAGGTCAGTTTAAAAATATTTGGCTGGCAGCCTTGATTTTTAAATTAGCTTATTTGACCAGTGGAATATAGATGAAAATTGAATTTGTAAAACATGATGATGAAAATGAATTAGATATCGTTCTTTATGGTTTAAATGTAGAAAAATATCAATATAATCAAGAGAAAATTATTTTTCATGATTGCCTTACTCAGCAGATAATTGCTGAAATGGAAGCGTTGAAATTATTTACTGGAACGAAAAAAGATCATCTCTTTGGACTCTATTTAAGCTGCCATCAAGAGAACATCCATGAAAAGATGAGTGATCAAATATATTTTTCCTTTGATTTCGCATATCAAAATAATGATTTAATTATTTTCTATTCTTTTGATGAAGAAGATACAGAATCAGAGTTAAATAAATTTTTTAAGAGAAAGGAGCTTATTTATAAATATTTAAATGGTGAGTGTGATCAAAAAAATTGGTATGCGCTCAGTGATTTTGATAAGAAATGCTGGTTGGATATTGCTTATCTTAGAGCCCAGCTAGAGCAAATAGATGATCGTATTGTCAAAGAAATTATTTTGGATGGGGCGTATATAGAATCTGAATTAGATTTATATTGCTATATTGGCGAAGAAGTTTGTGGGGTATTAGGTTATATGGGGGGGAGTTCTATGGCATTAAGAGATTGTTTGACTGATGAGATTAGACCAATTCAGTATCCTTTACGCATCGTATGGAAAAATTTTGAATACTCAAAACAAAAATTTAACCAAGATGATATTCAGTACTTCATTGATCTATTGTCTCAAAATGCCGATTTGAAAATTTGCTGATTGTATCTATCAACGCACAATCAATACGGGAATATGACTCTCTGCTAAAACTTTCTGTGCCACGCTACCCAGTACAAACTGTTTAAAACCTGTACGTCCATGTGAACCCATAATGATCAGGTCTGCACCCAGATTTTGAGCAGCACCAATAATTTCCTGATGCACTGAAAAGCCTTCTAAGACTTGAGTAGCGACCGTAAGCCCATGCTCTTCAAACTTTTGTTCAGCTTTACTTAGATTCTCTTGAACATAGCCTCTGACACGTTCAATCAAATCATTGCTTTGTCCCATACGCACATAGGCATCGGCAAGATAGGGATCTAAGGTCATTACTTCAGCAACCGTGATTTCACTGTTTAAAGCTTTTGCGAGTTGAGCTGCTTCACGAATGACATTCGCAGCAATTTCAGAGTCATCAATCGCCACTAAGATTTTTTGATAAGCCATGTTAGTTACTCCTTATACTTATGATTTTGCATTGAATTTAGTATTTAAAAAGTTGTTTAAATTACAAGCTATATTGTTATAGTAAACCTCTTGGAGGATAAATAAAACCTAGCATTTTTATAGGGATAGTTATTATTTATAGGCGTATGGTTAAGCGAAGATTTTATTTAAATTACATGAAATTTCTATAAAAAAAGAATATGGGTATAACTCTGATTTATCTATAAAAAGTTAGATTAACTTTTCTCGAAGTATTGGATAAGGGCTTCCACATCATCCGTTTGCAAATGTTCACGCATTTTTAAAATCTGCTTTTCATCTAAGTCATAAAGCTTTAGAGAAAGCAGTTTTTCAATGTCTTGTTCAGAAAAGCGATACTTAATGACTTTGGCTGGGACACCGCCAACAATTGCATAGGGTGGAACATCCTGAGTAACTACAGCACCTGTTGCCACGACTGCACCTTCACCCAGTTTCACCCCTTGCATGATCATGGCTCGACTGCCAATCCAGCAACCATCGGCAATGACTGTATCACCCGCGGGTTGAAAGCTACGTGTATCAAAAGGGAAAGTTGAAATCCAGTCTGGGCGGTGCAGTTGATTACCACCCATCATAATCACGCATTCAGCACCAAAGCAGACAAAATTGCCAATATGCAATTGATCAATTGGTTTTTCAGGCGTTGCGGCTTTGTCGTGTAGATAACGCACTACACAGCGTTCAAAACCCTGATCCCAGTAAGCTGAATAATAGGAGTAATTGCCTTTGATATGGATATTTGGATTGTTTACCGTTTTAGCAATAAATTCGAACTCACACCAATGTTTGACAGGAGAGTTGATCAATGGATCCATATCTAGACAAAATATTAAAAGAAAGCCGTGGCATTATAGCTTTTATATCAGGAGAGAGTGCTAGTTGGAGAAAAATTTCCAAAGCCAAGTAAACAAACGTTGAATTTGATTGGGAAATATAAAGCCTAGAACGGCACAGAGCAGGGTGGTATTAAAAATAATGGCTATAGAGCTGGTCGAAGAATTCACATGAAATGCCCATGTGACTGAAATGCATATACCTAGAAAAATTTCAGTATTGAACTATATGAATGTACTTATCAATTGGTCAAAATTCATTTTAGATGTAATTGAGTAAATATTGCGTATTTAATTTAATCGATGTTGTTGGTTATAAAGCCATGGTTTTAAAGGAAAAAATAAAAATATTGAACTGAATTCATTTATGAATAGATAATATCTGAGTTATAACAAAAGGATGAGGTTTAATGATTGAACCAATAAATGAAAATTCAATTTTAAAAATAATGAGCGAAAAACAACTATATATCCATGATTTAATTAATTTAGTATTTGAAATTAAAAGAAAATTTAGAAGTAAAGAGTTAGATTTTTCTACATTAATTCAGCCATCTAGTCGTTCTGAATGGGAAAATTTAACGATGATGATTCCATATCTTCCACGTGGAATCATAGAAGAACACTTAGATCAGTTATTAGAAGGGTTTATGGATCTAAATTGGCCTGGTTCTAAGATTTTGTATGGATACTTGGCTGAAATAGATATTCAGATACTAAAGGGATCTTTTGGACGGGTCATTGATAAGGCAATAGCAATGAATGATACAGACTGGGTATATTTCCTAGCTGTTTTTATGACTGATCAAAGGGTTGGAATGGAAGATTATTTTGTGCATGAAATAGAGAAGAGTCATTTATTTCTTAAACTTCATCATATAGATTTTTAATTAAGACATTGATAAGTAAAATAAATGCTAAGTTTTTTGAAAGCTTACCAAAGAAAAAACCCCTCAAAATGAGGGGTTAATTGCATATAGAATATTAGATATATTCAACACTTACGATTTCGTATTCAACTTCACCTTGTGGTGTTTGAATTTTTGCTTCGTCGCCTTCGTTTTTACCTAAAAGACCACGTGCAATCGGTGAGTTCACTGAGATTTTATTGATTTTAAAATCTGCTTCGTCATCGCCTACGATTTTATAAGTCTTACGTTCTTCGGTATCCAGGTTTTCAATCGTTACAGTCACGCCAAAAACAACACGACCATTTTGCTCGAGTGTTTTAACATCAATTTCTTGAACTGCACCAAGTTTACCTTCGATATCCTGAATACGGCCTTCACAGAAACCTTGCTGTTCACGCGCAGCATGATATTCAGCATTTTCCTTTAAATCACCGTGCTCACGTGCTTCAGCAATCGCTTGAATAATACGTGGGCGATCAACTGTTTTGAGCTGTTGTAATTCTTTCTCTAAGGCAACCTTGCCTTCGGGAGTCATAGGATAACGTTGCATTTCAGTCCCTCTAAATTGGTTGGGAAAATACAGGATTAAAAAAAGAAAAAGCCCGCCACCGATAAGGTGACGGGACTTTATCGGTAGAGAATTAACCTACAGTTTGTAAATCTTGCAAGCGGTATACATCCATTGGCAATTTCACAGCAAATGCTTGGCAAACTGCTTCTGCACCGTTAATTGTCGTAGTGTAATACACCTTGCCTTGTAGGGCAGCACGACGAATCATGGCAGAGTCATACTGAGCTTGTTTGCCTTCAGTTGTGTTGACAATAAGATGAATTTCACCATTTTTCAAGCGGTCAACAATATGTGGGCGACCTTCGGTCACTTTATTGACAGCTTCACATTCAATTCCTGCTTCTTTCAGAACACGATGTGTACCATTGGTTGCAACAAGCTTAAAGCCATAAGCGATTAACTGTTTTGCAATGTCGGCAATGTATTTCTTATCTGATTCACGAACAGATAAGAATGCATGTTTCACTTCGCCTTCAGTTGGTAAGCCCGGTAAACGTTCATTTGAACCAAGCACTGCTTTATAGAATGCTTCACCAAATGTTTTACCAACGCCCATTACTTCACCTGTAGATTTCATCTCAGGCCCAAGCATTGGATCCACGCCAGGGAATTTAGCGAATGGGAACACCGCTTCTTTAACGGCAAAATGTGTTGGAATAATTTCTTTGGTGAAACCTTGTGATTCCAAAGATTGGCCAGCCATACAGCGAGCAGCAACTTTTGCTAAAGAGTCACCAATACATTTAGATACGAAAGGAACGGTACGTGATGCACGTGGGTTCACTTCAAGGACATAAATGTCGTTGCCTTTAACAGCAAACTGAACGTTCATCAAGCCGATTACGCCAAGCTCTTTTGCCATTGCAACAGTTTGACGGCGCATCTCATCCTGTACTTCTTGAGAAAGCGAGTACGGAGGAATCGAACATGCTGAGTCACCTGAGTGAATACCGGCTTGTTCAATGTGCTGCATGATACCGCCGATCACAACATCTTTACCGTCAGATACGCAGTCCACGTCAACTTCAGTTGCATCGTCAAGGAAACGGTCAAGCAGGACAGGGGCTTCATTCGACGCTTGTACTGCTTCACGAAGGTAACGTTTAAGTTCTTCTTCGTTATACACGATTTCCATTGCACGACCACCCAATACATAAGATGGACGAACAACCAGTGGATAACCCACTTTAGCTGCTTCTGAAATACCTTCTTCAGCAGATTTTACAATGCTGTTATTTGGTTGACGAAGCTGTAGACGTTGAATCATTTGTTGGAAACGTTCACGGTCTTCTGCACGGTCAATCGCATCAGGAGATGTACCAATGATAGGTGTACCTGCTTCTTCCAAAGCACGTGCCAATTTCAAAGGTGTTTGACCACCATACTGTACGATCACGCCTTTAGGCTTCTCGGTACGTACGATTTCAAGTACATCTTCAAGTGTTACAGGCTCGAAGTATAAACGGTCAGATGTGTCATAGTCTGTTGAAACTGTTTCAGGGTTACAGTTCACCATGATCGTTTCATAACCGTCTTCACGCATTGCAAGCGCAGCGTGTACACAGCAGTAGTCAAACTCGATCCCTTGACCAATACGGTTAGGGCCACCACCAATCACCATGATTTTGTCACGGTTTGATGGATTTGCTTCACATTCTTCATCGTAAGTTGAATACATGTAAGCAGTACCCGATTCAAACTCGGCTGCACAGGTATCAACACGTTTGTAAACTGGATATACACCCAAGTTCCAACGTTGTTTACGGAATTGTTTTTGTGAAATACCCATCAAGCCTGCAATACGAAGGTCAGATAAACCTTTGCGCTTGAATGAACGGATATTGTCAGCGTTTAAGTCAC
Source organism: Acinetobacter sp. TUM15071 (assembly GCF_008980925.1). Classification (NCBI taxonomy): domain Bacteria; kingdom Pseudomonadati; phylum Pseudomonadota; class Gammaproteobacteria; order Moraxellales; family Moraxellaceae; genus Acinetobacter; species Acinetobacter sp. TUM15071. The sequence continues at coordinate 183,024 of NZ_BKGB01000008.1, read as the reverse complement.
CAAAGCCCAATGTTTTCACTTGTGCTTCAGTTTTGATGATGTCTTCGATTTGGATCAAGAACCAACGGTCGATCTTGGTTGCTTCGAATACGTCATCTAAAGAGAAACCATGACGGAATGCATCAGCAACGTACCAGATACGCTCTGGACCAGGAACTTTAAGCTCTTTTAGAATGATGTCTTTGGCATTGGCTGTACCAGCTTCAACTTTTTCATCAAAGCCACTAACGCCTACTTCTAGACCACGAAGTGCTTTTTGTACTGATTCTTGGAAGTTACGACCAATTGCCATCACTTCGCCCACAGATTTCATCTGTGTCGTTAGTACTGGCTCAGCTTGTGGGAATTTTTCGAAGTTAAAACGTGGAATCTTAGTGACAACATAGTCAATCGATGGTTCGAAAGATGCTGGTGTAATACCGCCAGTGATGTCATTTTTCAATTCATCAAGGGTATAACCTACTGCAAGTTTCGCTGCGATTTTCGCAATCGGGAAACCTGTTGCTTTAGATGCAAGTGCAGATGAACGAGAAACACGTGGGTTCATCTCGATCACAACCATACGACCATCTTTCGGGTTAATACCGAATTGAACGTTCGAACCACCAGTCTCTACACCGATTTCACGAAGAACTGCAACCGATGCATTACGCATTAATTGATATTCTTTGTCTGTCAATGTTTGTGCAGGTGCAACAGTGATTGAGTCACCTGTGTGTACGCCCATTGGGTCAAAGTTTTCGATCGCACAGACGATGATACAGTTGTCGTTTTTGTCACGAACAACTTCCATCTCGTATTCTTTCCAACCAATGAGTGATTCATCAATCAATAATTGTTTGGTTGGAGAAAGATCGAAACCACGTTCACAGATTTCTAGGAATTCTTCGCGGTTATAGGCAATACCACCACCTGAACCACCCATCGTGAATGATGGACGGATGATGACTGGGAAGCCAAAACCTGCTTGGATTGCCAAAGCCTCTTCCATTGTTTCTGCAATGGCTGCTTTTGGACATTCCAAACCAATTTTACGCATTGCGATATCAAACAGTTTACGATCTTCTGCTTTTTCAATCGCGTCTTTTGATGCGCCAATTAGTTCAACATTATATTTTTCAAGGACGCCGTGCTCATCTAACGCAAGGGCACAGTTCAATGCAGTTTGACCACCCATGGTTGGAAGGACTGCATCTGGACGTTCTTTTTCAATGATTTGTGCAACTGTCTGCCAAGTGATTGGCTCGATATAGGTCGCATCCGCCATTGCAGGGTCAGTCATAATGGTCGCTGGGTTAGAGTTCACCAAAATAACGCGATAACCTTCTTCACGAAGCGCTTTACATGCTTGCGCACCAGAATAGTCAAATTCGCAGGCTTGACCAATGACAATAGGACCAGCACCAATAATTAAGATGCTTTTAATATCCGTACGTTTAGGCATTATTCGCTCCGTAATTACTTCTTAGCTGCTTCGATAAGTTCGATGAAATGATCGAACAATGGGGCACAGTCATGTGGACCAGGGCTGGCTTCAGGGTGACCCTGAAAACTGAATGCTGGTTTGTCAGTGCGATGAATACCTTGGTTTGTACCATCAAACAGTGAGCGATGTGTCACTTTTAAGTTTGCAGGTAAAGTACTCTCGTCAACAGCAAAGCCGTGGTTTTGAGAAGTAATCATCACTGTACCTTCCTCAAGGTTTTGTACAGGATGGTTAGCGCCGTGGTGACCATGATTCATTTTCATGGTTTTCGCGCCAGAAGCGAGAGCCAAAATTTGGTGACCCAAGCAAATACCGAATACAGGTAAGTTCGTTGTATCAACAATGGTTTTCACTGCTTCAATTGCATAATCACATGCTGCTGGATCACCTGGACCATTCGATAAGAATACGCCATCTGGATTGAGTGCGAGCACTTTTTCAGCAGGTGTTTGTGCAGGAACAACAGTCAATTTACAACCACGGTCTGCAAGCATACGTAAGATGTTGGTTTTGACACCATAATCGTATGCAACAACATGAAATTTTAATTCTGGTTGAGAGAAACCCTCGCCCAAAGTCCAAGAACCTTCAGTCCATTCAAAACCTGTCGGATCACAGCATTCTTTCGCAAGATCTAGACCGTTTAAACCACCAAATGCACGTGCTTTTGCAATTGCTTCTTCTTCTGTAATATTTTCGCCAGCAAGGATGCAACCATTTTGTGCACCTTTGTCGCGTAGAATACGAGTCAATTTACGCGTATCAATATCAGCAATTGCAACAACATTATGTTGTTCTAAATATTCACTCAGTGATTGTTCAGCACGGAAATTACTATGTAATAAAGGCAGATCACGAATAATTAAACCATTCGCCCATACTTTATGGATGCGACCTGATTCAACGTCTTCACTATTACAGCCAGTATTTCCAATATGAGGATAAGTCAACGTCACAATTTGTTGTGCGTAGCTTGGGTCGGTCAAAATTTCTTGATAACCAGTCATGGCAGTGTTAAAAACGACTTCACCAGTCGTACTACCCGATGCACCGATAGACGTTCCTTTAAAGATCGTTCCATCTGCGAGGGCTAAAATGGCGGGGGTGCTCAAACCAAAGCTCCTGAACTAAGACCACAAAAATAGGGCTGTAAAAAAGCGAGAAGACATAAAAAAAGGCAGGCCGTCTTTAAAAAAACATGCCCCTCCTTCCAGTCTGCTCGCTTGTAACTTAACAGCGCATTATACGCATGAGTCCGTGAAAAGTCTATGTGTTTTATTTATTAAAGTCGGTAATTATCGAATTCTTTTTAAACAGGCGGACAAAGGTGTCTATTGCAAAATCGCTCATCCAGATATCGTTATCATGAGATATTATGCAAATTGTTAGACAATTTTTTCCATGTTTGGAGTGTAGCCGTTTTATCTTATAGTTAGCCAAAAAATCAACAATCAATAATGAGGGGAATCAAAATGGCTGACAATCAAACGACACCTGCAACTGCTGAAGAAGTCAAAACTGCTGTAGTTGAAAAAACCACGAAAGCAAAAGAAGCGGTTGCTGAAAAGACTGCTGAAGTTAAAGAAGTCGTGGCTGAGAAAACTGCAAAAGCGAAAGAAGTCGTTGCAGAAAAAACAGCGAAGGCAAAAGAAGTGATTGCGGAAACTCAAGAGCAAGCGAAAGAAGTTATTGCTGAGACCCAAGACCAAGTGAAAGAAGCATTAGCTGAAACTCAAGAAAAAATTGAGACTGAAGCAAAAGAGTTAAACCAAAACATTCAAAATCAGCTTGTACAAATTAAACAAGACATTTTAGAGCGTATTGAAGTGATCAAAACTCAACTTAATTCATCGCAAGGTAACTTACTTGAATTAAAAAATGCATTAAAAACAGAGTTAAATGCATTGATTGAAGATTTAACAAAGGTAAGCAAAGAATTGAAAGATGACATTAGTCAAATTTCAGTGAAGCATAAAGATACTTTAGTCGTGAGCCTTAAACGTACGAAAGAGCAAGCAGTTGAAGCTTGGAATAAAGTGCGCGCAAGCTAATAGATTATATGCATAAAAAAAAGCGAGAATTTTTCTCGCTTTTTTTTTACTCAAAACATTAGAACTGATGCAACCAGTCACGTTTATTATGAAAGTCAGCTTGAGGACTACTGTGCTGCATTGCAAAATAATGCATACCTTGTGTGGTATTTAATACCATGCTTAAACCGAGGTATAAGTCAGACCATTTCAATTTATGTTGTTGCATAAATTCAGACAGATCTAAACTGACGTTTAAACCATAATGGGTACGCTGCAAATGATTCAGCTCAATGTCATATGCAGCAGTTGGCGGCATATTTTCAGGGTAGCGATATTCTTCAAATTGATAGACTTGCCAAGCTTGAGAAGGGGAGAGGTTAATTTCACGATAGAAATCTTCACCTTTCACACCGACAAAAATCTCAAAGCACGTCTGTTCCCATAAAAAGTCTTGCCGTGGATGTGCAGCGACTTGATCTGGGTAAATCAAAAATTGATTTGGGTCACGAACCCAAAAACCAACATTTAGGGTTGCTGGCGTTTGTTGTTCAATCGCTCCAACGACCGTAATGGCACTAAAGCGATCAAAGGCAGACAGTTCATAACTTGCCATCGTAATTACTTATTATTTAAATGAGCAAAACGAACTAAGTTAGAAAGGTGTTGGTTTTGCTTCGCTGCTTTTTTATAGAGCAAAACAATTTTACCAATTTTCTGTACAGATTCTGCACCTGTAGCTTCAACAATCGCGTCAATCACTGCTGCACGCGCATCACGGTCTTCGCCCGCAATTTTCACTTTGATCAACTCGTGATCATTCAGCGCACGATTTGTTTCTTCAATGACGTTTTCTGTAAGACCTTGGCCACCAATCATTACAACTGGATTCAGCGCATGGCCAATTTGACGTAAACGCTTACGTTCATGGATAGATAAAGCCGCCATTAAAAATACCTGATTGGAAAAACGACCTAGTATAACTTGCATCCCGAATCTAAGATAGATTGAGCAGACAAGCACTTGAAACAAAAATGTGAAAAATTACTGAAAATCACCAATTATGTTGATCGAAAAAAATCTGTAAAACTTCGTGTGAATGAAGTACATCCGTACTGTAATGAGAGTAATTTTCACGTACAATGACTCATCAGAAGTTTTTTGAAATTTAGTGAGTTATGGCAACACGCATTACCAATCAAAAATTGTCTAAAAGCAGTCGTGTGTGGATGCGAGAGCATTTGGATGACCCTTTTGTCAAAAAAGCACAAAAGGAAGGTTATCGCGCACGTGCCGCATATAAACTACTTGAAATCCAAGAAAAATATAAAATGATCAAGCCGGGTATGACGGTTGTCGACTTAGGCGCAGCACCAGGCAGTTGGTCTCAAATCGCAGGTAAACTGGTGGGATCAAAGGGCTTGGTTATTGCTTCAGATATCCTCGCAATGGATGCACTTCCAGATGTGACATTTTTACAAGGCGACTTCCGTGAAGAAGAAGTTTTCGAAAAATTGTTAAATATTTTAAATGGACGTCAAGTAGACATTGTAATTTCAGATATGGCCCCCAATACATCAGGTAATAGGGCTGTTGATCAACCGCGTCAAATTTACTTATGTGAATTGGCTTTGGATTTTGCTCAGAAAGTTCTCGGACCAAACGGGCAGTTTATTGTTAAAGTGTTCCAAGGGACGGGATTTGATGAATTCCGAAAACAGGTAGTCGATAGTTTTGATGTATTAAAAACAGCCAAACCTGCGGCATCACGTGCTCGATCGAAAGAAGTTTTTTTGATTGGTCAGGGTCGTAAAAAGGCATTGCAATAAAAGTGTACTTGCCAAGTTGTTAAAAATTGTGCATTTTGTACCTTTTAAGTTTTTTGCAACGCAAATTCATTGCTGTTTTTGTGAAGGTCAGCCAAGATTAGGTATGATCAAATTAGATTGATATGGGAATAAAGCCTTGAGCGATTACTTCAAGAATGCCGTATTGTGGCTCATCATACTCGGTGTTCTGATTTTGATTTTTAGCAACGTCAGTGACCGCAATAAGCCTGCAGCGATGAAATATTCTGATTTCGTTGCAGCGGTGAATGCTGGGCAAATTAAACAAGTCACAATTGACGGTTTAAATATTAATGGTGAAAAAACCAATGGTTCTGCTTTTGAGACGGTTCGTCCTCAAGTAGAAGACACTGAGTTGCTACCAAGCTTGAATAAACAAAATGTAGTTGTTGAAGGCACAGCGCCACAACGTCAAGGCATTTTGATGCAACTTCTCATTGCGAGTTTCCCTGTATTGCTCATCATCTTATTATTCATGTTCTTCATGCGTAATATGGGCGGTGGTGCAGGTGGCAAAAACGGTCCTATGAGTTTTGGTAAGTCAAAAGCAAAAATGTTATCTGAAGATCAAATCAAGTTAACATTTAGTGATGTTGCAGGCTGTGACGAAGCAAAACAAGAAGTGGTTGAAATCGTTGATTTCTTAAAAGACCCTGCTAAATTCAAACGCCTTGGTGCAACCATTCCACGTGGTGTACTTATGGTTGGTCCTCCAGGTACTGGTAAAACGTTATTGGCGAAAGCCATTGCTGGTGAGGCTAAGGTTCCATTCTTTAGTATCTCTGGTTCTGACTTCGTAGAAATGTTTGTCGGTGTTGGTGCGTCTCGTGTCCGTGATATGTTCGAACAAGCAAAACGCCATGCGCCATGTATCATCTTTATTGATGAGATTGATGCAGTTGGTCGTCATCGTGGTTCGGGTACAGGCGGTGGTCATGATGAGCGTGAACAGACCCTGAACCAGATGCTTGTTGAAATGGATGGTTTTGAAGGCAATGAAGGCGTGATCGTTATTGCTGCAACCAACCGTGTTGATGTATTGGATAAAGCATTGCTTCGTCCAGGTCGTTTTGACCGTCAAGTGATGGTTGGTCTACCAGACATCCGTGGTCGTGAGCAAATCTTGAATGTTCATTTGAAGAAACTTCCTTCTGTTACAGGTGTAGATCTTAAAGTTCTTGCACGTGGTACACCAGGATTCTCAGGTGCGCAACTTGCAAACTTAGTTAATGAAGCTGCATTGTTTGCTGCTCGCCGTAATAAAAATACGGTGGATATGCATGACTTTGAAGATGCGAAAGACAAGATCTACATGGGTCCTGAACGTAAATCGATGGTGATTCGTGAAGAAGAGCGTCGTGCAACGGCTTACCATGAAGCAGGACATGCGATTGTTGCTGAAATTTTACCGGGTACAGATCCTGTGCATAAGGTAACGATCATGCCACGCGGTTGGGCATTGGGTGTGACTTGGCAGCTTCCTGAGCAAGATCAGACCAGCCACTATAAAGATAAGATGTTGAATGAACTTTCAATCTTGTTTGGTGGTCGTATTGCAGAAGAAGTGTTCATTAACCAAATGTCGACTGGTGCATCTAACGACTTTGAACGTGCAACTAAAATGGCACGTGCAATGGTGACCAAATATGGTATGTCTGATGCGCTTGGTGTAATGGTTTATGAAGATGAAAACCAAAATGGTTTTTTCGGTAATGTAGGTAGCCGTACCATTTCTGAAGCTACGCAACAAAAAGTAGATGAAGAAGTTCGTCGTATCTTGGATCAACAATATAAAGTTGCACGCGACATCTTGGAAAATAACAAAGATATCGCGCATGCAATGGTGAAAGCGTTGATGGATTGGGAAACAATCGATCGTGATCAGATCCGTGACATCATGGAAGGTCGTGAACCGCAACCACCTAAAGTTTATGTTGCTGATAATCCAGTGGCTGCATTTGAACCACCGAAAGATGGTCCATCTACACCACCACCATTACCAGCAATGGGCTAATCAAAGATAAAATAAAAAGAGCGACTTCGGTCGCTCTTTTTTTGTTTAGATATTCGCCCAAACTGAAAATAAATCATCAACGTTTTAGAGGCGGTCTTGTTAAAATAAGCCTGTTAAAGTAGGAAGAGTCTTGATCATGCAGTTGATGCCATTATCACAAAATCAGTTACAGTGTGGTCGTTTTAGGTTAGACCTCTCTCAGCCTCATGTGATGGGCATTTTGAATGTCACGCCTGATTCGTTTAGTGATGGCGGACAGCATCACCAAAAAGACCAAGCAATCAAGCATGCTTTACAGATGGTTGACGATGGTGCAACCATTATTGATATTGGTGGAGAGTCAACTCGCCCCAATGCATCACCTGTGGCGCTGGAGGAAGAACTTCGCCGTGTGATTCCTGTCGTTGAAGCATTATCCAAATATGATGTGATCATGTCGATTGATACCAGTCAGCCTGAAGTCATGCATGCTGCCGTCCAAGCCGGTGCGCATATCTGGAATGATGTACGTGCCTTAACCCGTCCACAGGCTTTGGAAACTGCTGCTGAGTTGAATATTCCTGTGGTGCTGATGCATATGCGTGGTGAACCGACCAATATGAATCAGCTCGATCAATATAATGATGTGATGGAAGATGTGATTTTTGAATTGCAGCAACGCTTGGATCAAGCAATTGCAGTGGGGGTCAGAAAAGAAAACATCATTATCGATCCTGGTTTTGGATTTGCCAAAAATGCCCAGCAAAATTTTCAGTTATTGAATGAGTTTTGGAAGCTTAATCGAATGGGCTACCCAATCTTATCGGGCCTATCACGGAAACGTTTTATCGGTGAAGCCTTAAATGGTGTACCTGCTCAAGAGCGTGCGGTTGGCAGCGTGGCAGGACATCTTTTAAGCATACAGCAGGGTGCGAGTATTGTTCGGGCACATGATGTTAAAGCCACTCGTGATGCGATAAAAGTTTGGAACATGATGCAAGCTTAGACCTCACTGATGTGTCAGTAGGGCTTAAGGGCTCTATTGACTTGCTGAATCAGATTAAATATAACAAGGCTATAAAATAAGATAAGTGATATTAAAAATGGAAAATAAAACAATTACATATAAAAGTTTATGGGTGTTTGCACTCATTCTTAGTCTTGGATTTATTATTTCTGCAGGCGTCATGGGCTATGCACTTAAACAGTTTAATAGCACCAAAAACTCGATTACAGTCAAAGGCTTGGCTGAAAAACCGATTCAAGCCGATTCAGCACGCTGGGAGATTAATTTACAAACCAGCCACACATCTGACACCATTCCACAAGCCTATCAATTGCTTGATCAACAAATGAAAGAATTACAAAGCTTTTTTGTTGAGCATGGTTTTAAAGCAGCGGATATGCAACTCGGAAATAAAAGTTCTCAGCCTTATTATGAAGAAGTAAATATGGGGGACGGGCGGATTAATCGTGAGTTTAAAGGCTATATGGCATTGCAATCTTTGGCGATTGCGAGTCGTGATATTAAGAAGATTGAACAAGCGGCTAAAGAAGCCTATCTGCTGGATGAAAAAGGCATTGCGATTGAACAGAAACCAGAATATCTAGTGTCGAATTTAGAAGAAATAAAAATGTCCTTGATTGCCAATGCCACTAAGAATGCTTATAGCCGTGCCAATGAGTTTGCCAAAGTGGGTGGTGTGAAGGTGGGGATGATGCGCTCAGCCAGCCAAGGTGCATTTTATATCTTGCCAGAAAGCGGCTCGGATGATGACAGTGATTATGGCGGTGCTTATGACAAGGCCACCATCAATAAAATTGCCCGTGTAGTGGTCACCATCAATTATGCGATTGAGTAGAACCCTAGCTTTAGATCTCGAATCAGCAAGCTTAGAAAGATACATTCAAATACGATGTATCTTTCTTTTTTTGCATACAATTCTCTGTATATCGACTTTATTTGAAAAAACGAATTAGAATTGGGAAATTGAACAATGCATCAATCAACAAAAATATTAACATTAACTGTGCTGAGTTATATGGTGATGGCGTGTAGTACACCCGTCAAACACTACGATCAGGTTGCAGTTGAAACTGCGATGCCCGTGTCGCCAGCACCAATGACCATGTCAAATCAGGGATTGGCACAAACTCGCAAGATGATCGCACCTGCATCTTATATTGCAGTGATGCCGAGTATGGAAAGACCGCGTTTAGAACAGAATACTGAAAAATACCAAAAAAATGAGGTCAATCCAGTTCATCGTGTGGCTGATCAAGCTGTTTCAACTTTTAGTATTGATGTGGATACGGGAAGCTATACAAACACTCGTCGTTTCCTGAATGATGGTCGTTTACCTCCTGTCGATGCAGTCCGTGCCGAGGAGATGATTAATTATTTTGATTATCAGTATCCACAACCAAATAGTATTCACCCTTTTTCAGTCAGTACTGAAACAGTAGATTCTCCTTGGAAAGAAAATGCCAAACTGATCAAAATCGGGATTCAGGCCAAAGATTTAAGCACTAAACAATTGCCACCTGCTAATCTGGTATTTTTGGTTGATGTCTCGGGCAGTATGGATGCAGCAGACAAATTACCTTTGGTTAAACAAACTTTGCGTTTACTCACGGAGCAACTTCGCCCACAGGATAAAGTCACCATCATTACTTATGCCAGTGGTGAAAAATTGGTGTTAGAACCGACTGCTGGCGACCAAAAAGATAAGATATTGGCTGTGATTAATGCATTACAGGCAAGTGGGGCAACTGCAGGTGAACAAGCCATTCAACTGGCTTATAAGCAAGCTGAAAAAGCCTTTGTGAAAAATGGCATTAACCGTATTTTACTGGCGACGGACGGTGACTTTAATGTCGGTATTACTGATTTTAGTACCTTAAAAGGCATGGTGGCGGAGAAACGCAAAAGTGGTATTTCTTTAACGACATTAGGTTTTGGTACAGGAAACTACAATGAGCAGTTGATGGAACAACTGGCGGATGCAGGCGATGGCAATTACAGCTATATCGACAATAAAAATGAAGCGAAAAAAGTGGTACAACGTCAGCTTTCTTCAACGCTTGCAACCGTTGCTCAGGATGTCAAAATTCAGGTCGAATTTAATCCAGCGACAGTGAAAGAATATCGCTTAGTCGGTTATGAAAATCGGATGTTGAAACAAGAAGATTTTAATAATGACAAGGTTGATGCAGGAGATATTGGGGCAGGTCATAATGTCACAGCAATTTATGAAATCATTCCAGTCGGTCAGCAAGGTTGGCTCAATGATTCACGTTATCAGCAGTCTTCGAAAACAGATACAGCGAAAAAGTCTGAATATGCCTTTGTAAATTTACGCTATAAATTACCAAATCAAGAAAAAAGCATTCTTTTAAACCAAGCTGTAAGAGCTGAAAGTAAGCCCCTTGCTCAAGCCAATAATGATACACGTTTTGCGATCGCAGTTGCTTCTTATGCCCAGCAGTTAAAAGGCGGGCAGTACAATGGCGCAATGGGATGGGATCAAATTATCCAATTGGCACAACAATCAGCAAAACCAGATCCTTATCAAATGCGTGAGGAGTTCGTAGAGCTGGCGAAGATTGCCAAAAGCTTGAGTGCTAAAAAAGATTAAACATTGTTTTTGAGAAATGGTCGGAAAGCATAATGTTACCGACCATTAGATCAGACTGATTTCAATAATAGAAGAAATGATAATTAAGATGAAAACACCACTAATTCGATCAAGTCAGTTAAGTGAACTAAATAATTGCAATGTTTGGTTGAAAATGGAATCTGCTCAGCCTACAGGCTCATTTAAGCAGCGTAGTATTGGTAATGCCTGTTTAAAATATGCTGAAAAAGGCGCAAAGAAATTTGTGAGCTCTTCTGGTGGCAATGCTGGGATCTCTGTTGCGTATATGGGCAAGCTGTTAGGCATTGCAGTGACGGTCGTTGTCCCGAAAACAACGTCACAAAAAGCAATTGATTTAATGCGGCAGGAAGCTGCTGACGTGATTGTACATGGTGATTCTTGGATTGAAGCCAATGAACTCGCGCTCTCTTTTGTCAGTGAGGAAGCTATTTATATTCACCCTTTTGATGGTCAATATCTGTGGGATGGCGTCGCTTGTATTATTGATGAAGTGATTGCTGAGGGAGTATGGCCTTCAGCAGTAGTTTTATCTGTTGGTGGGGGGAGTTTACTTTCTGGTATTGCTCAAGGTTTGCTAACGCATCAGCTGGACATTCCTATTTATGCAATCGAAACAGAAGGCACAGCATCTTTAAATACCTCAATGCAACTTGGGCAGCATATTAGCTTAGACCGTGTCACAGGTATTGCAACCACACTTGCAGCAAAACGGGTCTGTGAGCAAGCATTTAAGATCGCTCAACAGCAAAATGTTCAGGGAATAACGGTTACTGATTCAGATACAGTAAGCGCATGTTTAAAATTCTTAGATGACCACCGTACCTTGGTCGAACCTGCCTGTGGGGCAACTTTGTCCATTTTATATGATCAAAAAGTTAACTTTAGTCCATCTGATGATGTATTGGTGATTGTTTGTGGTGGTGCATCGATCACTTATGAGCAGCTTTCCAAATATGCTCAGCAATTTGCTGAACCAGTAAGGATTTAGATCTATTGGTTATGCATCATAACCTTTCTCATAACTCATATTTAAAAGAGTGTAGAGGGGCTACTCATTTCTAAAAAGCGGTCGGAAAAACCGCTTTTTTTATGTCTTAATATCGTGATTTTGGTTGGATTATGTTATAAGCATGGCGTTTTATTGGCATATTATTTTTTTATGTTTGAAGATTTGCTCCTCCCCATGTTTGACGATGAATATTATCCCGATATTCTCGTTGCTGAAGTGAAACAACATATCCATCGATTTTCGAAAAAGGTGAGTCGTACCGATTTATCTGAAACGGAAATTTATCGTTATGCGAATCAGACCTTGATTGAAATCAACGAAATGAAACCACAATTTGAAGATCTGGACTCCAGTTTAGATGACACGGCCGCAGATTATATTGCCGAAGCCATGATGATGGTGGTGCAAGATGTCGGTTACTTCGACATTGAAATGGAAGAATTGATTGCCAATCGAGAGTGGTAAACTTCACTCTCATTGGCTTTTTATAATAAGAATAACTATTTCGCAGGGGTTTCATCCCAAAGTTTAGGCAAAACAATTTGCCCTGAAATCCATGCTTCAATTTTAGCTTGTTTTATTCGCTGATAATATTGGCTTTCACTCTTGATCAGCAGACCCAAAGTATCACCCACTTTGAGCTGTCCATAAACACTGGGTAGTTCGATGGTTTGTGCTTCTCCAATTTGATCATTTAAGCCCAATCGAATCTGGTCATAGCTTATTTTTTTGGTTGGGTTAAATGGGGCAGTTTGATCATTCAAAATTGCATATTTCCCTGTCGCTTTTGATTTCACTGCAACTGAGATAAATAAGGTCGCATCTGCATATTCAGGTGCTGTTTGCATGCTGAGGGTGAGTAGGGGCGCGCCTGTCATTGAGACCGATTGATGCGCTGTATGAATGGGGACAAATACCGCTTGAGCTTTAGTCGGAGCAATCCAAGTTTTATTCAGGTTATATGCTGTTACTGGCTTAAGATCAGTAAGCTGATTCACTGGACTCTGATCTATACATAATTCAGGTAAAGATTCGCTTAGTGTTTGGTCTTTTAACTTTTGATTAAACCAAGCCAAAATGGTTTTTTGTAGATCATAGTGCTGTTGATTACCGCAGCGAACAGATTTACCAATATACCAAAACGGCGTACTTCCTAATGGAGAATGTTGAGTAAAGGGTTGTAAATGACCACCCTGTACGCCAATCAAATGTACCTCGCGTTGAGCTTGTTGGATACATTGAGCAGCTTTGACACCCTCATTAAAAGGGAATAACACATCCCTGAATCCTTGAATAATTAAGGCATCTGCCTGTGGAGTTTGGTTGTTGCTACAAAACCAGCTGGCCTGATGTGTTTTAAGAAAATCGTAGGTAGATTGCTTTAGTTGTCCATGTTGTGTATCCAGATAAGCCTGTTTGAGTTCAGGATCAAACTTATTCCAGTTCCACCAGTCGCCAATCAGATTGAGGAAACCAATCCAGTTACTTTTAGGGATGCCATTCGGTGCGAGACTATGCACAATGTCATACCATGTGGTAATCGGTACAATCGCCTGTAAGCGTGGATCTAATGCTGAAGCCAGATATTGCACCCCGCCTGCATAAGATTCACCAATCATACCCGTACGCACACCATGCTGATTTTTTGCCAGTTGCGGCAAGTTTTTTTCAGCCCAGTTCATGATGGTGATGACATCCTGAGCCTCCTTTTCAGGATCTGTTAGCCGAATTTTCCCCTGACTGTCGCCATGTCCGCGTTGATCGTAGCTGATTACCCAATAGCCATTCTGCCAAGCTGTTTTTGCAACCTGTCCTGTGGGCAACAGAAATCCATACAAGCTGAGTTCAGGCCGTTTCATTCGAGAAAGACCAAAGCCATGCGTATGTAAAAGTAATGGAGCAGTTTGACTGGATGTTAAATGGGGTTGATAAACCGTAAAGGCGAGAACAGTTCCATCTTGAGCTGTTGTTTTCGCTTGATAATAGCGTTGTTTTAGTTCAATTGTTTTAGCTGTGATTGATATCGGTTGTGTTGTGGCGTGTACACAACCTTGCAAAACAAACATCAGACTGAAGCAGAGCCATAAGACGTAAGAACGCATAGATTATTTCATCCTTGAACAAATCTTTGAGAAGTCACGCGGTGCGTTGCTACAGTTTACTTGAGCTAATTGCTAGATACTATCACTGATAGATCATGTTGTTTGACCTATCAGTTTTTATTGTTATAACAGACGCGGTTTTTTGCGGTAGGCATATAAGAATAGGCCTAAACATAGGAACATTAGCCCAAAAACCAGCTGTGAACTTAGAGGTTCATGGTTGAGCCATACTCCCCAAAATGTAGCCAGTACTGGAGTTAGAATAGTAATCAGCATTACCGTTGTTGGGTTCAATTTCTGAATCAGGTGAAAATAAAAAATCATCGCTAGTACAGATGAGAATAATGCGCTATAGAGCAGTGCCAAACTGGTTTGTAGGTTGGGTAATTGATTAGGCATTTCAGATAAGAAAAAAGGCAGCAAGCACAGATAACCTATCCATGAAACCATAGTTGAGCCTGTGGTTTGAATGATTGGATGAATTTCTGCGCCTACTTTTGCAACGACAAACATTGAAACTACGTAAAGTAAAACAGCAATGATTTCATAACCCACACCAAGCAAATCGAGTTGGATATGTTCAGCGCCTATACCGAGTGTGAGGGATAAACCAAAAATAGCCAGTCCGAGTCCATACCATTGGCGTTTTAAAAAGTGTTCTCGCTTTAGGAGAAATACTGCAATCAGACCAGACCACAACGGCGCAGTGCCATAAATAATGGAAATCATGCCAGATGAAACACGGGTCGCTCCCATATAACAAAAGGTCATTGAACCAAATAAGCCAATCGCACCTGCCGCATAGCTGATGAAGGCTGTATAAGTGAAGTCGAGTTTGAGCCGAAAATAAAGCAAGCACATACAAGCCAAAGGAATGGCCAAACTGAACCGAAAAAATAATCCCCACGCCCAATGAATTTCATGCACCGTCAAGACTGCGGCCAATGGAGTCAATGACCAAATCAGCACGACTGCAATGAACTGACCGACTGTAGCAAGGCGAGGGTGATGAGGGGCTACAGTCGGTTGGATCTGTGTGTTGGGTATAAAATTCTTTTCTGGAAACTGTGTCATGGCAATGCTCCTGTTATAAAAACGGTAGAAGTTTAAAATCTATAAATTTAGGCAATAAAAAAGGTCGCTGTTGAGGCGACCTTTGTTTTCATATGATGTTTTTTTTAATTTATCATCGGATGAAGTTGTTTAAAGTCTCCTCGCATAAAGATGCAGACACGTCGCCATGCAGCATTGACAGAAATGCAATGCGAAATGGTAATCAGACGTGTAGAAGGAGCTTTTTGGATCAACATATCAAAAATTCTAAATGGGATTGGATTTTTATAGCATAAGGCCTGAGTGAAAAATAGTCGTTTTCTCAAATAAAGATAAAAATATAAGCCAGCTAAATAAATAATTTGGCATTGCTTAAATTGCAGATTTTTCCATAATGTTGCCATCAAATCTTAAAAGAAGTTTGCTCTTGTCTGCTTTAGAAATCGTTGCAGTGATTATTAGTCTTATTGGTGTGACCTTAACCATCCGACGCAATATGTGGTGTTGGTGGTTTAATTTTCTTGCTTGTGGATTATATGCCTATTTTTTCTTTACCATAAAATTGTATGGTGAAACGATTTTGCAATTTTTCTTTATCCTGATGAATGTTTATGGATTTTATTATTGGCTGAAAGGTAAACGCCAAGACCATGAGATCCGAATTGAGCCAATTGCCAAGACTGTTGTACTCGCACAAATGTGTTTGGCTATAGTTTTTGGTTTGATCTTTGGCATGATTCTTAAACACTTTACCGATGCTGCTGTACCCATGCTGGACTCACAGTTGGTGGCATTTAGTCTACTTGCGACTTATTGGACCAGCCGTAAGCATATTGCGACATGGATCCTCTGGATTTTTGTCAATATTATCTATGTGGGGATGTTCAGTTATAAAGAGGTTTTCCTTACAGCTGGCTTATATGCTGCTTTTGTGGGATTGGCAGCATATGGTTGGTGGCAATGGGAACAGGTCAAGCAGAAGCAAATGACACATTCATAAACAAGGGCAGCTGAGCTGCCCTTGTTTTTTACGCCTCAATGATCATTTAGTTGTGGCTTGATAGCTTTGTACGGCTTGACGGCCTAAAGCGGGATCATCGGTAAACAGACCATCAATTCCAGCTTTGAGATAGAGCTGCATTTCTTTGAGCGATCCTGTAGGGCAACGTTCAGCTGCTTTAGCTGGATCAATGCTACATTTAAAGTTGGTTGGTAGATGGTTATTTTCAGGGCGGAAAGTATAAGGATGTACTTTTAAATTGACCTTATGTGCATCAGCAACAAAAGTCGTTGTCTCACCCGATGCTACATCTTTGAAAATATAAGTCTTTGATGGGCCGACGCCGTTGGCGTAAGTAGCAACATCTTTAAGGCCCTGTGCAGTCGCTAGATCAGCATAGGTTTTAGGATTGTTTTGATCGACATAGTCCGCTGGTTTTGCACCTGGAGCATCATAGAGCTGAATTAATTGTGCGTGTTTAACACTCTTATGTAAATCCAGTTGGTTTTTCAAATATTTTAAATTGCCAACTTCGAAAGATTGTAGATAAATTGGTGCAATATCGCGAGTGTATTGATATTTAGACAGCGTTTTAAGTAGTGTGTCTTCCATCGCCAAATTTTGTTTTTGGAAATAGGTCGGATGTTTAGTTTCAATATATAAGCCAATAATCTTGCCTGTTTTTTTATAATGTGCATCAGCAAGTTCAATGATCTGCTCTAAAGTCGGAACAGGATAGAGATCATTGTATTTTTGATTGTCTGGTCGAAATTGCGGAATACGTTCACGTGCTTTCAGTTGTTGTAATTCGTTTAAAGTAAAGTCTTCCGTAAACCAACCGTTATCAAAACGTGTCCCATCAATCACTTTGTTTTTTTTACGATCCGCAAATTGAGATAGGGTCGAAACATTGGTGGTGCCGCCAATTTCATTTTCATGACGAGCGACCAAAACACCATCTTTAGTTGAAACTAAATCTGGTTCGATGAAGTCAGCACCATCATCAATGGCTTTTTGATAAGACGCAAGCGTATGTTCTGGTCGAAGTGCACTGGCACCGCGATGTCCAATCACTAAAATTTTTGGCAGTTGATATTCAGGTTGCGTGGTATTACTTTGATTATTATTGTCATCATTACAGCCTGCAAGACTGATCAGGCAGAGACAAAGCGCAGCTTTTTTAAACATGAATAAACTCATCAGTTTTTATCTAAGCGGCTAGTTTGAAATCTAAAGTTATCAAATCAATGACAGTTGTATGATGCTTTTATGAAAATATGAAGAACTCTAAAGTTGCACCCAGATAAGCAAAAACTCCAGTTTAGATGAAGGAACTAAACTGGAGTTTTTTATTGGTTCTGATTAAGACTTATGCTTCCAATATGGCCAATTGATTTCTGGTGTGAATTGATAATTTTCATCTTGCCAATAGGATCGTTTTGGCGATGATTTATCTTTAAGCCCCATGATATACATGAGATTGTTATCGAGTTCGGCAGTATTTAAGGTCTTGTCTTTGTTTACCCCAGTCGCCAGCATTTTATCAGACCACATAATTACAGGAACTTGATAGCCAGCTTTGGTATTGGGACTATGGCCTGCATAATCGATTTCATGTCCAACTTCATTGCCATGATCAGATACAACGGTGAACGATCTAAAGTCTGGTACTGCATCCGCTCTTAAATCATCTAGAAACTTAGCCAGTAAGGAGTCTTCGTATAAAACTGCATTATCATAATCATTGCGTAGCGAGCGAATCCATGGGTCAATATCTCGACTTTTAAGTTCGAGTTCGACCTGATCATTACTGGTGCTAGTAAATTTATTGAATGTATCTGGGTAACGTTCTTTATAATTTGGATGCGCACCAATTAGATGAAGAATGATTAACTTTTTCGGATCTGGATCTGCAAGTGCTTGCTGATAATCAGGAATTAAGCTTTCATCCAAAGAGGTACTACTGCGCCCAGAACGGGTATTTTTATATACGGCTTTATCGGCATAGGAACCAAACAGAGAGGACAAATAGGTATCATCTTGGTTGCTGAGCCAATAAATTTTATATCCGGCAGCGCGCGCGTAAGCGAGTACACTTTCGGATGAATACTTATCATGTTCTGCGGCAGGACTTTCGGTCAATAAAACACGCAGTGCATTGATAGTAGACGGTGCAGGAGAAAAGGCGTTACAGAAGACTTTAATCTCAGCGAGTCGCTTTGTCATTTCAGGTGTGGTATCTCGTGGATAATCGCATACGCCTAAGTTTAGACTGGTGAGACTTTCTGAAAGGACCAAGACATGGGTCTGTTTTCCTTTGGCTTGGTCAGTCAGTACTAAATTATTTTTTGCACTGAGATCCCACTGATGATGCACATCTTTATGCTGCTTAATTCTATTTTTAAAATCTTGAATTTTAGTTTGGAACTCAGACCAAAAGATAACAGGATGTACCTTCCGAGAAGGTTTCATTAAATAGCTGGTAGCGGCTAACAAGATCAGTAGAATAATGCAACCACGATATACACGACTCTGCCAAAGTTGACTGAAATGAAGCGGTTTAACCAGTTTGAATACCGCAAAACTATAGAGCGTGAGCGCGCTGAGTAAACTAAATACTACCGCTGCAATAGTAACGAGGTGAAGCTGGATAAATCCCCAGATCTCTTGCTGATTGGTATTGGCAATTGCTTCAATAATAAAATAGGCTTCATTATCACTGTTGAATAAAAACCATGTACTGGAACGAAGTAGGGCATCGAGCCATGCGATGAACCACCAAGCAATTGTGAGAACATACCAATAGATTTTTTGTCGCGTGATTGCCAGATAGATAAAAAAAACGCCCGGTAAAGATAAAAAGCCAAGCCTTAAACCATCAGACAAATTACCTGCACTAATCAGCAAACCTCCAGTAATGAATGCTGGAAGCAGGATAAGCAACAGGATATTAAAGTTTTTTAAGCTGGCCTTCATATACGACTAATAAAATGGGGGAGAGTTACCGAGCGTGCTAATATCGGTTTAAGTGGGGAGTGTGTCAATTCTAAATTAAGAAGTATTTGATTGCACAGTAAATTAAATTAATTACACAGCTAAACTGTTGAGTTGTTAACAAGGGCTAGCTCCTTCGGTTATTGATACAGCGCAAAATCCATTATTTCTCCTCAATTCTCGCTTTTTGAAATGATATGTTAATAGGGATGGTGTTTGCTTTAAAGCTCGGTAATGATCGTAGATTGAAAGTGCTAAAATTCTCTATCTTTTTGAAAAATTGACTGTTTCAACAATGGAATGAACAGCCATGTTATCTAAGTTTTTTATTCATCGTCCCATTTTTGCTGGTGTACTGGCAATCATTGTCATGGCTGTTGGTCTCTTCTCCATTTTGAATTTACCGGTAGAGCGTTATCCCGATATTGCACCACCGCGAATTACGGTTGCGGCAAACTATAGTGGTGCAGATGCTCAAGCGGTTGAAGATAGCGTTACCCAAGTTTTAGAACAACAAATTAAAGGCATTGACCACCTGTTGTATTTCAGCTCCAGTAGTGATGCCAGCGGGAATAGCCGAATTAGTTTGTTCTTTGACCAAGGGACGGATCCTGATCAAGCACAAGTGCAGGTACAAAATGCCGTAAATGGTGCGATCAACCGTCTCCCAGAAGATGTACAGCGCCAAGGTGTCAATGTCCGTAAATCTTTGAGTGATTCCTTTATGGTCATCGGGCTTGGAGACAAGTCAGGGCGTTCAAGCAATCTCGATATTTCAGACTATCTAACTAATAATTTTGAGTTGAACCTGAGCCGAATTGAAGGTGTCGGTGAGGTCAGTGTATTTGGATCACAATATGCCATGCGTATATGGTTGGATCCACAGCGCTTGGAACGCTATCAATTACAAGTCAGTGATGTACGTTCCGCGATTGAAAATCAAAACACCCAAGTAGCTGCTGGTGCAATTGGTGATTTACCCGCAGCCGACAATCAGTATTTAAATGCCAAGGTCACTTCTGGCTCACTGCTGCGTACGCCTGAACAGTTTGAAAATATCATTGTTAAAGCCAACAGTGATGGCAGCTTTGTCTATTTAAAAGATGTGGCAAGAGTTGAGGTTGGTGCGGAAAACTATCAGGTGTTTAACCGTCTGAATGGCTATCCTGCTTCAGGGCTTTCACTGTCATTAACTGTCGGCGCCAATGTCATGCAGGTGGCCGATGCTGTTTATAAAGAAGTCGCTCGTTTAGAAAAAACCTTACCTGATGGTTATTTTGTGGTTTATCCACGCGATGATACGCCGTTTGTAAAAGAGTCGATGTCGCAAGTGGTTTCGACCCTGATCGAAGCGATTGGACTGGTTGTGCTGGTGATGTTTATCTTCCTGCAAAACTGGCGTGCGACACTCATTCCAGCAGTTACAGTCCCTGTGGTGATCCTCGGCACCTTTGCTGTTTTAGCGGTTCTCGGGATGAGCATTAATACACTGACCTTATTTGCGATGGTATTGGCGATTGGACTGTTGGTTGATGATGCGATTGTCGTGGTTGAGAACGTTGAACGACTGATGCATGAGCAGCAACTCAGTGCCAAGCAAGCGTCAATCCAATCCATGCAGGAGATCAGTGGGGCTTTGGTCGGGATTACTTTGGTCCTGACAGCAGTTTTTATTCCCATGTCTTTCTTTAGTGGTGCAACAGGGATTATTTATCGACAGTTCTCGATTACCTTGGTTGTGGCAATGGGGCTTTCGTTGTTAGTGGCTTTGATTCTGACACCAGCCTTATGTGCAATTTTATTGAAACCTCAACAGAAGCAGGCACGTTGGGCAGTCTGGTTTAATCAATGTTTGGATGCAATTAAAACACGTTATCTCAATGTTTCCAAAAAAGTGATTGCAGTAAAAGCGGTGTCCTTGATTGGTATTGTCGTACTGATTGCGAGTTTTATCTGGGTGTATCGTGATTTGCCGACTAGTTTCTTACCGCAAGAAGATCAAGGGATTTTGGGTGTTCAATTTCGGTTACCAGAAGGTACGCCGATGAGTAAGACCGAAGAAGTCGGCAAACAGATCTCTGATTACTTCCTTGAGCATGAAAAAGCCAATTTGAATGGTGTGATGGTGATTCATGGGCGTAATTTTTCAGGGACAGGACAGAATTTGGGTCAAGCCTTTGTATCGTTAAAACATTGGGATGATCGTAAAGGCACAGAAAACAGTGCACAAGAAATTCGTGCACGTGCAATGAAGTATTTTTCAAAAAATAATCAGGCACGCATTATGGTGTTGATGCCTTCGGTGATTCGTGGCTTAGGTAACTCCGATAAAATGGAGTTTTGGCTGCAAGATACCCAAGGCTTGGGCAGACAAAGCTTGGTGAATTCTTTCCAGCAGTTGCAACAGCAAGGTAATGCACTTGATTCTGTCGAAAATGTCGATAAGAAGAGTAATGATGATCAGGCGGTATTAAATATCAAGATTGATCATAAGGCCGCCATGATCCATGGGCTGAATGTCAGTGAAATTAATCGCACCTTATCGACTGCGTGGAGCGGAAGTTATATCAATGACTTTATCGACCGTGGCCGAATTAAGCGAGTGTATTTACAAGGCGATGCACCGTATCGTTCCAAACCTGAAGATTTAAACTATTGGTATGTCAAAAATGCCAATGGTCAAATGGTGCCATTTTCACAGTTTAGTCAGATTACTTGGCAAGGTGCTCCACCGATGCTTGAGCGTTTTATGGGCTATCCTTCCATGAGTATGGAAGCGGATGCGTCAAAAGGCTTTAGTAGTGGACAAGGTATGCAAGCAATTGCTGGTTTGGTTGATCAAATGCCAAATGTGGGTCTTGCGTGGAGTGGTTTGTCTTATCAGGAACAGCAATCCAGTAATCAGGCGATTTGGTTATATCTGATTTCTGTTGCCTTTATTTTCCTCTGTCTTGCTGCACTTTATGAAAGCTGGTCAATTCCAACAGTGGTGATGGCAGCCATTCCACTCGGCATTGGGGGAACTATTTTATTCAGTTACTGGTTTGGTTTCGCCAATGATATTTATTTCCAGATTGCACTACTAACGACAATTGGTTTGTCCTGTAAGAATGCGATTTTGATGGTCGAGTTCGCTGCGAGTTTGCAGCAACAAGGCCGTAGCGCATTAGAAGCCGCTCTAGAGGCAGCTGGACTTCGCCTCAGACCGATTCTGATGACTTCAATTGCATTTGGTGCAGGCGTGATTCCGTTGATGTTCTCAAGTGGTGCAGGGGCCTTAAGTCGGCAGGCGATTGGTTATAGTGTGTTTGGTGGTGTCGTTTTCGGCACGATTCTGGTTCTGATCTTTATTCCATTTATGTATGTATTGGTAAGAAGCACCTTTAAACCCAAAACAAAAGTTGAAGCTGCTTAAGGTCAGTTAAAATGACGAGCAGAAATGAACAATTCATTAAACAGAATAGGACTCGAATTGTTCATTTTTGTTGTCTAAGTTGAGAATATAAAAAAATATTTGTAGTATTGCCGTGCCGTATAAGCGGCCTAATGAGGTTTGATTCCCTAAATGGACACGCAGAGTTGTAGTTTATTTCAAATTACACATTTTTATATTAATCAAAATCTGAATGAAGTTTTCTATTCGATCGTAAAATAATACGCTGCGTTTAGTCCTTCATTGCAGATACTTTGTAGTGAAGAGGCGATTATGAGCTACAACAACTTTTTATATTTATTAAGCGACGCACTTAAAAATAATCATATTGAACTAGCACTTGCATCAGTTGAAACATTTCAAGCGGTCGATATTGCCGATGTTTTGACACAGCTTTCGGCTGAACAAAGCCAATTGCTGCTCACGCATTTACCTGATCGTGCCTATGTCTTTTCATATCTTCCACCCAATGAACAAGTCAAACTCGCCCAAGCGATGCCCAGAAATGTTCTAGCAGAGATTATCGGGGAAATGTCATCGGATAAACGCGCTGACGTCTTTAAGTGTTTAGATGAAGAACAACAAAATGCGTTATTACCAGCCCTAGCACAGGCAGAGAGAGAAGATATCCGTCAACTGTCATCCTATTTAGAGGGAACCGCAGGTGCGATCATGAGCTCGGAATATGCGACTTTAAAACCGAATATGACGGTCAATGATGCGATTAAAATGCTGCGTCTCGAAGCTCCTGATACCGAAATGATTTATTTCGCTTATGTATTGGATGAAGCACGCAAAATTCTCGGGGTTTTATCTTTAAAGCAACTGATACTTGCGCCTGAAGAGCAAAATATTAATGAGCTCATGGAAACCAATGTCTTAACCGCTTTTGTAGATACCGACCAAGATGAAGTGGCAAAAACCATTGCACGTTATGATTTATTAGCGCTGCCGATTATCGATCATCAAAACATGATGGTCGGGATTGTGACCTATGATGATGCGATGGACGTGGCCAGCGAAGAAGCAACAGAAGACTTCTTAAAAGTCGGTGCGGTCAATGCATCATCTAAACTGAGTATTAAGTCGGCACCCATTTTGCAGCTTTATCAGAAGCGTGTTTTTTGGCTGGTTTTCTTGGTGTTTGGTAGCTTGTTGTCAGGGATTGGTATTGCCCACTATGAAGATGTAATTGCGAAAAATCTGGTATTGGTTTTCTTTTTGCCATTATTGGTGGGAAGTGGCGGCAATGCAGGTTCTCAGTCTTCAACATTGATGGTCCGTGCTTTAGCAACGGGTGATGTGCAATTTAAAGACTGGTTTTATTTACTCGGGCGTGAAAGTTTAGTTGCACTGTGCTTAGGTGGCACTATGGCGGTTGCTGTGTCATTACTGGGTTATTTCCGTGGTGATGAAATGGTGGCTTTGGTACTGGCGCTGAGCATGATGGGCATTGTATTGATGGGCTGTTTGATCGGAATGAGTTTACCGTTTATTTTAAACAAAGCTGGACTTGATCCTGCCAGTGCTTCCGCGCCGTTGGTCACTTCGATTTGTGATGCGACAGGTGTATTGGTGTATTTATTCATCGCCTCGATGATTTTATTCTAATTGGTAATAATAATCGTACCGACAAAACGGAAAATCTGCTTTATTCTCAAGCATAAACATGGTTTTTAGGTTGCGTGAATGACGTCTCCAACACAACAAAAAAAATTAACTCAGCAGCAAGCGATTGCTGTCGAACGTGATTTAGCAAAATTTGCCAACACCATGGACAGTTTGGTTCGAATTCCTTTCACCAAACAAGGTGTCGGAGCCGATGCTGCACTGAGTACCATTCCTTTTGCAGGTGATATCGCAGGCTTTATTTTAACCCTGTATGCATTTAAAAAGGCGAGGGAGGTCGGTGTACCACAGCATAAACTGAAGGATGTAGTCAAACTGGCAATTATGGATATGTTGGTCGGTTTTGTACCGATTGTCGGCACCTTATTTGATGTATTTATTCGTCCGAGTCGCAAGACGCTTGAAATTGTACATGAGCATATCCGTGAGGAATATCAAGTGCATAGTGATATTCATGTGGTTCATCCATTCTTACATGAATCACTTGAGCAGAAGCAAAAAAGCTCGGCATTTTGGCGTAATCCGATCGTGAGCTGGATTTGGTTACGTATCCCAGATTTATTGGGAATTGCAGTCCTTATCTTATTGGTTGTCGCGGTTTGGGCAGGTTTCAGTTATCTGTGGCAGTTCTATCAATCTTTCCAAGCACATTAGATTTTAAGCAAAAATAAAGCCTCCGTGATGGAGGCTTTATCGTTTATCTGATACTGATTATTGAACATTTAATTGCTGTAATGCAGCAACACGTTGTTCAATGGTTGGGTGAGTTTGGAATAAAGCAGCTAAGCTAAAGCCTTGTTCCTTACCTTCCGCAATCGCAAATGCTTTCATTTCTTTCGGCATTTGATCTGGCATTTCTGATTCTGCTTGTAGACGAAGTAAAGCAGAGATCATCGCTTGTTTACCTGCTAAACGTGCGCCGGCTTCGTCTGCGCGATATTCACGTTGACGAGAGAACCACATCACGATGGCAGAAGCCATAATACCGAATACGATATCGAGTACGATCGTAATGGCAAAATAAGCAAGGCCTGGTGCTTCACCTTCTTCACGACCAAATACATTACGGTCGATGAAATCACCAGCAATACGTGCAAAGAACATGACAAAGGCGTTAACCACACCTTGAATCAGCGCAAGGGTAACCATGTCACCATTTGCAACGTGACCGATTTCGTGCGCGAGTACTGCACGAAGTTCATCTTTGTTCATACGCTCTAATAGCCCTGTTGAAACAGCTACTAATGCGTCATTTTTATTCCAACCTGTCGCAAATGCATTGGATTGGTAAGAAGGGAAAATACCCACTTCAGGCATGTTAATACCTGCACGTTGAGATAATTGCGCCACTTCTTGTAATAACCAAGCTTCTGCTTGACTACGGGGTGCATTTGGGTCAATTAATTCAGTCCCAGTGGTTTTTTTAGCCATCCACTTCGACATGAACAGGGAAATAATAGAACCCACCATACCAAAGACAAAACAGACGACTAAAAGGTTGCCTAGATTCAAGCCCCCTGCGCCATGGTAACTACCGACACCGAAGAGTGACAAGATAATGCCAGCTACAACCAGTACCGCGAGGTTGGTTAGCAAGAACAAACCAATCCGCATCATTGAGAAAACCCTCTTATAGAGAAAAAGTGATCTGATTTATAAATTATAAATCATAACGCTAATATGCAGGGCGAATTGTAAAAATTCAAGCAAAAAATAGGCATAGATACATTTAGCCTATAAAACGATGAACTGGCTGATAAACAGTGACTTAAAACAATTTTTGTATGAAAACAATCAGCTAAAATCACGCTGTGAGAATAGCATTCTTAAATTGTTAATCACTTAGACGGATTCGAGCAGATGCTGTGGCATTTGTGGTGGTATAGGTACCTGATGGTGCATCGGTAAAGGTGCCGTCTGCAAGGGTAATGATCTGACGATTATATTGTTTCGGGGCTGGTGCAACTTCTACAGCTTCGGTTGATGGCGTGGTGTAATTGGTCGATTGTGCAATCACCTGTGCATTTGAGCTCGATGATGAACCGATGCTTGATGCATATAGGTTTTGATAACGGCTAGTGACACGACGGACATAATCTTGGGTTTCACGAAACGGGGGAATGCCTCCATATTTATCGACATTACCTTCACCTGCGTTATATGCCGCGATTGCAAGTCGGGTATCACCATTAAATCGCTTAAGTAACCAACTTAAATATTTTGCACCAGCAAAAATATTTTGTTGTGGGTCGTAGGCATTATTCACATTAAAGCGGCGTGCAGTTGCTGGCATCAGTTGCATTAAGCCTTGGGCACCAACTGGAGAGCGGGCATTGATATTAAAGCCTGATTCAGTGTGCATGACCGCTTTAATTAATCCCTCAGAGACGCCATGTTGCTGTGCTGCTTGGCGAATCAAAGAGTCAAATGCATTTTTATTACGGCTATAGCTTGGAAGCACTGAAGCCTCGCTCGCACCCCAGTTACTATAACTATGGATATTACTGTCTGGATAATAGGTCGCTTTCACTACTTTTAAATGACTATATTCTGCTTTTTTCTTATTGGTCAGCAGCGTTGTACCATTGTTGTCTTTAAATTGATAAATCGTCTGCCCAGCATAGCTTGGAGCTACGCCATTAAAAAAACCGATTGTCCCCAAGCAAAGGGTAAAAAAATATGTTGTTTTGTTCATCATTATAATATTCACGAAAGGATGAGCATAAGTTCTTCACAGCAGTGTAACAAAAAAAAGTAAAAAAAGAACTTTCGCTACAATTTTTTTATTTTCGACTGTTAGACAAAAATCAAGTCATTTTGTTCGAATGTTCAGCAAAAAAAATTAAAATATTTTTTTTAAAAACTAAGTCTTGACTTATCTAAGTCATTGATTTTGTTTTCATAAAATCATTGGTTAAAAAATGATCAATCTAATCGGAAGCCTTATTTTAAGATAAAAAGAGTTTGTCAATAGCGAAGAAATCCACAAATTTATCCACAGCTTTTGTGGACAACTGTGGAAAAGTTTGAAATATAAGCAATCCAGCCGAATCTAAATTTTTTTGATCAGAATTTTACCAGTATGAAACTCAAATATGACGATTGGAAGAAATTGAAAAATTCTTTAGATGCGCATTTTTTCTGAATGAGATAAAATCTTGCGGGTATTTTTGTTTATGAGTAAATCACGTCTATGTACGCGCCAGTGGAATCCAACCAAGGATTTAATTTCAAGCCAGAACTTCCGACAAGTTCAGCGTATTATCGCTTGTTGAAAAAGCTTCGTCGTCAGGTTGGGCATGCAATTCGTGATTACAATATGATCGAAGATGGTGATAAGGTCATGGTTTGTGTGTCTGGTGGTAAAGACAGCTATACCTTATTGGATATCTTGTTGCAGTTTAAACGGATTGCACCCATCAATTTTGATGTTGTGGCTGTGAATCTGGATCAAAAGCAACCTGGCTTCCCCGAAGATATCTTGCCGCGCTATATGGAAGAGAACAATATTCCATATTACATCCTTGAAAAAGATACTTACACCATTACCAAGCGTTTAACACCTGAAGGCAAAACCTACTGCGCAGTATGCTCTCGTTTACGCCGTGGTTCGCTGTATGGCTTCGCTCAAGAAATTGGTGCAACTAAGGTTGCATTAGGTCATCACCGTGATGACATCATGGCAACATTCTTCTTGAACTTGTTCCATGGTGGTAGTTTAAAGGCGATGCCACCAAAACTACTTTCATCGGATAAAAAGAATATCCTGATTCGTCCTTTGGCTTATGTCGAAGAGAAAGACATTATCAAATATGCGGATTTACGCCAGTTCCCGATTATTCCGTGTAACTTGTGTGGCTCACAAGAAAACTTACAACGTGCCATTATTAATGACATGTTGCGTGAATGGGATAAGCAGCATCCAAAGCGTTTACACAGTATTTTTGGTGCCTTACAAAATGTGTCTCCATCACAATTGGCGGACCGTGAGCTATTCGATTTTGAAGCGTTGGATGCTCAACGTGAGTTTGATATGAAAGACCCAGAAGAGTTGAAAAATCGCTTAGATGTGGTCAATCTCAGTTTTGCTGCTGAGTAAAGTGTAAAAGTTTTTGAAAAGGTACTTGTTAAGTACCTTTTTTTTATCAAAATTTTAAAAATTGAATCACGCGTACAAAAAATCATAGCCTAAAATAAAAATTACATGCTATAACAGGGCACGAGCAAATTGCTTCATGAGATGTCGTCTGGATAGATGGCACAAGAAATTGAACAAATACATTTGAGGAATAATCATGGCTGCATTTTTAACTGATGATTGGTTTGCAACTGTTGAAAAACTTACTGCTGAAGCAGGTGATTTAAACTTGCCACCAGCACTTGCGAATTTAGCGATTAACTTGGTTGTAACAGATGCAGCTGGTAATACAGAGTTGGCTTTAGATGCGGGTAAAATCCAAAAGGGTTTATCTTCAAATGCTAAAACAACTTTGAACATGGATGCTGAAACTTTACGTAAAGTATTCTTGGAATTTGATATGGCTGCTGCGATGCAAGCATTCATGACTGGTAAAATCAAAGTTCAAGGCGATATGTCTCAGCTTATGGCTTTACAAACAGCTAAGCCAAGCCAAGAGCAAAAAGATTTATTCAAGAAAGTACTTGAGCTTACTGCTTAATTCTTTCTGAATAAAAAAAGCTTACCCAAAGGTAAGCTTTTTTTATGTCTATTCAGTTATACATCAATACGGCTATTGGTTTTAAGATGTTCTAAATAGGTACGAATACGCGTCACATATTGTACAGCTTGTTTATATCGACCATTTCGTGCTTGGTTACGCTGTAAATAGTCATATAAATTGACCCACTGATTCGGATCTTTGCCTTGTGCACGGATACGTTTCTGAATCTGGCTGACTGCACCAGGACCCATATTGTATGCAACCAAAGCATACCAGTTACGGTCTGGATAAGGCACATTGCCAAATTGATCTAACATCAGATCAAAGTACTTTGCACCACCTTGAATACTTTGCAGTGGATCTGAGCGATTGCTTACGCCCATCGCTTTGGCTGTGCTGTTGGTCAACATCATTAAACCACGTACGCCAGTGGGAGAAACTGAGCTCGGTTTAAGATAAGACTCTTGATAGCCAATTGCTGCGAGTAAGTGCCAATCTAAATTGTATTTAGATGCGCTTTGTTTAAAACTTGCCTTATAAATCGGTAAGCGTTGATTCAAATCTCTTTGAATCGTAGACCAAGACTCTGGTTTAACCACATTGCGGTTATAGAATGAAGCCAATTGCTGGGTTGTACCCGACTGCTTACTTTGACAGATATAACCACTCGCCGTGAGGGTGAGGGGATCATCAGCTTGTTTAAACACCCAGTTTAACTGAGGATTTAAACCATTTTTGCTTAAGCTTGCTTGATCACCACAACTTGCTGAAAATGAAACCAGTTGTTTATTTTCAATCGCAGCCAGATTGGCTGTGGTCATGGCAATGTTTGCTTTACCTTGAGCAACCCATTTCAATGCCGTGGCATTGTCAGGAACGGTTTTGAAATCAAGCTTTACGTTTAAGCTTTGTGCGTAATTACGCACTAGGTCATAACCAAAACCATGTTGGAATTGACCGTCTTTAAAGACCGTAGTTGGACTTTCAACTGCAACGACAGTTAAAACGTTGGTATTCACAACCGTATTGTATTGATGTGATTTTTCAGCATTCAAGCTATTGAACGGAAGGATTGCGGCTCCTAACGCTAAAACTTGAAAAGGTCGTTTGGAAGATAAAGAGTTAAGGCTAGGCCTCGACCCAGAACTTGAATTACTGTGCATGTTGTCTCCGCTACAGGTAATTTATGCCCAAAAAGTTCAGCAAAACACTGCCTTAACTTTTAAAAGTTGATAAATTCAATAAGGGTGGGCAAGTCATGAACGTCATTCAGTAATGACATTGAGTTAAAGGAAAACATGGTGCAAATGTTTCACAACATTTACAAAGTGTATAAAAAATAAACAAAAACAAACTTAGGGGCGCATATTAAGCGGCAAAAACAAGAATGTCAAATTTTGCACAATAAAAAATTGAGAATTACATCACAAACCTATGATTTGGAAAAGAATAAAATTTATACACTTTAGTGGTGGTGAAATAAGGAATACAATGCAAAAACTTGTAAATGGACTGTTGTATTAACGTATTTGGGCTTATGAAATCGAATTTAATTACACGTACTGGACATGACCTTTTGGTTGCTGAGCTAAAAAAGCTTTGGCATGACGAACGCCCTGAAATCACTAAAAAAGTAAATTGGGCGGCAAGCCTTGGTGATCGTTCGGAAAATGCTGATTATCAATACAATAAACAAATACTTAGGAAGATAGATCGTCGAGTTCGCTATTTAGGAAAACGGTTAGAAGAATTAAAAATTGTCGATTATGTGCCTGAGCAAGAGGGAAAGGTCTACTTTGGTGCTTGGGTTGAAATCGAAAATGATGCAGGGGAGCTAAAAAAATTGCGTCTCGTGGGTGTCGATGAAATCTATGATCACCATCCGCAACATATTTCGATTGAGTCACCTATGGCGCGAGCTTTACTGGGTAAACAAGTGGATGATGAAGTTGAGGTGCATACACCGTTGGGCAAAAAACTGTGGTATATCAACTCAATTCGCTATGAAAAACCTGAAAATGCTTAAAATTACAGGGTGTTGATTTTATTTTGAGCGGTTGATGCATTATTTTGAATAAAAGATTTGCCAAGTTGAACTTTTATTTATATGATAGCCGCCATTGGAAGCGTGGCAGAGCGGTTTAATGCACCGGTCTTGAAAACCGACGAGGGTGTGAGTCCTCCGTGAGTTCGAATCTCACCGCTTCCGCCAAATACAAAAAAGCCCTTATGAAAATAAGGGCTTTTTTATTTCTCTGTGTTTTAGATTAACAACTTTGTTGCAATCGCCCACATCATCAGTCCAACAACAACATCTAGAATTCTCCATGAACTGGCCTTTTTAAACCAAGGCAATAAAACTCTTGCGCCATAGCCTAAAGCGAAAAAGAAGATCCATGAAGAAAGTATGGTCCCAGCTGCAAATAAATACAGATGATCTGCAAACTGAACTGAAATCGAACCAACCAGAATCACGGTGTCTAGATAGACATGTGGATTCAGCCAGGTGAAGGCCAAGCACATACCAATAATTTTAAATAGCGAGTCTTTTTCAATTTCACTGGGGTTGAGTGATGAGCTATTGTTAATAGCGGAGTAAAAATTTCTAAGCCCGTATAAAAATAAAAAAGCAGCACCAAAGTATTTGGCAATGGTGACGATCAAGGGGAAGTCAATCACGATTTTTGAAAAGCCCATGACCCCTAAATAAATCAAGATAGAATCCGAAAGTGCACAGATCAAACACACCCAAAAAACATGCTGTTGCTTTAAGCCTTGTTTTAGAACAAAAGCATTCTGCGCGCCAATGGCTAAAATTAAAGAAAAGCCAATACCAAGCCCATAGAAAAATGCAGTCATATTTTGGTTCCTCGATTATATAGGGTGGTCTGTGCTGGTTTTGGCTGGAAAACAACGTGCATATGCTTAGGCAAAGGCAGTTCGTCTAACGCTTAGATCAAGTGTTAGATGCTTTTTTCCATTAAAAATTTACTATTTGCTATTATCTTTTTTTATTTATAAAAGTCAGTAAAATTAAGATTGTTTTGGTTTAGCTAAATTTTTTTAAGGTTTAATCTTGGACACTAAATAAGGTGAAGCATTTTTTGCTGTCGCTGAAAAGGGGCATTTTGAATAGACTGCTATGAGGCATTCAGAGTAAAAGCCAATGGGGTATACCTTAGATTTTAGCGATAGCTTTATTTATCTGAGATGGATATGACTGAATAAGTGTTTAGCGGTCGGGTGATGTAACAAAGCTGCTTAATCTTGTTGTCCGAATTACCCCCCTTATTTTTGAATTTATTGCCCTTATTTTCAGAATTGTTTCAGATCAAAATTAAAAACAATCGACACAGGAAGTGTTCGAGGCAATATCTAAGCACATATTTAAAAATAATGAAGTGAGTCAGGCATGGACCTCAATCATAATATTCAAAGTGTAAACAACCTGATGCTCAGCAAAACCAGAAAAGTGATTGCGCTGGGGTTTGCCACACAAGGCCTTGGCTACGCGACCGTGATGACGGCACTCCCGACAATAAAAGGTCGATTCAGACTTTCAGATGATCAGTTGTCGCTAATTATTCTAGGGGTATGCATTGCAGCGGCACTCGGTTCAATTTTAGCTGATCGTATCGCAGTCAAGCTTGGTTCACGACTTGCCGTTGTGACTGGTTTTATTTTTGAAGCGATAGGAATAGCAATTGCTGCATTTAGTCCAAATGTGATTCTTATGATTGCGAGTTTTTTGCTTTATGGGCTTGGACTAGGTTGTTTAGATGCAGCACTGAATATGCAAGCGGTTATTATGGAGCAACGGCTTGGTAAAAGTGTATTTGGTGGTTTCTTTGCTTGTTACACCGCGGCTGCATTTTTAGGGGCATTGATTATGTCAGCTACTGTTTCAACTGCACTCGGAGCAACGACAGCATTATGCATTGCAGTGGCGATTGCCTTTATCACCTCGCAATTCTCTAGACACTGGTTATTTCAGCAAAAACAATGCTCAGAAATACTTTCGCAAGAGAAAGCAGCGATTCCATATCAACAGCTTCTCATCTTTGGACTGATTATTTTAATTGTGTTTACTGTCGATTCTGCAATCAGTACATGGAGTTCAATTTATCTCAAAGATGTTTTGGCAAGCTCGGCAACCATTGCTCCTTTGGGTTATGCAGCCTATCAAATTGGAATTTTACTCACACGCTTAAGTCTTGATTATTTAATGCAATTTAAAACAGCGACATGGATTGCTTTAGTCACGCTCCTGATCGGGGCATTCGGATGTGTATTGTCTGGAATCAGCCATTCATTAGTGACCGTTATTTTGGGTTTTGCATTGGCTGGTGTTGCTGTAGGTGCTTTGGTGCCACTTACATATTCTGCTGTAGGTCGTTTGGATGAAAGCCGACGAGATGAAATTATTGCTCGTGTTAATATTTTTAATTATGGCGGCGCAGTAGCGGGTGCGGTCATCGTTGGGCTGTTGGCAACACCTTTTGGTTATGCACCGTCCTTTATCGGTTTGGCTTTTGCTTTACTCAGTATCATTTATTTGAGAAAAAGACTGGTTTAATCTTTATCAATCAGGACAAAGCTATTTTGTGCGGGTTATGATCATCTTTTTTTATTTTTAAAATTTAGTAAGATTAAGGTTGTTTGGATTTTGCTAAAATTTTTTAAGGTTTTTATGCTGGACAATAAACAATGTGAAGCCTTCTTTGCAGTTGCGGAACATGGAAGCTTCGAACAAGCAGGTGCCAAGCTCTGTATTACTGCATCAGCGGTGACATTGAGAGTCCAAGCACTTGAAAAAGAATTAGGGCAACTACTGCTGATTCGGGGGCGTCCTTGTGTCTTAACCCAAGTAGGTCAGCAGATCTTCGAACACATACAGCACATTCGACGTTTAGAACAAAACTTACTTCATGGTTTGACTGGTGGAGGAGAATCACATTTTTTCAAGACTGTGATTGGTTCAAATGAAGACTCTTTAGCGACATGGTTGCTTCCTGCATTAAAGGATGTGTTACTCAAAGAAAAGATTGTGATTGAGCTGAGAACAGATGACCAATCTCATACCTATTCATTATTAGAAAAGGGTACGGTAAGTGCCTGTATTTCAATTGAAGATCAACCCATGCGCGGTTGCCGTGCGCAATATTTAGGTTTGATGCGTTATCAAATGATGGCGACAGCGCAATTTAGACGGAAATGGTTTTCAGAAGGCATTCATCGAGAAACTTTACGTGCTGCACCTGCGATTATTTTTAATGAAAAAGACCGTATGCATTTTGATCTTCTGGAAAAACACTATGGATTGATGAAAGGTACTTATCCTTGTCATTTAATTCCATCATCAGAGTCTTTTGTGTCCGCCATTAAATTGGGGTTAGGCTATGGCATGGTGCCCGAGCTGCAACTGAATATTGAAAATAAAGCAGAAGTATTGGTTGGGTTATTGCCTGATATTAGCGTTGATATTCCACTGTATTGGCATCATTGGGATCAACAATCAAAGCCATTGCAGCTTTTGACTGAGCATATTGTAAATCATGCTCGATTAATTTTGGCCTAAGATGAGAAAATAACAATAAAAAATTATTATATCGGGTATAGCATCAGCATTTTAACTACATGTAGTGAACACTGCTTCTAAATCATTTTATTAGCATAATGAAAACTAATAAACTTTTAGAAGCAATGTCAAAGCTAAATCAAGTCTGAATATTTTATTGGACGACAGTGATTAGAAAATCCTAGAACTTCCAATATATTGTTTAGAGACATTATTTAAGGCAGTTAATATACGGTTAGCATTTTTCGTGCTTAATGCTTCATTGAGCTCATGCATATAAGCGACAATTTGTGCTTTTACTTTGTCTGCGAAAACTGGCGTGACAGCTTGATCTTCATAGAGTAGGACATAGTTTTTTGCAAAACCATAAATAAGAAATAAGGCGTTGTGTTCAAGCGGGTGTTCAGCAGTAACAATGGCTTGTTCACATTGATGTTTTAATTGTTGATAGGCATCCGTTCCATTTGGAAGAGTTTGAAACGTTTCAAATATAGATTGGAAATTCATTTGAATTACTCACTCAAAAAGAAAATCTACAGATGATTGAACTAAAAATCAAGAAAAATTTATTATTTTTGATGATGAATTATTTATGCAATGATTCAGATTATTTTTCTTTAAAGAATTAAATATTTATTGGCAGATTTAGTTTTATCCCTGTACAAAAGTTGAATATAGCAGTTGGGTCAAAAAATTATTTAAAGTTTTTTACATTTCCGATACTAGTCATATACATGCTGTACAAATCAAAAAAGGCCTTAATATGGGAAAATAGTAACAATTATTTGATTTTGATCGTTTTAGGTGATGGTTGTGAAGAATATTTTATTACCCGCTATTTTGGTATTTGGTTTGGTTGGCTGTACTTCGATCACAACTATGTCTCCTGCTCAATTTAACCAACTCAGTACAACACAGATTCCATTTTCAGGAAGTTGGACAGGTGAGGTAGGGGCTGCATCAGTCGCATTAAGTCTGAACCGCCAAGGTAATGGGGTGCTGTGTATGGACGACCGTAAGGAAGTCATGTCTTATCAGGTAAAGTTGGTTGATAACACTTTATACAGTGATAAAGGGGTCAAGTTTAAAGTCAAAGCGTTGAATAACAGCAAGGCCAACATTCACATGAGTTTATTGGGATTAGGGGTTAATCTTGATCTGAATAAAGATGATGCGTTAAAGAATGCCACTGTAGGTTGTAAGCAAGCCCTAAATTAATTTTGTATTGTGATTCTAAACCTTGCCTGTGATCGCAGGCATTTAAAATTTTCCGCAGATTAAAGAGACCGTTATGTTTTCTCCTTATATTCATGCGTTTGCATTATTTTTCTCATTGCTCAATCCCTTTCTGATGAGTGTCTACATGGTCGGGATGATCCGTAATACCGATGCAAAGGTATTTAGTAAAGCCTTGATACAGGGCAGTTTGATTGCCTTCGGGGTATTTATTCTATTTGCTTGGGGCGGTGAGAATATTTTTAGTCGCTATTTAAATGTTCGTTTCGAATCTTTTCAAATTTTTGGTGGCTTAATTTTCTTGGTGATTGGTTACCGTTATGTCTTTCAGGGTGCGGAAACGATCGGAGAAATGCGGGGGGCGCCTGAGCATCTGGCGGGTACCATCGCGATGCCATTTATGATCGGTCCAGGCACAATTAGTGCGGCGGTGGTCACTGGGGTGAGTGTACCTTTTACTGGGGCAATAGCTGTTATTGCAATTACTTTGATTTTAACCTGTAGCATTTTGATCCTAATGAAATTTGGTCATGATCATTTACGCTATAAACATGCAAAATATATCGATCGCTATTTTGATATTGTCGGGCGTCTATCTGCTTTGCTGATTGGTACGATCGCAATTGATATGATTGTAAACGGTATCATTGGGCTGATTCGTTCAGCCCATCTGAGTTGAATTGTATAAAGCCCATATTTCTACATCTCAGGTATTTTTTCAAAGATTCTCTTTCTTTTGGGGACGCATTGAATCAAAAATACTTGGGATGTCATTATTTTGAATTAAACAATAACAAGATCATAAAAAGAATTGATGATGTTTTATCATTTTGCGCATATGTTTATACCCATGAATAAACGATAATAATCATGTTGTATTCTCTATGAGCTCTTCCCATGTATCAATTAGATCAAGCAAACCAAGCACCTGACGACCAGTCAGAGCTTACAATGACCGTTTTGATGACACCTGATATGGCCAACTTTTCAGGTAATGTTCATGGTGGAACGATTTTAAAGCTACTTGATCAGGTTGCTTATGCTTGTGCAAGCCGATACTCAGGCAGCTATGTTGTGACTTTATCTGTTGATCGCGTTAATTTCAAAGAACCAATTTATGTTGGTGAGCTAGTGACATTTTTAGCTAGCGTAAATCATGTTGGGCGCACTTCGATGGAAATTGGCATTCGTGTTGAAGCGCAAAATATTCAGAAGCGTACCATTCGTCATACCAATACTTGTTATTTCACTATGGTTGCAGTGGATGAGCAGCGTAAGCCGAAAGAAGTACCACAATTAAATCTAGATACTGAATGGAAGCGTTGTCGCTTTGAGGCCGCAGAGCAGCGTAAGGCGACACGTTTACAAGAAGTTCATCAGCCTTCATGCAGTATGTTTAAGAAAACCACTCAATGCTAATTTTTTAATGCAGAGCTTATTCAAAAAATAAAAGATCGAACCGCAGCATGGTTCGATCTTTTTACATTTGTAATGAAATAAATTTTAAATCATTACAAATGTTGGCCTAAGGGTCTGGAGGAACCTTAAGATCTAATTAGTTTGTTGGTGCAGGTGTAGACGCAGGTGCTTCAGTTGCTGTTGCATCAGTTGCAGCTTGACCTTGAGTTTCAGGTTGCTCTTGAGTTGAAACAACAACTTTATCTTCAGTTTGTTGTTCTACTGGTGCTGCAAATGTAGAAGCTGCAGCAAGAGTAAGTGTAGTCGCAAGAACAGTTTTGATAAATTTCATGTTTGGCATCCTTATTTCATTTAAAATAACAACCGCAATAGGAGGATTCGGTTAATCCCAATCTCTCAATTTCGGCATGAGGTCCATGCTATGTGCCAAACGTATTTGCGGCAATGTTCTTAACAATCTATTACGTCTATCTTAACAATATGAAATATTGAATCGCTTTATGTAGTTGCTGTGTAAAACATCATGGAGAAATTAAGGATTAAAATGTATGGAAATATGTTTTTGTGATTAAAAAGTGATCTATTGTTTTACGTGTTTTAAACACTAGTGTTCTTTTTCTAAAAAGTTATTAATTGAATAAACCATTTATATCTTATTTTTAAATAAGATTTTTAGATTTAATGTGTGATGAAAATCTCTTTATTTTTGTTTAATCGCTTGTAAGTCTAATTATAGGGAAAATCCTTCTTTATTTTATTTCATCAATTTTTCGCTTTAGAATGAAATAAATTTTCAATGCGAGTCGATCGTGAAGGTTATTGCTCCCAAAACAGTTCCCACTCATATTATTTCTGGCTTTTTAGGGGCAGGTAAGACCACATTATTGCAGCATTTGCTCACTCAAAAGCCTGAGCATGAAGTTTGGGCGATTCTGATGAATGAGTTTGGGCAAATTGGGGTTGACCAACAATTAATTACCCAGCAACAAGGTTATGCGGTGAAAGAGTTGCTCGGTGGTTGTTTGTGCTGTAGCAGTCAATTACCGATGCAGATTGCGCTTTCTCGCTTACTCAGTGAAAGCAAACCTGATCGTTTATTTATCGAACCAACGGGTTTAGGGCATCCCGCACAGTTATTAGAGCAACTGACTGAACCGCATTGGCAAACGAGTTTGGCAATGCGTGCTTTAGTGATTGTTGTAGATGGAAGTCGCCTACATGATCAGGATTGGGTCAAACAGAATTTATATACTGATCAATTAAAATCGGCACAAATTGTGGTGTTGTCGCATATCGACTGTATGACCGCAGCAGATCATCAAGCCTATGCGGCTTTAAAACAAGAATATGAAACCTATGTCCAGTATTGGATTGAAGCTGAACATGGGCAGGTGGATATTCAACAC
The DNA here is from genome assembly GCF_008980925.1 of Acinetobacter sp. TUM15071. Classification (NCBI taxonomy): domain Bacteria; kingdom Pseudomonadati; phylum Pseudomonadota; class Gammaproteobacteria; order Moraxellales; family Moraxellaceae; genus Acinetobacter; species Acinetobacter sp. TUM15071. The sequence continues at coordinate 144,468 of NZ_BKGB01000008.1, read as the reverse complement.
TTGGATATTCAGCAGCAACCTGTACAACGTAAGATTCAACCCTTATTAAGGTTGCAGCAAACACAAGCTATTGAACACACGCCAGAAATCAAGCAGCTCCCTTATCATTATGTTGAAACGGCTCAGGGCTATACAGTCGCGGGTTGGAAATTGCCGAAACGCTGGCAATTTAATTTTCATGATTTATTAGATGTGTTGTGTGCGCAACAAGACTGGGTACGAATTAAAGGAATTTTTAATACCGATCAAGGTTGGAAAAGTTTTAATTTTAATCCGCAGCAATTTAACTATAAGTCGGTGGAGGAGAGCATTGATAATCGAATTGAAATCATTTGTCAGTCAACACGTGATTGGTTGGCTTTTGAAACACAATTATTGCAGTGCCGTATCGATCCGATTGATGATCAACTTGATCAAATCGCACATGCTTCTCGGTAAAATAGAGTATGCTTAGCGCCAAATTTGAGAACACTGTATTTAAGAGTTTAGTTTATGGCGTTAAAAGCAACAATATATAAGGCAGACCTCAATATTGCCAATATGGATGAGCATATCTATGCAGATTATCAGCTCACGCTTGCTCAGCATCCTTCTGAAACCATTGAACGTTTAATGGTTCGTATTTTGGCTTATGCACGTTTTGCCGATGAACGGTTAGAGTTCACCAAAGATTTATTTGAAACTGATGAGCCAGCGTTATGGCAAAAAGATCTGACTGGACTGTTAGAGAAATGGATCGAAGTCGGTTGCCCATCTGAAGATAAAGTGAAAAAGGCGAGTGCACGTTGTAAGAATGTTGCAGTTGTGACGTATGGTTCTCAGTCAGATGATTGGTGGCAGAAAAACACCAAGATTAAAACCTTAAGCAATGTGCAAGTGTGGCAATTGGCCCCACAGACTACGCAGGCACTTGAGGGCTTATGCGAACGTACCATGCAATTGCAGCTGAATATTATGGATGGCGAATGGACATTGTTAAGCGACAAAGGTCAGGTCGACATTCAGTGGCAACAATTGCAATAATTTAGCTTGAGTGATTTGGAGAGATAGAAATGAGCGCAGAATTAGAAATTATTGATTTAAAAGTTGGCGAAGGTAAAGAAGCAGTTCGTGGTGCCTTGATTACGACTCACTATACTGGTTGGTTGGAAGATGGAACCAAGTTTGATTCATCATTGGATCGTGGTAACTACTTTGAAACGGTGATTGGTACTGGACGTGTGATTAAAGGCTGGGATCAAGGCATTATGGGTATGCGTGTAGGTGGAAAGCGTAAATTGATTGTCCCTGCACACTTGGCTTATGGCTCACGTAAAATGGGCAAGATCATTCCAGCCAATGCCAATCTGACTTTTGAAATCGAATTGTTTGATGTGAAAACACGCGACGAATAACGATTTTGCTATTCAAAAAAATAAAGCGATTTGGTCTACTTTTAGACGAAATCGCTTTAAAATCATAAGCATAAAATAATATTTATAATCATATAATAAGGTTTTGATTTTTAAAAATATTTCTTTTATCTGAATTTTATTGCAGCCCAAGAAAAAAATATTGATTCTCAATATACAGTCCTGTATATCTTTGAGTTAAAAGAGCAATTTTTCCATTGGCCTTAATTTTTTGAATAACAAGTGTTTATTCTAAGGTCATGAAAGTTTGCTTTTCAGGTGGCTATCAGGTGATCGGGGAATATGTCACTTATAGTTTATCCATTATAAAAATGCGGCAATAAGCAACGATAAAAATTTGAGTGAATAGAGGTCGATATGAATGATTATTTGGATATCACGGCATCGGAATTATTAAAAGAGTTAGATCATTTTTTTTTGATTGATACCCATGATGGTGCACAGACAGGCTTTTGGGTGAATGAAAAAGCGCTGATCGATAAGCATTACTGGATTGATGGTGATTATAAGATTGAAATCCTCAGATCATTACAACCTTCACATCAGTATGCACCGCATGACTATAAAATAACGCGATTAGCAGCCAGTGAAGATGATAGTAATGTTGTACTACTGGAATATGATGGTGTGCATAAAAAGATACTGACTTTCCGCCGTGGTGAATGGGTGAATCGCCTAAATAAATATTTTTATCAAAAAGAGCGTCACTATTTACAGCAGCTTGCAGATCATCCGAATTTCCAGTCAATTGAATACTAATTCTTTTTATTATGATTTAACGCTCCTTATATAGATGTATATGAGGAGCTATTGTTATTAAAAAATATTCAATCAAAGTGTGATTGATTTCATAAAAATTACATTTAAGTTTATTTTCAGCTTTTAAAATTATAAATACAATCCGTACTTCCAGCTGAACATCAAAAACATCTTATTTTTCCATAAAGTTGTAAGATGATGCAGGCATGATCTGCGATCAGTGAATTTCTAATCTTGAGACGATATCTCTATGACAACACGTTTAGTGTCCCCGACGTTAAAAACTTTTTTAGGTCTTGTGTTTGGGGTGGTTGCCAGTACCACAACTTTTGCGGCAAATCCAAAAATCGATGCGACCACATTGACCGTCATTGGGTATCACGAAATTACAGATCGAAAAGATGCACTGATTCCAAGCTATGCGGTCACCGCAAAGCAGTTTGGTGAGCACATCGACTGGCTGAAAAAGAATGGCTATCATTTTATTAATGTTGATCAATTGATCAAAGCACACCAAGGCAAATATAAATTACCAAGTAAACCTATTTTGCTGACGGTTGATGATGGCTATCAGTCATTTTATCAAAATGCCTATCCGATTATTCGTGCGAAAAAGATTCCAGTGGTTTTGGCTGTCGTTGGTTCATGGTTGGAGCCTAAAGCAGGGCAGAAAGTTGATTTTGGTGGTGAGCCAATTGAACGTAATAAAATCTTAAGCTGGGATGAGCTGAAGGAAATGCAAAGCAGTGGTTTGGTTGAAATCGCCAGCCACAGTTATCATTTACATCAAGGGATTAATGGTAATCCACAAGGGAATTTAGAACCTGCTGCGATTACGCGGATTTATGATCCTAAAACCAAGAGTTATGAAAGTGATGCGGTGTATCAAGCCCGTGTTTATCAAGATTTAAAAACCAATAATGATCTTTTAAAAGCACATGGTTTACGTTCACCACGCGTGATGGTCTGGCCTTATGGTCGTTATAATATGCAATTGGTACAAACGGCTAAGCAGCTGGGTATGCCGATTACCATCACTTTGGATGATGGGGCCGATCATGCCAAACAATCGCTACAAAATATGAGTCGTATTTTGATTCAGGGCAATATGTCGACCAGTGCTTTGGCGCAAGAAATCAAAAATCGTGAACTGAATCTAAATGATAACAATCGACCGCAAAAAATTATGCATGTCGATTTAGATTATATTTACGATCAAGATACCAAACAGCAAGAACGTAATCTCGATCATTTGATTGATCGTATTAATGGCATGGGCGTAAATACGGTGTATTTACAGGCCTTTTCTGATCCTGATGCCAATGGTTCTGCCGATATGGTGTATTTCCCAAATCGTCATATCCCAATGCGTGCAGATTTGTTCAATCGCGTGGCTTGGCAGATTCAAACTCGTACTCCAGTGCAGCGTTTATACGCTTGGATGCCACTCTTGGCTTGGGAACTGCCTAAGACTGATCCTGTATCGAAAGATCTAGTGGAAACCCAACAAGCAAAAGCAGGCGAGCATTTGAATATGGGTTATATTCGTCTTAGCCCATTCTCGCCAGAAGCCCGTCAGACCATTAAAGAGATTTATCAAGATCTTGCTAAATCAACACCGTTTGATGGACTGTTGTTCCATGATGATGTGACTTTGTCTGATTATGAAGATGCCAGTCCAGATGCATTGGCGGCTTATGCAAAACAAGGCTTACCAACAGACCTTGCTAAAATTCGTGACAATGATGCTGACTTGCAAAAATGGACGGCTTATAAAACCAATTATTTAGATGACTTTGCGATGGAACTGGCAGGGGAAGTTCGTCAATATCAACCATTTCTGGTGACTGCTCGTAATCTTTACGCACAAGTGGCTTTAAATGCGTATGCAGAAAACTGGTATGCTCAATCCTTAGAACAATCCCTGAATCGTTATGACTTTACAGCGATTATGGCGATGCCTTATATGGAACAATCGGACAATCCAGCCAAGTTCTATTCAGACATTATGAACCGCGTGAAGCAGTACCCAAATGGCATTAAAAAGACGGTGATGGAGTTGCAGGCGGTTAATTGGCGCAATGACCAAAAAGTGCCGTCTGAAGAAATGGCAGCGACGATTAAGTCTTTATATGAGCAAGGTGCAATGCACGTGGCGTATTATCCAGATGATCCGATCAAAGGGCATCCAGATGTAGAAACCATGCATAAGGCTTTTAGTCTAAAATCATCTCAATTAGTACCATAGTCGAGTAATGTAGATGAGTTGGATTGCTTTATTGTGGTCATATGCCATTAAGTTTGTTTTTTACTATCCACTTTTTATGTCGTATTTATGGATGGTTGGGGCAATTATTTTTTACTGGAAAGAGCGTCAAGATCCTCCCTATCAGCAACCCGCAGCTTTGCCAGAATATCCTAAAGTCGCGGTCTTAGTGCCGTGCTTTAATGAGGGGGATAATGCTGAAGAAACGATTAGTCATGCACTCAAATTGGATTATCCGAATTTTGAGGTGATTGCGATTAATGATGGTAGTTCTGACAATACGGGTGAAGTACTAGATCGATTAGCCACGCAGTATGAAAAATTACGTGTAGTGCATTTGGCACAAAACCAAGGCAAAGCCATGGGGTTACAAGCGGGTAGTTTGATGACCGATGCAGAATTTCTGATCGGGATTGATGGCGATGCTCTGCTTGATCCACACGCGGCGAAATGGATGATGCGACATTTCTTGGAAGATCCAACTGTTGCCGCAGTGACGGGTAATCCACGTATCCGGACACGTTCGACCTTACTAGGGCGAATTCAAGTGGGTGAGTTCTCTTCGATTGTTGGTATGATCAAGCGCGCACAACGTACTTTTGGCCGTTTATTTACCGTATCGGGCGTGATTACTGCCTTTCGTAAAAGCGCAGTACATCAAGTTGATTATTGGTCTCCGAATATGTTGACTGAAGATATTGATATCACTTGGAAATTACAACGTGCAGGTTGGGATGTGCGCTTTGAACCAAATGCCTTGGTTTGGATTTTGATGCCTGAAACTTTAAATGGTTTATGGAAGCAACGTTTACGTTGGGCCATGGGTGGGGCACAGGTTCTGGTTAAAAATATTGATGTGTTTTTAAAGCCTAAACTTAATTTTTTATGGCCTTTGATGTTTGAGCTGTGTTTGACACTCATTTGGTCATATTTGATGCTTATTATGGCGGTGATCTGGTTGTTGCACTTTATCTTTGCAATCCCAGCTCTGGCTGTGGTGAGTTCACCATTTTTACCATACGGTAGTGGAATTTTATTGGGTGCGACCTGCTTAATTCAGTTTGCTTTAAGCAAATGGATGGATAGTCGTTATGAGCCAAGCCTAGGGAAAAATTATTATTGGATGATTTGGTACCCGTTTGTGTTTTGGTTGATCACGATTACTGCTACAATCGTCGCCTTTCCAAAGGTGCTGTTGCGTAATGATGAGAAACGTGCCCGTTGGATTAGCCCAGATCGTGGAATTCGTTGAATCGGAAAGATTCATTTTGCTGAGTAATAAGCAATGAAAGCTGACAGTTTAATTATTGATGTACGTCGCCAACTCCCATGGCATAAACGTTATTTTTCAACAACAACCACCGCAATGATGTGGGCGTGCTGGTTGTTGTTATGGCGTCCGTTTATTTTGGTATGGGTGCTGGTTGAATTGCAAAAAACGCATATCGCACAACGTTTAATGTCCGCATTTAGCGACGGCATTGAGCATGGTGTAACCGCATTATTTATGTGTGCAGTTGCATTGTTGTTGTGGAGTTTTTTGCCAGCGAAACGTGTGCATCAAAAGCATGCTGTTGAAAAGACCTTACCTGATTATGCGCGTTATTTCGAATTACCTGAGCAAGAAATTCAGGTTGGGCGTCAGCAGAAGGTTAGCATCGTACATCACGATGAGAACGGTAAAATTATTCGCGTAGAATAATACTTATTGTTCTAAATCAAGAATATCAAATGCCTTAATTAAAAATTAAGGCATTTTTTTATGATCTGGTCTTAAACTTCAGACATAAAAAAACCAGCTTGCGCTGGATTTTTATTTGCACCATATTTCATTAGCTGAAAGATGGTGCCCGAGGCCAGACTCGAACTGGCACGCTTTGTGGGCGGGGGATTTTAAATCCCCTGTGTCTACCGATTTCACCACTCGGGCATGTGCGCAATAATAGAGGACACTTTAAAACTTGGCAAGAGCAAAACTTGCTATTTGCTTTCTTTTCAATCAATTCATGTGCTTATCTGATGAAAATTAAGCACTGTCATATAACTTTCATGATTCTTTCATCAAATTGAGATCAAAGCTTCATCTAAGCCCATTAATTTCAATCATTTACTTAGTAGTGATAAAATTAAGGTAGCTATCCAAATGACAGCAAAAATTTCACGACGGGAACTCATTCAAAAAAGTCTATTCGGTTTCGGGGCATTGTCTTTATCTACGGGGTTTACAGGGTGTAACGACAGTTCGGATCAAGAGACAGCAGTATTACAAGTCAATTTTGAACATGGGGTGGCCAGTGGCGATCCTTTACAAGATCGCGTGATTTTATGGACGCGTTTGACTCCCAATGACAGTAGTGCACGTCTGCAATTAACGTGGGAAATCGCTTTAGATCAGCAATTCAAGCAAATCATTAAAACTGATAAAGTCACGACAACAGCTTCACAAGATTTTACTGTGAAAGTGGATGCTACTGGCTTAAAACCAGATCAGTCTTATTTCTACCGTTTTATCTTCGGGGATAAGACCTCACCTGTCGGGCAAACCAAAACTTTGCCAAGCAGTGCGACAAAAGTCAGCTTTGCAGTGTGTTCATGTTCAAACTATCCAGCAGGTTATTTCTATGTATATCGCGAAATGGCCAAGCAAAATGTCGATGTGGTGATCCATTTAGGTGACTATATTTATGAATATGGCGCGGATGGTTATGCAGCAGAAGATGCAGCTAAATTAGGTCGTACGCTTGCTGCAGACAATAATAAAGAAATTATTAAGTTGGATGATTATCGCAAGCGTTATGCGCTGTATCGTAAAGACAAAGACTTACAGGCCTTGCATCATCGTCATCCATTTATTGTGATTTGGGATGATCATGAGTTAGCCAATGATACATGGCGAGAAGGGGCCGAAAATCATCAACCAAATGAAGGGCCATTCCTTGACCGCAAACTAGCGGCTTTACAGGCCTACTTTGAGTGGATGCCAATTCGTCCTGTCGATGATCAACATACCAAAATTTACCGCCAATTCGATTTTGGCAATCTGGTTCAATTGACGATGTTAGATACGCGAATTATTGCGCGTGATGAACAGTTGGACTATGCAAATTATATGACAGCGAATGGTTTGGATATTGCAAAATTCCAAGCAGATCTCACTAATCCAGCGCGTACTTTAATGGGCTATACCCAACGTGATTGGCTGATTGGAAAACTGCAACAGTCTACAGCAAACTGGAATGTGCTTGGTCAACAAATCCTAATGACCAAAATGTTAGTTCCTGCTGAGCTGCTGCTTGCCTTAGCTGAAATTACCTCAGGGAATCCAAGTACAGATACCTTAAATAAAATGAATGCCCAAATCACTGAATTAGTAAAATTGAAAATTCGATTATTACAAGGTGATCCTAGTTTAACTGCACAAGAAAAAGCGCGTGTTTTGACTGTTGCACCTTATAACCTGGATGCATGGGATGGTTATTTTGCTGAGCGTGAGATTGTGTATGGTGCATTGGCACAGTTAAAGAAAAAAGTAGTGGTACTGGCAGGGGATACTCATAATGCGTGGTCATCGAATTTATACAGTAAAGATGGTGCTTTTGTCGGGGTGGAGTTAGCAACCAGTTCGGTGTCTTCGCCAGGTTTGGAAAAATACTTAAATATTCCATTGGCGCAGTTGCAACAATTTGAATTTGCATTCACAACCTTGATTGATGAGCTGAATTATTGCAATTTAAATCAGCGAGGTTATTTGGTCGTGCAATTTGACGCTGCACAGGTTCAATCACAGTGGATTTATGTCGATTCGATCAAAAAGCCTGTATATGTGATTGATCAAACACGGGGCTATCAATTGAGTTTGGATAAAAATTTATTGCCCGTGAAAACAGGGCAGCAAGTGGCATAAATTTAAAAAGTGAGACAAAAGCCAAGTCGATGTACTTGGCTTTTTTATGATTTTCTAAATTTCAGGCATAAAAAAACCAGCTTACGCTGGGTTTTTATTTGCACCATCTTTCATTAGTTGGAAGATGGTGCCCGAGGCCAGACTCGAACTGGCACGCTTTGTGGGCGGGGGATTTTAAATCCCCTGTGTCTACCGATTTCACCACTCGGGCTTTACCAATGGAGGCGGAGGTCGGAATCGAACCGGCGTACACGGAGTTGCAGTCCGCTGCATGACCACTCTGCCACCCCGCCATCTCTTGGTGATGCACATATTAGCAATCTTTAAAAAAAAAACAATAGTGTTTATAGCGAATATGCACATAAAAACAACATCTAAAAGAATATTGCTCAAATTATCATGTATTATTTACGCAATTGATTCATACCCACTTTGGAGATGCGCTGTGGCATTGGTTTTAGACGGTCGTGCATTAGCAAAACAAATTGAAACGGATTTGTTGGTACGTGTAGAAGCATTAAAAGCAAAATCGGGGCGTACCCCAATCTTGGCAACCATCTTGGTTGGTGATGATGGTGCATCTGCAACTTATGTGCGTATGAAAGGGAATGCTTGCCGCCGTGTTGGCATGGACTCATTGAAAGTTGAACTTCCAAAAGAAACCACAACTGAACAATTATTGGCTGAAATTGAAAAATTAAATGCCAATCCAGATGTACACGGCATCTTGTTGCAACATCCAGTGCCAGAACAAATTGATGAAAGAGCGTGTTTTGATGCAATTTCGTTGGCAAAAGATGTTGATGGCGTGACTTGTTTAGGTTTTGGCCGTATGGCAATGGGTGAGGCTGCGTATGGTTCAGCAACTCCAGCTGGCATCATGACCATTTTGCAAGAAAACAAGATTGAAATCGCGGGTAAGCATGCAGTTGTCGTGGGGCGTTCTGCTATTTTGGGTAAACCAATGGCGATGATGTTATTACAAGCCAATGCAACTGTGACGATTTGCCATTCACGCACTCAAAACTTGCCAGAATTGGTTAAACAAGCAGATATTATTGTCGGTGCAGTCGGTAAAGCTGAATTGATTCAAAAAGACTGGATCAAACAGGGTGCCGTTGTAGTTGATGCAGGTTTCCATCCACGTGATGGTGGTGGTGTTGGTGATATCCAATTGGTTGGTATCGAAGAAATTGCATCTGCTTATACCCCAGTTCCAGGCGGTGTGGGGCCGATGACGATCACGACTTTGATTCGTCAAACTGTAGAAGCTGCTGAAAAAGCATTAGCGTAAAGATTATTGATAACCCCTCGCGAAGAGGGGTTTTTTAGAATTAAACAAATATGAGTTGTACATTTCAATTTGCCAAAGCACCTGAACATTTGTTGCAGGCCTTGCATCAGGTGATTCCCAATACAGATTTGTTGGCACAACAATTACCTGAAACGCCGATTTCACTTTGGTTAATTCCTCCGGTATTTCCGACCGACCGTTTAGATGATGAAGTAATTCGACGGATTTGGAATGAAACGCCATATTGGATCTTTTGCTGGGCATCTGGCCTAGCGATGGCACAATGGTTGTTAGCAGAACCACATCATGTCAAAGATAAGGTGGTGCTGGACTTTGGTGCAGGTTCGGGTGTGGTCGCAATTGCAGCGAAAATGGCAGGCGCTAAACGTGTCATTTGTTGTGATATTGATCCCGTGAGTCTGGCATCATGTCGTGAAAATGCGTTGCTAAATGATGTTGAGCTGGAATATCTAGACGATTTGTATCAGTCCGAACAAGTTGATGTGTTATTGGCAGCAGATGTGTTGTATGACCAATCTAATCGCTTCTTTTTGGATGAATTCCTTAAGTTTGCACCTGAAGTATGGGTAGCAGATAGTCGAGTTAAAAACTTTAGTCATCCTCAATATCTAAAAATTGATGAACGTAGCGCAAGCACTTGGCCAGATTTGGATGAAGCCAAAGAATTTAGAAATGTCAGTTTTTACCGTACCAAATAAAATAAACAGTCTCTAACAAAAACACTCCGTGTTGAGATTATCAAATCTCAACACAATATCCTTACGGCGCGTGCTAAAACATTCAAAATGAAATAAACAGATGGCCTTTGGCTATTCTCTACAATATTGTTTTGATGAAAAGAAGGAAAGTGTATGGGTATTCAGCAGTCTGATGATGGCAAACATGGTGCATTTAAGCTTTTTGAAGGCGAGGTGCTTGCGGGTGAGATGGCCTATACATGGGCGGGTGATAGCATGCTTATTATTGACCATACTGATGTCAATGAAGCATTTCGTGGTCAAGGTGTAGGGCGCAAGCTGTTAGACGAGCTGATTGCGTTTGTCCGTGAGCGCCAAGTAAAGGTGATTCCTTTATGTCCTTTTGCAAAATCCGTATTTGATAAAGACGTATCTATTCACGATGTACTCAAGACCTAAGATCAGTTGGATGTATTCTAAATGATGGAATACATCCATTTTTATTGATTCAGTAAAGAACTTAAGAACAGGTATAACGAACCACTTTGAGTGTAGTCGGGCGAGTTTCAAGCGCCTGACGGGTTGCATAGCCTTCACTGTTATTTAAATCCGGTGAATTAGATAAGCCAAACGTTGCACGGCTATTGCCTAGTTTTACCCCATATTGCTCTTGTTGGGTTGGGTTCATGATTTCATTAACACTAAGTACTGAAAGTTTATAGGTTTTATCTGCACCTAAAATCTGCTTACATGCATGCTGTAATTTTTTCTCATCCAAATCGCTATTACTGCGTGCGGCGAGCGTATAAGCAACAGTTGCAGAAGTGGCGGTTTTATTTTCGATTTGATAACCCGTTGTGCCATTGTATTGATGTGGGCTGCTTTGACAGGCTGCAAGAACAAGAGTACCGCTCATAATTAACAATAAATTGGTTTTTTTCATATCAATGATCCTGTTATTTCTGGTTTCAGTATCGCATAAAATAAGTTTTTTATTGTGAGGAATCTTTAAAACACAGGCTATTCATCGATTTTTAGCTTCAATTTTAAAGAAAGAATTTTCGTTTTCGAACAATTTTGCATATAATCTGCCAAGTTTTTTATTTAATACAGAAGTCATTGCTTTTTTGCAGTATTGGAGCCCGTTTTTTAACGGGCGTTTAATTTATTGCACTATACATAAGCAAGTCTGGATAGGTATGTCATGATCTCTACAGATAGTCAAAAAAAATACGTGGTTGCATTTGACCAAGGTACAACGAGTTCACGTGCGATCGTATTGGATCACGATGCGAATGTCATCAGTATTGCTCAGCGTGAATTTACGCAAATTTACCCACAACCAGGTTGGGTTGAGCATGATCCAATGGAAATCTGGGCGACTCAAAGTGCAGTGTGGGTTGAAGCTTTAGCGCAAGCCAGTATTTCTAGCGAGCAAATCGCAGCGATTGGGATTACCAACCAACGTGAAACCACTGTCATCTGGGATAAAAAGACAGGTAAACCTATTTACAATGCAATTGTATGGCAAAGCCGCCAAAGCAATGAAATTTGTAATCAACTGCGCCAAGATGGCTGGCAAGATTACGTTCATAAAGTAACTGGTTTGGTCCTTGATCCATATTTCTCTGCAACTAAAATTAAGTGGATTCTGGATCGTGTTGAAGGCAGCCGTGAACGTGCGGAACGTGGCGAGCTTTTATTTGGTACCATCGATACGTGGTTGCTTTGGAAATTGACCAATGGTCAAGTTCATGTGACTGACTATACCAATGCATCACGCACCATGTTATTCAATATTGAAACGCTTGAATGGGATGATAAACTGCTTGAAGCGTTAAATATTCCTAAAGCGATGTTGCCTGAAGTTCGTGGTTCTTCTGAAGTTTATGGTTATACACATACCATTAGTGGTCAAGAAATTGGGATTCCAATTGCAGGTATTGCAGGGGATCAACAAGCCGCATTGTTTGGACAAATGTGTGTGGAAGCGGGTCAGGCAAAAAATACTTATGGTACTGGTTGCTTCTTGCTCATGAATACGGGCAAACGCATTGTGCAATCTGATCATGGTTTATTGACGACGATTGCATGTGGCCCACGTGGTGAAGTGAACTATGCCTTGGAAGGTGCAGTGTTCAATGGTGGCTCATGTGTGCAATGGTTGCGTGATGAACTGAAAGCGATTAATGATTCGCATGATTCTGAATACTATGCAACCAAGGTAAAAGACAGTAATGGTGTCTATGTAGTGCCAGCATTTACAGGTTTAGGTGCACCATATTGGGATCCAACAGCACGCGGTGCGATCTTGGGTATTACTCGCGGTGTAAGTATTGAACATATTATTCGTGCCACATTGGAATCGATTGCTTACCAAACGCGTGATGTATTGGATGCCATGCAGCAAGATTCAGGTGAGAAATTGCGTACCTTGCGTGTCGATGGTGGTGTAACCGCCAATAATTTCTTAATGCAATTCCAAGCCGATATCATGGGTACGTCAGTAGAACGTCCTGCAATGAAAGAAACCACAGGCATGGGCGCAGCGTTCTTGGCTGGTTTGGCTGTCGGTTTCTGGTCGGATTTAAACGAATTGAAGAGTAGAATGACCATCGAAAATACCTTTGTGCCAGAGTGCAGTCAGGATGTGACTGAAAAACTCTATAAAGGTTGGTTAAAAGCTGTCGGACGCACTCGTGATTGGGCGGAAGATTAAGCTAAAATAGACCGTTTAGTATGACTTAAAACAACACAGGATGGATGAGCATGAGCTTGATACTACGCCAACAAAAAACCCTCGAACTGGTGAGAGAGCGTGGCTATATCAGTATTGAAGAACTTGCTCAACATTTTGATGTCACCCCGCAAACTATCCGTCGTGATATTAATCAATTGGCGGATGAGGGCTTGCTGAGACGTTATCACGGCGGTGCAGCGCATGATTCAAGTGTGGAAAACACTGAATATACGATGCGTGTCGGCTATATGTTGGAAGAAAAGAGATTGATTGCTGCAGCAGTTGCTGCAGCCGTTCCAGATCATGCTTCTTTGTTTATTAATATTGGGACCACAACTGAAGCAATCGCGCATGCGTTATTGAACCATACGGGTTTGCGGATTATTACCAATAACCTCAATGTTGCCAAAATTCTGAGTACCAAAGAAGACTTTGAGGTACTGATTGCCAGCGGGCGTGTGCGTCCAGATGGTGGCGTGATTGGTCAGGCGACTGCGGATTTCTTTAAGCAGTTTAAGGCAGACTATGCACTGGTAGGCATCAGTGGTATCGAAGAAGACGGGACTTTACTGGATTTTGACTTCCAAGAAGTGTGCGTATCTCAAGAGATTGTTTCGAGTGCCCGTCAAGTTTTCCTTGCTGCGGATAGCAGTAAGTTTGGTCGTAATGCCATGATTCGTTTAGGTTCACTTAAGCAAGTGGATTGTATTTTTACCGATCAACAGCCGAATGATGAGTTTATGAAAACCATTCGCGATTTGGATGTTGGGTTGATTGTTGCCAAGTAAATCTTCATTTCCGAAAAATTGTTACTTTTCTTGAGCTGAGTATTTTGGACTCAAGAATATTTAAATAAGAATAATGCTGTAACCATGAGCAGTCTTTGTATTGCCAGATCATCCTCTTTTTAATCTACACATTTTCAATTTTGACCATTTATCTAAAAATGTCTATAAATTGGCATTTTTTTGACTGTTTTTTATTGTTTATTTTCATTTTGCATGTTTAAATGTTCGTTATTGAACAATAATGAATATTTGCGGTGATTTATGCAAACTTCTCCTCAGTCAAATGACAAAATCTATGACCTTGCTGTCATTGGTGGTGGTATCAACGGTGTTGGTATTGCGGCAGATGCTTCAGGTCGTGGTTTATCTGTATTTCTCTGTGAAAAAGATGATTTGGCCAGCCATACCTCTTCTGCAAGCAGTAAGTTGATCCATGGTGGTTTACGTTATCTTGAACACAAAGAGTTTCGCTTGGTACGTGAAGCCTTAGCTGAACGTGAGGTATTGCTAGCAAAAGCACCGCATATTATCCGTCCCATGCGTTTTATCATGCCGCATCGTCCACACTTACGCCCAGCATGGTTGATTCGTACAGGTTTGTTCTTTTACGATCACTTGGGTAAACGTGAAAAGTTATTAGGTTCGAATAACGTTTATTTTAAAGAAGACAGTCCATTAAATGCTGCAATTACTCGTGGTTTTGAATATTCAGACTGTGCGGTAGATGACTCTCGCTTGGTGGTGTTGAATGCCATGCATGCGCGTGAAAAAGGTGCGGATATTGTGACGCGTACCCGTTGTCTATCTGCACAACGTGAAGGGCAATACTGGATCGTTGATTTGGAAAATGAAAAAGGTCAATTCCAGATTAAGGCCAAGGCTTTGGTGAATGCCGCTGGCCCTTGGGTTGCACAATTCATTAAGCAAGATTTACAGCTTAAATCACCGTATGGCATTCGTTTGATTCAAGGCAGTCATATCATTGTGCCGAAGCTTTATGAAGGCGATAAAGCCTTTATCATGCAGAATGATGACCGTCGTATTGTGTTCGCGATTCCATACTTAGACCAATACACCATGATTGGAACCACGGATCGTGAGTATCAAGGTGATCCTGCGCAAGTGAAAATCACGCAAGAAGAAATTGATTACTTGATTGAGGTCAGTAATGCTCACTTCAAAAATCAGTTAACTCAAGCCGATATTATTTCGACTTTTGCGGGTGTACGTCCATTGTGTGATGATGAATCAGACAATCCATCTGCCATTACCCGTGACTATACTCTAGCTTTATCGCAAGAAGCAGAAGATCAGGCGCCATTACTGTCAGTCTTTGGCGGTAAGTTAACCACGTATCGTAAATTGGCAGAATCTGCAATGCAGCAGCTCAAAGCATTTTTCCCAGAAATGAAAGGCAGTTGGACAGCGACAGAAGCTTTGCCAGGTGGTGAAAATATGGCAACAGCTGAACAATTGGCGAAAGAAATTCGTGCACAAATCACTGATGCATCTGAGGCTTTGGCAAAACGTTGGGCATCTGCTTATGGTTCACGTATTTGGAATATCTTGGGTGAAGCAACTTCGGTTGAGCAGTTAGGTCAGCATTTTGGTCAAGGCTTGTATGCGAAAGAAGTGGATTATTTATGCCGCTTTGAGTGGGTAACGACCAGCCAAGATATTTTATGGAGACGTTCAAAGCTAGGTCTTAATTTTGCGCCAAGTGAAATCGAAAGCTTAGATGTGTATTTAGCAAATAAACCAAATAGCACGGTTGCTGCTTAAAAATTCCTAATAAAAAAGCCCCTTTGAATAAGGGGCTTTTTTATTAGTCTTAATTAGTACTTGAAGCGGAATGCAACGGTGTAATTGGCAGGTGCTCCGTAGAAGGCTTGTCCATCGGTAAAGCTGTTTAAATATTTTTTATCAGTTACGTTGTTAGCATTGGCCTGAATACTAAGATTTGGACTAATGTCATAGCTTGCCATTAAATTGAGCAGCGCATAATCACTTTGTTTAAGGTAAGTGCTATAGCTTGGGTCAAAACGTGTGATTTTACTCTGCCATTTTACACCTGCACCAACTTTTAGTTTGGGTAGTTGAGCAGGGGAATAAGTCGTCAATAGATTAAAGCTTTGTGTTGGGTTGTAAGTTCGTGCAGCCCCACCATTCTTTAGATCTTGCAGGCTAAACTGGGTATAGCCGAGAGAAACATTGACTTGATCTGTTAATTGTCCAGCCAAACCAACTTCTACGCCTTGCGAACGTAAATCACTGATTGCGACTTTGCGATTGATAGCTGGGTTGTCGGTTGAGCGAAGTGGGTAGTTATTTTCCTCGGTTCTAAATACAGCCAGTGTTCCAGTAAGCTTGTTATCTAACCAAGAACTCTTAAAGCCAGCTTCATAACTTTTACCTTCAATTGGATCTGCAACTTTACCTGTTGCTTGGTCAACCGAGGTTTGTGGGCGGAAAATTGAGGTATAACTCATATAACCTGTATATTCAGGGGTGAAGTTATAGGTAATGCCTGCATAAGGTGAAACTTTACTTTCATCATAGGCCATTGGTGCGTCATAGCTCGTACCTTCACTCTTGGCTTGAACGTAGTTTGCACCTAGGGTTAATTTTAAATCGTCATTGAAGTGTAGGCGAGTTGCTGCATAAACCGATTGGTTGCGTTGCGTATAGTCTGCTGTTTCTGCGAATGAACCCCAAGACACATTGTTTGGTGTCCAACTTGCCCAGTCAGTTGTACATTGGGCATCATAGGTATTTGGACTTGTACCACGAACACATGTTCCAATATTGCTGTCTTGAATATCACCGACAATTTGAGCATCATTTTGTTTGCTCTGAGTAAAACTATAGCCAACAATTGCTTCATGTTGCTGACCAAATAATTCAAACTTTCCGTTTAGGTTGAGGTCAACACTGTGTTGTTTATTTTTTTCACTAAAGCCTTTAGCAGTAAGATCGACATCAGCACCATTTGCCGTCGGATAGCCATAATAATATAGCAGTCGGCTGTCACGATTCTTTTCATTATAGTTGTAGCTTAGATTGGCAGACCATGTGTCAGAGAGTTTTTGTTTAAGCTCAAAAAATGCATTACGCGAAGTATTGTCCCAATAGGCCCAATCGGGATTTGGATTATAAGAGCGATCATAATTGATTTGTTTACCCGAAGAATCCATGAGAGGTAAAGCACCCCAGTTATTGGCATTGGGTTTGTTTTTCTCTTGGTTGGCACCAATGGTAAGTAATGTGCTATCTGTAAGGTCTGCCTCTAAGACACCTGCAATGCCATTTTTCTCAGAGCTATAGCGATCTAAGTGTGAATCACCTGTTTGTTGAAAACCAGAAACACGGCCGCGAAGACGACCATCTGATATGAGGCTGCCTGAGGCATCTGCTTCATAGCGTTGAGTATCCCATGAACCATAGCTTAGACCTGCATTGGCTTGGAACTCTTTAGTTGGACGTTTGCGGATGTAGTTAATGGTTGCGCTTGGATCACCAAAAGCATTGGTCAGTGCATCTGCACCTTTAATGACTTCAATGCGGTCATAGAAATAGCTGTCTGGATTGGTGTCATTATAATTCCATTCACCAGAAGGGAAGCCCACGCCATCAACGAGAATGTTTGAGATTTCAAAACCGCGTGCCATATACACCGAACGCTCAGTTTCCAGCGAATTTACGGTCACACCAGGCGTGTTATTTAACACATCTCTAGAGCTGGTAAGACCAAAGTCTTCAATTTGCTGGCGTGTTACCACATTGATGGTCTGTGGAATTTCTTTGGCTTCAATATTTAGTTTGCTTGCGCTTGAACTATTTTTAATACTATATGCTTTGGTTTTCTCACTGATGTCGCTGTCCTGAGTTGCTTGGACTTTGATGGTTGGCAGTTGTTGTGATCCCTCATCAAGTGCATAACTATAAGAACTGATACTGACTAATGTTGAGATAGCTAAAAAGAGTGGCGTGCGTTTAAACAGAGGGGAAGAACTCATACCTACAACCATGTAAATGAGAAATATTATTGTTACAATTATTGTTAATATTCGTTAATTTTGCAATTTATTTTGTCTAAAGCTTAATGGGAATACCTAGAGTGGGGTGGAGAGTTGATAGGAATTTTCGAAATTTGGGCAATAAAAAAGGCCGCCGAAGCGACCTTTTTTAATTTCCTTAAATCCCTCTTTAATAAAGAGGGAAACTAAGGTGATTAAGCAGATTTAACAGCTGCTAATAATTCATTTTGACGATCTTTAAGTGCTTGAGGTAAGCGAGCACCAAGTTTAGTGAATAACTCAGTGTGGCTTTCAAGTTCTTTGATCCATTGATCTTTGTCTTGAGCTGTAACAGTGTTGAATTGCTCTTTAGAGAAATCAATACCATTCCAGTTCAACTGCTCGTAAGTTGGAACATAACCGATTGGTGTTTCAGTCGCTTCAGCACGGCCTTCACAACGATCAATGATCCACTCAAGAACACGCATGTTTTGACCGAAACCAGGCCATACGAAGTTGCCTTCAGCATCACGACGGAACCAGTTTACGTTGAAGATTTTTGGTAATTTATTACCAGCTGCTTCAGCTTTTGCACCAACTTCTTGACCAAGTTGTAACCAGTGACCGAAGTAATCAGCCATGTTATAACCCGCAAATGGAAGCATTGCGAATGGGTCACGACGAACGATACCTTGTTGACCAACCGCTGCTGCAGTTGTTTCAGAACCCATCGTTGCTGCTTTATAAACGCCATCAACCCAGTCAAATGCTTCAGAAACTAAAGGCACTGTATCTGCACGACGACCACCGAAGATGAACGCAGAGATTGGTACGCCTGCTGGATTTTCCCAGTCAGCGTCAATCGAAGGGCATTGACCAGCAGAAACAGTAAAACGTGAGTTTGGATGTGCTGCTTTTTCGCCTTCAACGTATGGTTGGCCTTTCCAAGTGATTAGGTCAGCTGGAACTTCTTTAGTTAGACCTTCCCACCATACTTCGCCACCTTTGGTTACTGCAACGTTGGTGTAAATCACATCTTTATGCATCGTTGCGATACAGTTCGGGTTGGTTTTGGTATTTGTACCAGGCGCAACACCGAAGAAACCAGCTTCTGGATTGATTGCATATAAGCGACCATCTTCACCTGGTTTGATCCAAGCAATATCGTCACCTACAGTTTCAATTTTCCAGCCTTCGTAACCTGCTGGTGGAATTAACATCGCAAAGTTTGTTTTACCACATGCAGAAGGGAATGCTGCTGCGATGTAGTGTTTTTCACCTTGTGGGTTAGTTACACCTAAAATTAGCATGTGTTCAGCTAACCAACCTTGCTCGCGACCCATTGCAGAAGCAATACGTAATGCTAAGCATTTTTTACCAAGCAATGCATTACCGCCGTAACCAGAACCGTAAGACCAGATTTCACGAGTTTCTGGATAGTGAACGATATATTTTTCGTTGTTACATGGCCAAGCAACATCTTTTTGACCATCTTTTAATGGTGCAGCAACAGTGTGTACGCATGGGATAAATTCACCATCTGTACCTAACACGTCATAAACTGCTTTACCCATACGTGCCATTTTAGTCATGCTGACTGCAACGTAAGGTGAATCTGTTAACTCGATACCAATGTGAGCAATGTGGCTTCCTAAAGGACCCATCGAGAAGGGAACCACATACATGGTACGGCCTTCCATTGCACCGTCAAATAATCCATTTAATTTTGCGCGCATTTCTGCAGGAGCAACCCAGTTGTTTGTTGCGCCAGCATCTTCTTCATTTTGCGAGCAGATATAAGTACGGTCTTCAACACGAGCAACGTCAGAAGGATCAGAATTTGCAAGATAAGAACCAGGATGTTTTTCTTGGTTAAGTTTTTGCATGGTGCCGTTAGCGATCATCAAGTCCATGAGACGTTGATATTCTTCTTCGCTACCGTCACACCATTCGATTTTTGCTGGTTTGGTCAATTTTGCAATTTCTTCCACCCATGCAATCAGCTTAGGGTGACGAACGAATTCTGGTGCGTTCACTTGGGTCATGGTGATGCCTTTTTAAAGTGTGTACGACGTACAAATTCTATCCACTGGATGGCAGTGAGACAGATGAAGTAAAAAAAGTGGCTGTATTAAAGCATAAAATCATAAAAAATATAAGACTAAAGAATAGGTAGGTGGATAAGGGTGGAAATGTTGGTTTGTGTTTATATGACTGTTTTTTAATAAATTTATTATTCTATATTTTGTTATTTTGTTTTTTTATATGTAATATTTTTTTTATAAATTTCTTTTTTAATCAGTGGTTTAATTTATTTTTAATTTTTTGAGAATTGTTATTGATTATATGAATAATGTTCATTCAAAATTTACATAAACTTGCTTTTATTTGTTGATTTTGTAAACAAAAATAGGCTTATCTAAAGCCTCAAGGTTGATGCGAATGAGTCGAAATTTACAGCCTTTATCTATTATTTATAATCAAAAATCAGGCTTTCATGCCACGCAGCAAGATGATGAATATGAACGCCTCATGACGTATTGGACACAATATGGGTTTGAAATTCAGGTTTTTGAATTAAATCAGCAGGTTAATTTTGATGAAATGATGCAGGCTGTATTTGCTCGGCATCAACAGGCGGATTCACGTGGAGTGGTTGTTGCCGCTGGGGGAGATGGAACGCTGAATGCCGTTGCAAAGAAGTTGATTCATACCGATATTCCGATGGGAATTATACCGCTGGGTACGTTTAATTATGTCGCGCGGGCGTTGAATATCCCGATTGATGTTGCACAAGCGGCAGAAGTAATCGCAACGGGTAAGATACAGGCAGTACACGTTGCGGGAATAAATGATCAAATTTATCTCAATAATGCCAGTTTAGGGCTGTATCCTTTATTTATAAAAAAACGTGAATTATACAATCAGCGACTTGGACGTTTTCCTTTAAATGCCTATACATCGGGTTTGGATGTGTTACTACGGGAATCTAAATCTTTAAAGTTGGCGGTGACTGTGGATGGTCAAAAGTATCCAGTGGCTACACCGTTGATTTTTTTTGGCAATAATCAATTACAGCTCAGCGATATGAAATTAAGAATTGCCGAGTGTGCTGCCAATGGAAAGCTTGCAGGGGTCGTCGTCGCTAAAAGTGATCGTCTCAGTTTATTAAAAATGTTATGGAAGTTGATTCAGGGAAAAATTGATCAGGCTTCAGATGTGTATTCATTTTGTGCTGAACATATACAGGTCGATTGTAAAAAGCCAAAATTAACAGTTGCCGTAGATGGAGAGCTTATGGAGATGCAAACTCCATTGAAATTTTCAGTGAAAAAGTCAGCGTTAAAAGTGATGGTTCCGAATGTTATTACACCTGTCTGATCTGCATTTTGGAACGGAACGTGACGTCTGTATTGAAGCAATCAAGCAATTTTGCCAGCAACATCGTCCTGAAGCTGTTATCGTGAGTGGTGATCTGACACAACGCGCGCGCTTTAAGCAGTTTTATGCATGTCGACAATTTCTAGATGCGCTCGATCTTCCTTATCTGGTGGTACCAGGTAATCACGATATTCCGCTTTATCATGTATGGAACCGTTTCTTTTCTCCTTTTGTTCGTTATCAAGCATTCTTTGGTCGTTTGGAAACAACACTGGAAACGGAGCATTTTTATATTGTTGGGATGAATAGTATTCGTCGGCGATATCATACAAGAGGGCATATTTCTCTTGAGCAAATTCATGAGGCTTATGAGCAATTAAAAAAAGCGCCATCTCATAAAATCAAACTGGTGGTTTTTCATCAACCCTTTTACACCTTTCCGAATGAGCATGGTGATAAAGATTGTCCTGTGCTAGGGAAAATTGCTTTAGAGCGTTGGGGCGAAACTGGGTTGTTTGGTTTATTGCACGGACATTTACATAAAGTTGCTGTGCATGATTTAAATCAAATTTTTCAATTGGGATTTGATCATCAAATCTTGGATATTCATGCGGGTACAGCAACTTCAAACCGATTACGCTTTGGATTCTCGAATAGTTTTAATGTGATTTTGAATGATGGAACGATTGAGCATTATTGGTTTGATGAGTCGCTTAAAATATTTGTGGAATCCCAAACTGTTGTTTAATTCGGCACCTATAGATTTCGATGTTTAAAAAAACACCTATAAGTAGAATTTTTTTTCATTTTCCCCTTGAAGCTATTTTTTTTAACCCCACAAAAGTGGCATATCAAAATTTTATGTATTGCCATGAATTGGCGATACGAATTAATCAAAAAGACTAAGTCTGATGGAGTTAACTATGAGCAACATTCGTCCATTACATGATCGTGTTGTTATTCGTCGCGTAGAAGAAGAAACTAAAACGGCTGGTGGTATTTTACTTCCAGGTTCTGCTGCTGAAAAACCTTCTCAAGGTGAAGTAATTGCAGTAGGTAATGGTCAAATCACTGACAATGGCGTTCGCGCTTTAGACGTTAAAGTTGGCGATAAAGTATTGTTCGGTACTTATGCAGGTACAACAGTAAAAGTAAGCGGTGAAGAGCTCTTGATCATGAAAGAGTCAGATATCTTAGCTGTACTTGAAGGCTAATTGATCCATAACTCACAAATTAATCAGATACAGTATTTAAAAAGATTCGGAGTTTAACATGTCAGCTAAAGACGTAAAATTTGGTGATTCAGCTCGCTCAAAAATGATTGCAGGTGTAAACGTACTTGCAGATGCAGTAAAAGTTACTTTAGGTCCTAAAGGCCGTAACGTTGTGATCGACCGTTCTTTCGGTGCACCGCACATCACTAAAGATGGTGTAACCGTTGCGAAAGAAATTTCTTTAAAAGACAAGTTTGAAAACATGGGTGCTCAACTTGTTCGTGAAGTTTCTTCTAAAACAAATGACATCGCGGGTGACGGTACAACAACTGCAACTGTACTTGCTCAAGCAATCTTAAATGAAGGGATCAAATCTGTAACTGCGGGTATGAACCCAATGGATTTAAAACGTGGTATCGACATCGCAGTGAAAACTGTAGTTGAAAATATCCGTACCAATGCAAAGCCTGCTGATGATTTCAAAGCAATTGAACAAGTAGGTTCAATCTCTGCGAACTCTGATACGACTGTGGGTAAACTGATCGCTCAAGCGATGGAAAAAGTTGGTAAAGAAGGTGTTATCACTGTAGAAGAAGGTTCTGGCTTTGAAGACGCTTTAGACGTTGTAGAAGGTATGCAGTTCGACCGTGGTTATATCTCTCCATACTTCGCGAACAAGCAAGATACCTTAACTGCTGAACTTGAAAATCCATTCATTCTTCTTGTTGATAAAAAAATCGGCAATATCCGTGAATTGATCGCTGTATTAGAAGCTGTTGCTAAAACAGGTAAACCACTTCTTATCATCGCTGAAGATGTTGAAGGCGAAGCACTTGCAACACTTGTTGTGAACAACATGCGCGGTATTATCAAAGTATGTGCGGTTAAAGCGCCTGGTTTTGGTGATCGTCGTAAAGCAATGCTTCAAGACATCGCGATCTTGACTGGCGCGACCGTGATTTCAGAAGAAGTAGGCATGTCTTTAGAGCAAGCTTCTCTTCAAGATCTAGGTACTGCACACAAAATCACTGTTTCTAAAGAAAACACAGTAATTGTTGATGGTGCTGGTAATGCTGCACAAATCGCTGAACGTGTTCAACAGATCCGTGCTCAAATCGAAGAATCTACTTCTGAATATGACAAAGAAAAACTTCAAGAACGCGTTGCTAAATTAGCTGGCGGTGTTGCAGTTATTAAAATTGGTGCAGCAACTGAAGTTGAAATGAAAGAGAAGAAAGATCGTGTTGACGATGCTCTTCACGCAACTCGTGCAGCTGTAGAAGAAGGTGTTGTTGCTGGTGGTGGTGTTGCACTAGTACGTGCTGTAAACGTATTGGATGGCTTAAAAGGCGCGAACGAAGATCAAACTGCAGGTATCAACATTTTACGTCGTGCGATTGAAGCGCCGCTTCGTCAAATCGTTTCAAACGCAGGTGATGAGCCTTCAGTTGTGATCAATGCAGTTAAAGCGGGTGAAGGTAACTTCGGTTATAACGCTGCAACTGGCGAATATGGCGATATGTTAGAGATGGGTATTCTTGACCCTGCTAAAGTAACGCGTTCTGCACTTGAACATGCAGCTTCTGTTGCTGGTTTGATGTTGACAACTGAATGTATGATTACTGATATCCCAGAAGATAAACCAGCTGGTCCAGATATGGGCGGCATGGGTGGTATGGGCGGCATGATGTAAGCCACTCAATAAAATATTAAATAATTGTAATTAAAAGCAATTTAAATTTAATGTTTTAAGCTTACTCATTGTGTTACCCACATTTGAGTTTGTTAAAAAGGTCGCAAATTTTATTTGTGACCTTTTTAATTCATGGATCACTATTAATTCGATCATATAGTTGACCTTAATTAATTACAAAATCAGATGTGTTTGGAGTCGTTGGAGGATCTTATTGATCAGAGAGTGTAGGGGGCATTTGCATCTACAGTATTAAATGATATCGCTAATAATTGGTCTAGGAATATAGAAAAGATGGAAAAGAAAAAGCGGAGAAAAAAATAATGGGGTCTTATGAGTTAACGAAATATGATCATTTTATAAATCCAGCTTTTATTAAGGTTGTTAAGGGTGAACTTATTTTTTTAATTTTTTCATTGGTCTGTTTGTGGATACTGATACCTGCTGTTTTTGATTCTGATCGATGGGTTGTAATGATTTTTAATTTTAATATTTCATTGTATTATCTTTATCCTGTTTTTGTTGGGTTTCTCTGTTTATTATATGTATTTAGAAGGATTTTTAAATATTATAGTCGTACCGTATTTCATTTTTATTTTAAAGGTGATTTTCTGGTGCTTAATATCTTTGAGTTTAAAAGTGCCCAGCTTGATACATTTAATTTTGTTGTAGGTAAGAATCGTATTGGATACCAGAATGGTTTTAAGAAAGAATATTTTAATTGTGTAGGGATTGAAGGTAATAAAAAAATATATCTCCTTCCTGTTGCTGATGATAAACAAGATGAGCTTGTAAAGCTTTTGCTTGATCATGGTGGCAAGCAACTATAATTTTGAAGATGACAAGAGTAGTGATAGGAATAATATATGTTTGATCAATTGAATACGATTCAGGTTATAAGTATTTTTGTTACGCCTATCATTATTATCCTAGGAGCACTTTTGGGTCCAAAATCATTAAGACGACCTTTGTGGGTTGGGCTCATCATATTATTAACAACTTATTTTATTCGATTGTTTTAATGCAAATTAATTTACTAGTATGCATTGCTTTTTTAAATTTATTTAAAAAAATAAGAAATCTACAACAAAGTCACAAGTTAATAGAGTGGCTTGTGGTTTTTTAGTTATATTGGCAGTTGTACCACGGGAGTAATTTTTTGATTTGTGCTTATTTTTGGTGATTTTTTGCAGGATAGATAACTTATACGCCAATTAATGAATATTCATTGTTCCAAATCGACGTATTTACCTGTTTGTTGTACAGAGTGCTCTATCCAGTTTAAATTGATAAATTCAGAGAAATTTGAGAGGGATGTATTTGTTTGTTGAAACGTGAAATCTAAACTCATAAAAAATGAGCGTATTTATGTACACTCATTTTTACTACATTTTTTTAAGTTTTAGCCTTAACTGTTTAGCATTACTGCATATGCAGGGATTTTTTTATTGACCATTTTTGGGATTTAACGGAATAAAATAATCATCCACGTAAAAAAGATAATCGCCAAGGAAACAAATTGCGCAGCACTGCCCATATCTTTTGCATTCTTAGATAACGGATTCTTTTCCAGCGAAACGCGGTCCACTACAGCTTCAATGGCGGAATTAAACAGCTCTACAATAATTGCTAATAAACAGACAGCAACCATCAGCGCTTGTTCAACGGCTGATACATGTACCAAGAAGCTCATCGGGATCAAGATCACATTCAGTAATAGGATTTGTCGGAAGGCAGCTTCATGACTAAAAGCGGCTTTAAATCCTGCGATTGAATAGCCTGTAGCATTTAAAATCCGCTTAATGCCACTTTTGCCTTTATAGGGAGAGTATTGCGTCATTACGATAGAGGAATGAGAGAAAGGCTTATTATAAGAGCAAAGATGTTGCAGTAAATTGGCAATATGTCGCATGCGTGTACCATGAGCCACAGCTTTCTGCCATTAATCTCTGCAAAGCTTGCATTTATAAATTGTCAATTTGTGCTGTGCTAAGGATAATAAGCACAGAATTATTGAAGGAAAGCGCTGCATGAAAATTATCGCAGATGAAAATTTGGCATTTACCGATTATTTCTTTGCGGAATTTGCAGAAATACAGCACCGAGCAGGGCGTACCCTGACCCATGCGGATGTACAGGATTCCGATGCACTTTTAGTTCGTTCTGTGACCAAAGTAAACCATGCCTTAATTGATCAGAGTAAAATTAAGTTTGTAGGCAGTGCCACTATTGGAACCGATCATCTTGATATTCAAGCCTTAGAACAACAACATATTACCTGGAGTAATGCAGCGGGTTGTAATGCGCAAGCTGTTGCAGAATATGTGATTACCGCGTTATTACATTTAGACATCAATCTTTTAGAAAAAAATAAAGCCTTTACTTTAGCCATTGTTGGTTTAGGGAATGTCGGCAGTCGACTTGCTGTGATGGCACAACTCCTCGGTTGGAATGTAATTGGCTATGATCCTTATGTGCAATTAGACGGTATTGAAAATGTCTCTTTTACTGAGCTATTAAAACGTGCCGATGCAATTTCAATTCATGTGCCTTTGACCTTATCGGGTGATTTCCCGACGCAGCATTTATTTAATACGGCTGCTTTGGCTACAATGAAACCCTCTGCTGTTTTAATCAATAGTGCGCGTGGACCTGTCATTGAACAAGGTGCATTAATGGCAGATATTATCACCACGCAGCGTCAAGTCGTTCTCGATGTATTTGAGTTTGAACCAGAAATTTCTGAGCAACTGTTGGATTTATTGGCCTTAGCAACGCCACATATTGCGGGTTATAGTCTGGAAGGGAAGGCCAGAGGCACACAGATGATCTATCAAGCTTTTTGCGATAAATTCTCTTATGAAGCCTCGAAGCATTTTGAGAGTCAATTGCCTCAGGTGGAACAATATTTCGGGCAGCAGGATTTAAAAGCTGCGCTTCGACAACATCTGACTCAGATTTATGATATTGCTGCTGATGATCAGCAACTACGAGCTTGTGTACAAGCAGGTAAGGTAGAGCAAACAGCATTTGATTTACTCCGTAAAAATTATCCTTTACGCCGTGAATGGGCTGCCCACGGTGGACCAAAAGCATGAGTCAAGATATGAAAAGCTACCAACCGACCTGTTCACTTGAGGCCTTAAAAGCGCGTGCTGAGATGTACAGCAAGATTCGTCAATTCTTTGCACATCGGCAAGTGCTGGAAGTAGAAACACCAATTCTGTCTCAGGCAGGTGTGACCGATGTACATTTGGCTTCTGTGCAAGTACAGCGTCATATTCACGGCAAATTAAATACTCAATATTTACAGACCTCGCCTGAATTTCCAATGAAACGTTTATTGGCCAGTGGCAGTGGGGCAATCTATCAAATTTGCAAAGTGTTCCGTGATGATGAGCATGGGCGTAAGCACAATAGTGAATTTACGATGCTGGAATGGTATCGACCGGGATTAGACTTAAAGGGCTTGATGCATGAAACTGCAGATCTGTTAGAAAGCTGTTTGGCACATCGTTTTGGCGATATTCGTCCAGTTGTTCTCAGTTATAAGCATGCTTTTCAGGATCGTTTGGATATTAATCCTTTGCAAGCGAGTTTGAAAAAACTCAAAGATACAGCCAATCGTGTTGGGCTTAATCTTGATTTGGGTGATGATCGTCTAGCTTATATGGACCTGTTATTCTCGCACTTTGTCGAACCTAGTCTAGGCTTTGATGCACCTGTATTTTTGACCGATTTTCCACCTGAAATGGCATCACTGGCAAAAGTAAAACAGGATGAGGATGGTGAATCCGTTGCAGCTCGCTTTGAAGTTTATATTGAAGGTTTAGAGTTGGCTAATGCCTATGATGAGTTATTAGATGCTGAAATTCTAGCATCTCGTTTTGAGGCAGATAATGCAGAACGTGCAAAGCAAGGGTTGGCGGTGATTCCAACGGATCAGCATTTATTGGCAGCTTTACCCCATATGCCTGAATGTTCTGGTATTGCTTTGGGTATTGATCGTTTACTCATGGTTGCCATGAATCAGGTCAAAATTGATCAGGTCATTGCATTCCCAGCAGAGATTGCCTAGGGTTTTTATTTTCAATTTTTATAAAAGTTGCATTAATAGCTGTATCAACTCACTTTGGCGATGTGTTCGGGTTTTTTTGAAAATTGATTGCAGATGCTTCTTCACCGTATCTGCTTGAATTTCATGTGAAAGAGCAATTTCTTTGGTGGTTTTTCCTTCTAGAAGTTGCTCACATATTTTATGTTCAACAGGTGTAAACATAAACAGCTGGGTACAAATGTCTTTTTGATATTTTGGCTTCTGTTTTAATCCAGAGAAGGTTGCAAGTAAGACTGGGCGAAGGCCAAAAATCTTATGGCTTTTTTCTGGGCTGAGTAAATCTAGCGTTAAGAATAAGTGTTGATCGAGCAGCATGACTTTTGAACGTTTATGATTCGTCTGCTCTGGATTGTTTTTATAATGTCGTTCGAGTTCAATCAGATTCTGGTCAAATTGTTGCTGATGTTGTTCATTCAAAACAAAACGACGCTGTTGGATTTGAATCTGTTGGTGATCTTGTAGTAATTGCTGAGCTTCGGAATTGATCTCTAAAATATCGCCATTAAGGTTAATAATCGCAATGGGTTGGTTCATTTTTTGAATTAACTGTGACCCAAGCAGGGTCATGGTGGAATATTCAAAATGATGACGATATTGCTGAATCTTTTGTTGCACGATCGGCAAAATTTCATATATCGGCTGAAGTTCAGTACAGCTTAGTGCACCACGCTCAGGGCTAGTGAGAAAGGCAAGTAATACACAGACTTTATGATCATAAATGATTTGGATGGCTGAACAGAAGCGTAAATCCAGAGGCTGTAGCACCCGTTGGTATACTTGGGTTTGAATAATTTCATGTTCTTGAAAATGTTGAGTGCAATGCATCCATCCCTTCATTGGTCCCAAAAGCATTTTCTTTAAACGCGGATCATCATCTATGGCCAAGCGGATTTGGGTCAGTGCGGCTTGTTCAAGTTGATTGGAGTCAAAATTCACACCGTGATGGACGCTAAAGGAGAGTGCTTGGACTTCAAGGTCAACAGCCAACAATTGCGAAGCTTGCACATCAAAATAGTGATTCAGTTGCTCTAAGAAAATCATCCAATCATCAGCATGCTGAACTTTATTCAAGATATCCACGACTGGGCTGTGTTGGCTTAGAGTCATCTAAAATCCCATCGAAAAATAGAATATATTCCATATAGTTTATATGGATTTTAACTAAATGAAATTATTAAATTAAAAAAATGTGACTTCTTATGCAATTATCAGATGAAATGAGTATTTAAAGTTAAATCAGCTTTGAACGAAATATGCCTAAACGCAATAGCACGTTTAGGCATATTGGGGTTTAGCAGCGTCCTTTTTTGGCTTGTCCTGGAGGGCAGAAATCACCACGACCATCATGATGGTTGTCTGGATCAACAATTACGCTGCCATGTGGGGTATGTACGGCACAGGCTGATAAGCCGAATGTAAGTAAAGTGCTGAAGCAGAGCAGTATTATTTTCATCCTTGCATCCTATTGTTATTGCTTTCCCTTCTACTGTAAATCGATCAGTAGGTTTCAGCTAGCTGAAGGATGCAGGTTTTTAACATAGATTTGTATCATTCAGCTGTACGTAAAACCGTTCTAAATCCGACATGCGTTGCCGCCAAATCAAATTCTTGCGGATAGCGACTACTATTTCGATAACGGGCGCAAAAGTTAGAAGCACATAGAAAAGAACCGCCTTTAAGTACATATTGCGTTGCGGTGCTGTTTTGTTGACGTAGTTCTGCATAATTGCCCATGTGCTGATCATGTGCGCCGTGATAAACAGATGAGGTCCACTCCCAGACATTGCCAATCATATCGAACAGCTTAAAAGCATTTGCAGGATAACAGCCGACGGGTGCGACACTTTGAAAATGATCTTCAACCGTATTATTGAAAGGAAATTCACCTTGCCAATAATTGGCTTGTGGATGTTGATGGGCATCCTGTGGTGCTTGGTGTAAAGGGGTATCGGTTTTCGAACCAGCCTTGGCTGCGTATTCCCATTCTTGTTCTGTAGGTAAATCCCGTCCCAACCAAACGGCATAGTGTTCAGCATCATTTTGAGTGATATAGCGAACTGGTTCAGAGGGAAGAGGGGCTTGGCCTGCTATACCATTCGGTGTTTTCCATGTGTAATCTGCTTTTAGTTGCCACCATTGATTTGGGTTATTCACATCAGGAGAAAATACTGCAGCTTGTTTCTGTTTTTCCGCATCAGTGACATAGCCTGTTGCTTTAACAAAACTGGAAAACTGGGCAACCGTCACTTCGGTTTGATCGATCCAAAAACCTGCTACTTGGCGTTGTGGTTTGCCAAAATTCAGCTCATCAGGGTAGGCTAAGTTTGAACCCAATTGAAATGAACCTTTAGGAACCCATACCATCCCAGCGGTTTTACTGTTTTGCCATGCTTCGGGTAAACCAGAATACTGTTGGCATTGCTGCAATGAGCCCAGTTGAGTCTCGGTGCTGTTTTGTGTATGTGGATGAGTGGTTGTAGGTTTAACTTTGCTGCAGCCTGTCACAAGGGACAGGCTGCTCAGTGAAACTAAAAAGATAATCCACTTCATTTAAGGAAATATTCCTTAACACCATTTTGTTGGGTGTATTTGTTATAGACATCCACCAGCTCTTGTAACTTGGCAGGATTATCTTGAGCAAGGTTTTGTGTTTCACCTCGATCATTTTTCAAGTTGTATAGTTCCCAGGTTCTTGTACCTAGTTCAGGAGTACCTTGTAAAGCAATTTTCCAGTCTCCTTGACGTGCATATTTACTGCCATGTAATTCATCGGCAAAGCTAAAATTGACTGGGCGAATGGCTTGGGCTTTATTGTCGAGTACGGGTTTCCAAGAATATCCGCTTGGCGTATTGATTTGACGGCCTTTGTATTGACCTTGTGGGACGGCAATATTTGCGTAGTCGAGCACGGTTGGGAACACATCCAAGACTGAGGCAAAACCATGATGAGTTGCTTGGGCCTTGGTTTGGTATGGCAGTTTTACAATGGCAGGTGCGGTGGTTGCACCTTCACCCGCAGTATCTTTCCAGAGATGGAATGGTGCCGCGCTGACTTCCGCCCAACGTGGTCCAACATAGTGATAAGAGCTTGAAGTCCCGACGTTATTAACGCTGTTATCAAAACCTGCTTCGGCACCGTAATTGCCACGAATAAAACCTTCCGCACCATTATCGGAAACAAAGAAAATTAAAGTGTTGTCATATAAGTTATTACGTTTTAGATACTGAATCACTCGACCAATATTGGCATCCAGATTTTCGACCATACCTGCGTAGATTTCCATTCTGCGTGCTTCAAGCGCCTTTTGCTCGGTTGAAAGCTCATTCCACTTGCCATATTTTTGAGGTGCATTTTGCGTGGCGATTGGTTCTGCCGCTTTAAAATTTGCTGGAATTAATCCGAGTTGTTTTTGACGGGCTATGCGTGCATCGCGAATCACATCATAGCCAGCATCGTAAACACCACGATAACGATCACGATATTCAGCAGGTGCTTGTAAAGGCCAATGCGGTGCGGTGTAAGCGGCATAGGCAAAGAACGGTTTACCTGAATTTTTACCTGATTCTAGATAACTGATCAGTTTGTCGGTGAAATAGTTGGTGGAGAAGAAATCGTCAGGTAAGGATGAAATCGGAACTGGTTTACCATCTTCTGTATATGAGGCATTACGCTTGTAGGCGCTCGGTGCTTGTTTGAAATGTAGGTCTAAACCTTGCAATAGCGTAAATGAGTGATCGAATCCTTTGGCATGTGCGTTGGTTGCATCGGTCAAGCCTAAGTGCCATTTACCACTGATATAGGTTCGATAGCCGTTGTCTTTCAGCACTTCTGCAATCGAAAGCGAACGTTCATTTAAATAGCCCTCATAACCTGGTTGATTTTCGAGGTGAGGCTTATCACGTTTAAGCTCCGCCATTGCGCCAATACCTGCTAAATGGTGGTCAGTTCCCGAAATTAATTGTGAGCGGGTCGGTGAGCAGGTCGGGGCAGTATGGTAATCCGTTAAAATGCGACCTGCTCGGGTCAGTTCATCAATATTCGGGGTATGAATTTCCCCACCAAAAGCGCCTAAGTCTGAATAGCCTAAATCATCTGCCATGATGAATAAAATGTTGGGTTGTTTCTTGGTTTCAACCACAGTATTTGAATCATCGGAATCACTATTGCTGCAAGCTGAAATTGAAAGGCTAAAAAGTGCAATGGAGAGTGTGCTAAGAAGGCTATTACGAGACATTAGAATCGACTTAATTTTATAGAAGAATTATGGCGAGTTTAGAGAGATGATTTTTATGATAAAAATAATTAAAATTTAATTATTAATCTTAAAAAAAGAAAAGCCCCAATACAGGGGCTTATTTCCAAGATGATTTAAAATGGGATTTTGGTGAGTTGATTCAAGAAATGTGGAATGACCCGTGGCTCTAAAATGATAGTCACCACCACACCATAGGCAGCACCCCAGAGATGCGCACTATGATTGATATTGCTATTGCCGCGTTTACCTGACCAGATGCTATAAGCCACATATAAAATGGCAAAAATAATCGCAGGAACGGGAATGAAGAACACAAAAATCAAGTTCCAAGGCTGGAACAGGATATAGGCAAACAGTACCGCTGAAACTGCACCAGAAGCACCTAAGCTCGCCCATCGTGCATCATGACGATGTTTCAGATAGCTCGGTAGAATCGCAACAATGAGTCCGCCCAAATAGAACAAAACAAAGCCCATGTCATAGAAAAACTGACGATAGAAGCTTTCGATAATATTGCCGAAGAAAAACAGCGTGATCATATTAAACAATAGATGCGTCCCATCGGCATGAATGAAACCATGCGTGATAAAACGGTCATATTGCCCGCGTTGCATTGCAGGAGGCCAAAAGATCAAACGGTTCATCACCGCCTGATTGGAGAAGGCCAATAAGGAGATTGCAACAGTAATAATGATAAGAGTCACAGTGTGACCAAAGGGTAGATGTAACATATAGGTTTTAAATTGATCAGTGTCTAAGCAATAATGCCATTAAAAACTTAATAAACAATGTTCTTGCATAGAATTCCTACAAAAATGGTTGATTTTTTTTTATTACCCTCCATCTTCGGTTAATATAACGACATCAGCTTGAGGATTATTGTTATGTCGACTGAGAACACCAACACTGCTGTCGCAGAAGAAATTCCAAACCTTTTAATTACTCCATCTGCACAAGAGTATTTAGGTGATTTATTAGCAAAGCAAAATACCCCAGGAATTGGCGTTCGTGTTTTTGTAGAGCATCCAGGTACTCCACGTGCTGAATGTTGTATGGCATATAGCGCACCTGAAGAAGTGGTGCCGACAGACTATAAACAGGATTATCCTAATTTTCCTGCTTATGTTGATGCACCATCAATTCCGTATTTGGTTGACGCCGTAATTGACTACAACAAAGATCGTTTTGGTGGTCAATTAACATTCCGTGCACCAAACTCGAAAGTACCGCGTGTCGGCCCAGATGCTTCAATTGAAGAGCGTATTACTTATGTACTGCAATCTGAAATTAATCCAGGTCTAGAAGGACATGGCGGTAATTGTAGTTTGGTTGAAGTAAATAATGATCCAGAACATGGTTTAACTGCTGTATTGAAATTCGGTGGTGGTTGCCAAGGTTGTTCTGCGATTGATGTTACCTTGAAGCAAGGTGTAGAAACCACTTTAAGACAGCATGTGCCTGAATTACAGCGTGTAGTGGATCAAACCGATCATACACAAGCAGAAGGCGCTTATTTTAAATAATTGCTAGAAATTTACTGTATTTTTTAAAAGCCCTTTCGAGGGCTTTTTTATTTTTTAATCAAAACTGAGATGATTTTTCCTTATTCTATAAATAGATGTATGCAAAACAAAGTGAATTTATAAATAATAATAATTATCATTTTTATTGAGTTTTATTTGTTTTTTGTTAGAATTCTCATGAATTTTTAAGCAAATTTTAAGATTTTTTCTGAATCAGGTGGGAATATGTCCAATACAATCGTACGTCAATCACTACTCACAATTTCTGTGTTGAGCGGTATGATGACCGTTGCACATGCAGCAGAAACTCAAACCAATAAAGATGCAGTGCAATTAGACAAGATTGTTGTGACTGCAAGCGGCTTTGAACAAGATATTAAAAAAGCGGCAGCTTCGATTTCGGTACTGACACAAGAACAAATCAATAAAAAAGCGTATCGTGATGTGACGGATGCGCTTAAAGACGTGCCAGGAGTGGTGGTCACAGGTGGGGGCAGTTCAAGCGATATTAGTATCCGTGGTATGGGCAGTGCTTATACCGTGATTATGGTTGATGGTAAAAAAGTAAATACCCGCTCTGTACGACCAAATAGCGATAATTCGGGGATTGAGCAGGGTTGGTTGCCAAATATTGGTGCGATTGAACGTATTGAAGTGATTCGTGGTCCAATGTCTGGTTTATATGGCTCAGACGCAATGGGTGGTGTGATTAATATCATTACCAAGAAAAACGCTACTGAGTGGACTGGATCAATCAAGCTTGATACCACATTGCAGGAAAATTCTGAATCAGGTAATCAATATCAAACCAATGCGTATATTGCAGGCCCTTTGATCGCCAATCTCTTGTCTTTTAAAGCCAATGGCCTGTATTCGCAGCGTGATGAAGATGAAATCTATGGTGGCTATAGTAAGCAAAAAATTCGTGCGGGCGGGGCTGCATTTAGCCTAACACCGAACGATGATCACACTATTGATTTAGAATATCAACGTTCAATTCAAAATCGAGATGCAACGGTTGGAAAGAGCATTTCTCCAGTACAAACCGGACGAAACAAACCTGCTAATTCGCTTACTGATTATTATCGTACTGAATATAGCTTAACCCATCGTGGCAAGATTGGTGCTGTAGAGACGCATTCATATATTCAACGTGAGGAAAATGAAAATCCATCACGCAATATGGAAGCGACGAACACCACCTTTAATACCATCAATAAAATTAACTTTGATCGTCATAGCTTGAGCTTTGGTGGTATGTATTTAAAAGAAGAATTAGATGATAAAGGCAACCAGTTAAGCGTGGGTGGAGCGAAACCTGTTTCAAACCTTGATCGTTACAGTTGGGCATTATTTGCCGAAAATGCTTGGAACATTGTCGATGATTTCACCCTAACTACATCTCTTCGTTTAGATAAAGATGAAAAATTTGGTGATCACTGGAGTCCGAAAGTATATGGGGTTTGGGGACTCAATGATAATTGGGTGATTAAGGGGGGTGTTTCTACAGGTTATAAAACACCAGCACTTCGTGCCACAGTTGCAGAGTGGGGTCAAGCAACGGGTGGTGGTCAGAGTAAAGGCGTGATTGTAGGGAATCCTGATCTAAAACCTGAGAAAAGTGTTAACTATGAAGTTTCTTTCAACTGGGATGACTTGGATAGCCTGACAGTAGGATTGACGCTGTTTAATAGTGAGTTTAAAGACAAAATCACTGAGGTTAGAACCTGCCAGGGAGCATCTGGATCACTGAGTTGTGATTGGTTGGGTGAGAAGTTCGATTTTGTCAGCTTACGTGAGAACGTTGATAAGGCTAGTATGCGTGGTGCAGAGGCAACCTTTGGTTGGAAAGTCCTCCCTAATGTGAATTTGAGTGCGAACTATACCTTCACTGACACCGAACAAAAGAGTGGTGTGAATAAAGGCAAGCCTTTAAATGAAATGCCAAAACACATGTTTAACACTACGGCAGACTGGGAAATTAATGATCAGTTCTCAAGTTGGGGGCGTGTCAATTATCGTAGTAAAACCTCTGATTACTTGAGTCGTACTGCGATGGCGAAAGGTAAACCTGCGTATACCATGGTGGATGTAGGCGTAAATTATAAGCCAACACAAAATATCGCTGTTGCAGCGGGGATCTATAACTTATTTGATAAAGAGATTGATACAGCAACCTATAATTATGTACTAGATGGTCGCCGTTACAATCTTGGCGTGACGTATAGCTTCTAAATGACAGTAAAGGAAGGATAGGGCAGCAAATGCCTTATCCTTCCTTATTTAAGATTTGATTGACTGCTTCTGAATAATAAAACTTCTCTAAATACGCGCGCGCGCGTTGTCTTAAATAACC
Organism: Acinetobacter sp. TUM15071; assembly: GCF_008980925.1. Lineage (NCBI taxonomy): Bacteria > Pseudomonadati > Pseudomonadota > Gammaproteobacteria > Moraxellales > Moraxellaceae > Acinetobacter > Acinetobacter sp. TUM15071. The sequence continues at coordinate 108,051 of NZ_BKGB01000008.1, read as the reverse complement.
AGTTGTAATCACTTGCTGTAAAACAGGGCTAAGTAGATGACTCAGTTCATTTTCAATCAACTCTTCATCGATATTCAGATCACGCAATAACAGGTCAAAAGTTCGTTCCTGATTACGTGCATACCATGCATAGACGCCATCATGCACTTGCTGTTTCAGGTAAGGCGTTTGACGGATATATTCCCAAATTTCATGTCCCATGCCCACGGTCTTAGGCAAATCTTGTACTTCGACATAATTACGCAAAACTGATAAAGGCATGACTTTAATTTTATGCCAGAGATTGGCTTGAAAATGGTAGAGCTTATTGTCATTAAAATGCTGATTTAAGACTTTTTCACTCATTTGACTGATTTTTAAAATATTTTTTTGCAGGTAATGTCCAATTGTTTCATTTAGATTGGAATCAGTCACTGATTCTAAAACCGATTTCCCCATTTTCATAAAATGTCCAACACCTGGAACACGTTTAGACATCATAGAATTATCTAAATAATCTTGAATAGAATGCTGAATCAGTTGGGTAATCAATGCAGAAAAGGCCAGGTTGTTTACCACTGTTTTGATCAAGCGTTGGCGATGTCCACTCTTACTCGCTACATACTGGGCGATTGAGTCGATGGTCAGTACAGGAATAACATCTTCGATAGTGGTTTGATCATTAATGGGGTGAATCAAGGCAAAGCGAATGTGTTCCGCAATTTGTTCAATCAAGAATGCACTGGCAGGTGTGGCTAAAATTTGTTTTTCGATCAGCTCAAAGATTTGTTCAAATGACCAAATATGCTGTAGCTGTTGTAAACGCAACCAATGATAGAACTGTTTAAACTCAAGTTGAATGGTTTCTGCTTGTGCAAACTCAGCGTCAAGAAAATCAAGTTGAGCATCAATCAGTTGTTCTATCATGGGTTGTTTAGACATAAAATCTCAAATTATTCATCAAATTTATGGTGATGGCGCAGTTGCAGGTTTTTGCGCCTGAATCTTGCTTAAAAATGGTAAATATTGCTGAACCACCAATTGATCTGCTTCCAAGATTGGCATATGTCCAACATTATCCAAGATCACAGGTGCTTGCGCATTTTTCATCAGTGATTTTAACTCAGGTGCAACTTCAACATTGATAATTTTATCTTGTTTGCCCCATAAAATGAGCGTTGGCGCATCAATTGATCGCGCCAATAAGGCAAATGAGTCCGGTGTGTAGAGCTTATTCAAGGCAATGATTTGATCAACCATCTTTTGAGTTTGCTCAACCTGACCAATCATCATTTTCTCTTGGGCTTGAGCAATTTCCTTAGGAATGAAAGGTGGTGTATACATGGCTTGTTGCATTAAGAAATTAAAGTCACCTTTCTTACTCACAATCATGTTTTTCAACTGATTTGGATCTTTTAGGTAAGGGGTGGTGGCAGACTTATAAACACCAGCTGCATCAATCAAGAACAAACTTTTGGTTTCAAATGGATATTGACCTGCATACAGCATTGCAATTGAGCCACCCAATGAATGACCTGCAACATGCGCTGGTCCTGTGAGGTTAGCCGCTTCGACAAAACGACGCAATTTTTCTGTCACGTTTGGAACTGAATAATCAAAGTCTTTCGGAACTTGTGTTTCACCGCTGGCTGGCAGATCTGGAATAACCACGTGATAGTTTGCTGTGAGTGCACGTGCGACACGGTTCCAGTTGTCGCGACTCCCTGCTAAACCATGTATCAAAATGACGATAGGTTTTCCTGCTTGCCCACCTTCACTATACGACCATGTGATATCACCCACTTTTAAAGTCTTGGTTTGCAGACCAGCCCATGCACGTTCTTGTTGCAGAACATTCTGAAAGCTCATCTCAATTTCCGCAGCTTGCGTCGTGCTCATCGCAACTGTTGTGAAACTACATGCAAGTAACGCAGCGGTTAAGGTGTTACGAAAGGGGAAGGGAAATCGATTTCTCATGTTCATTGTTCTGTCCTTGATTTATTTTTAAACACATTGATTATTAGGGAAGACGCTACAGGAGTCATTTGCATAATTTACAGATGTATGGAAATTCTTGCCAATGAAATCATCAATTTTCTACGATTTTCTCAATGAAAAGAGTGCGAGTTTGATTGAGAGATTCTGTTTTTGTCAGTGACTTTCAAACAGGCGCACATTAAACTGTTTGCCTAGCTCAATCACAAATGGATACACGCATGCTCACCGCACAAGAAGCATTAGAACGTTTAAAAGCTGGTAATGCCCGTTTTGTAAAAGGAGAAGCAGTTCAACAAAAATTGTTGTCTCACCAAGAACGTGCCGAGATGGCAAGTGATCAAAATCCTTTTGCAATTGTTTTAGGCTGTTCTGATTCACGTGTACCCGCAGAAATGGTGTTTGACCAAGGTTTGGGTGACTTGTTCGTGATTCGTGTTGCAGGAAATATTGTTGCACCTTCACAGGTTGGAAGTGTTGAGTTCGCTGCAGAACGTTATGACTGTGCAGTTGTGGTGGTATTAGGACATAGTCATTGTGGTGCGATTCAGGCCACGATTGATACCTTGATGCACCCTGATCACCCGCCTTCATCTAATTTAATGTCGATTGTGAATCGTGTTCGCCCTTCAGTTGAAATTTTGATGCAAACTGAATTGAAAAATGATTTGAAAAAGCTTTCTGCACATGCAGTTCGTTCCAATGTATTTGCTTCAGTGAATCAACTTCGTCATGGTTCTGCCGTGCTGGAAAGCCTGATTGAAAAAGGTAAAATGATTGTCGTCGGTGCAGAATATTCGCTTGAAACGGGTGAAGTAACTTTTTTTGATTTTTAAAGCTGATGGCGAGTTGAGAAACTCGCCATTATTTTATCATTCATGCTTTATATCCATCGTTGATAAAATGTGGATGTTTCAATCAAAGAGCAGCTTTACTATGAATATTATGCCGATATCTGAATCACAATTATCAGATTGGCTAGCATTAAGAAGCTTACTCTGGCCTGATCATGACGATGTGCATTTATTAGAAATGCATCAGCTACTTAAACAAACCGATACTTTACAGTTATTGGCTTATACCGATAGCCAACAAGCAATTGCAATGTTGGAAGCATCGATTCGGCATGAATATGTGAATGGTACGCAAACCTCACCCGTGGCTTTTCTTGAAGGGATTTATGTATTACCTGAATATCGACGTTCAGGCATCGCGAGCCAGTTAGTTCAGTACGTAGAGGAGTGGGCGAAACAATTTGCGTGTACTGAGTTCGCTTCAGATGCAGCGATTGACAATACGATTAGCCATGCAATGCATCGAGCACTCGGTTTTCATGAAACTGAACGTGTGGTGTATTTTAAGAAAAATATCGGCTAAGCGGCATTAGCTTGTATACAGGCGCTTATAAAGCGCCTTTAATATAAGGATAGGCCACATTCAGCATAATTGGTTGTGCTTTGGCATTGGGGTGGATTTGATCATTCTGGATTAGATGTTTCTGCCCAGCCACACCTTCAAGGAAGAACGGCAACAGTTTCACTTTATATTGCTGGCTTACAATTTTGTAATTATTTTCAAAAGCTGTGCTATAGGCGGTCCCATAATTCGGTGGTATTTTCATACCAAACAGTAAAACATTGGCTTTCTGTTTTTGGCTTAGTTGTACCAATTGAGCGAGATTCTTTTGAATCATTTGTGGCGGTTGACCACGTAATCCATCATTACCGCCAAGCTCAATGACTACTACTTCAGGTTTATAAGTTTGTAATAACTTCGGAAGTCTTGCTAAGGCACCGCTGGTGGTTTCGCCACTGACACTTGCATTGACCACTTTGTGCTGTTTCGGATACTGTTGGTCTAGGCGTTGTTGTAATAATTGAACCCAGCCTTGCTTTACATCGATGCCATAACCTGCGCTCAGGCTATCACCTAAAATTAAAATAGTCTTTGCTGAAACCAGTGTTGGGAGCAATGCAATGGCAATGATTCCAACTGCTTTTGAAACTGACCAGATAACTTTAGATTTTTGCATCGTATTTCAAATTTGTCCTAAAGGATACGTGACATCATGCCACAACCGATTATCTCTGCCCAAAAAGTTACACAAAATATTCAAATCAATCAGCAAAGCCTCAGCATCTTAAAAGATATTAATTTAGACATCTATCAAGGTGAACAAATTGCCATTACAGGACGTTCAGGCTCAGGAAAATCAACCTTATTAGGTATCCTCGCGACATTGGATCGACCGAGTCTGGGCGAGTTATGGGTTTGTGGAGAAGCTGTTCATACGCTTACTGAAGAACAACGTGCCCGTGTCCGTTTAGAGAATATTGGCTTTGTATTTCAATCATTTCAGTTGTTGCCGCAGTTAAGTGCATTGGAAAATGTGATGTTGCCGTTACGTTTGCAACCAGACTTTAATTTCAAACAGGCAGAACAAAAAGCATTGGCATGGTTGGAACGGGTCGGACTGATTCGACAAGCGCAGCAAACGCCGAAAGTACTTTCAGGGGGAGAGCAGCAACGTGTTGCGATTGCACGCGCTTTGATTGCCGAGCCAAAAATCATTTTTGCAGATGAACCTACAGGGAATTTAGATGGACAAACTGCGGAAGAGGTTGAACAACTGTTATTTGATTTAAATAAAGAACTCGGTACAACATTAGTATTGGTCACGCATGATCAAAACTTGGCTGCACTTTGCCAACGCCATGTCAAACTCGCCGATGGTCAAATTCAGGAAATCGTCAAGTTGCAGGAGGGGGTATGAGTTCAGTCTTGAAACCCTTACTGTTACAAAGTTTTCGTACAGGGGGCTTATATCTGCTGATTATTGCATTGTCTTTGGCAATCAGTGCAACCACGGCGCTCAAGTTTAGTAATACTCAAGTCCAAAATGCGGTGGCATTACAAGCTGCCGAAATGCTGGGTGGTGATTTAGTCCTATCAGACAAGGACCCTATTCAGCCGAATTGGCTGCAACAGGCAGATGAACTGAAGTTAAAGCATGCTCCTGTGACTATATTTAGCTCAATGGCACATACCCAAGATCAATTTGTGATGGTGAATGTCAAAGCGGTAGATGCAAATTTTCCCTTGCGTGGTCAGTTGCTGATTCAACCCAAAGCACAGGCGATACAACCAGGAGAAGTCTGGTTAAGTCAGCGAGCGATGGATTTATTGCATGCAAAAATGGGGGAGCCACTCGCAATTGCCGATGGTCAGTTTAAGGTCACGGGCATTATTGAACGAGATTCTAACCAAGAGACAGGATTTTCAGGGTTCTCTCCGACGGTGATTATTCACCAAGCCGATATTGCTAAAACCAATGCGGTTCAGGTTGGAAGCCGAATTGAATATCGATTGCTGCTTGCAGCTGAACCTGAGCCAATCAAGGCCTATAAAAACATATTTAAACAATCTCAGAAAGATGAACAAGGTACTGATCAGGCCGCAGATCAACAGCTTGAAGGTGAGCAAAATTCACTGAAACTCAGAGATGCCAGTCAATCCAATACTCGTTTAATGAAGCCGATTGAAAATCTGGATACCTTCTTGCAGCTGGCTAATCTATTGACCATTTTACTTTGTGGTATCGCGATTGCCTTAACCAGTCAGCGTTATGTACAGCAGAATCAAGATCATATTGCATTGATGCGATGTTTGGGGGCGAGTAAGCGACAAATTTTATTGGCTTATACGGCCTTGCTTGGAATTGTCAGTGCCTTGTCGATTGTGTTAGGTAGTTTGATTGGGATTGCTTTGGGCTATGGTTTACTGCAATTGATGTTGCAACTGATTCCACAACTGCAATTAAGCTTCGCAGTCGTCGATCTACTTTACGCCTTACCGATTGCGATTTTTACCAGTGTAATGGTGTTGATTGGCTTTATTTTGCCAAGTATTTGGGAATTATTAAACACACCACCGATTCGAGTGATTCGCCAGCAAGAGCGTTCACGTAAGTCTTATGTGGCAATGTTTGCGATTGGTATTGTCAGTTTAATCATCTTTAGTTTGGTGCTCAGCGATAACTTACAATTAAGCCTGTTGGTGCTCACAGCAATCTTGTTGCTCTGTGTGATTTTGTATGCGGTGATTTGGTTGCTACTCAAAGCGATTAAACAACTGAAGCATCCTTTAGCGGCTTATGTACGGATTCCACACCAAACTGCTTTGCAGATCACCGCACTGGCTTTAGGCTTAAGCTTGATTACGGTATTGAGTGTATTAAGAACCGATTTACTGCAACGTTGGCAACAGCAATTGCCTGTGGGTACGCCGAACCAATTTGTTTATGGTTTACCACCGTTTGATATGCCTCAGTTTAAGCAACAGATTGAACAAAATGGTTGGCAATCAACGCCACTGTATCCAAATATTCGTGGACGTTTACTGAGTAAAAATGGACATGCCTTTTCGCCTGAGTTGGTCAAACAAAACAACTCATTACGTCGTGAGCTCAATCTGACTCAAGCCAGTCTTTATCCTAAAGACAATGTGATTACCAAAGGGGTTGCAAACTTTAGTAAAGCAGGACAAGTATCTGTAGAGGAAAAAACAGCGCATGAGCTTGGCATTCAAATTGGTGATCAGCTCAGTTTTAGTTTGCCTGAAGGGACCTTAGAAGCAACGGTGGTGAATTTACGGACGGTCGAATGGGAAAGTTTTAGTCCGAATTTTTTCTTCATCTTCTCACCCGAAACGATGGATGAAAATGCTGGCAGTTATTTAGGCAGCTTCTATTTACCACCTGCCGATCAGCCGAAAATGGTGCAATTGATTCAGCAATTCTCCAATACAGTCTTTATTGATGTTGGACGTATTCTTGAGGAAGTGAAGCGCTTGATGAATGTGCTCGTACAGATTATCACGGTACTCGCCGCATTGGTTGGCTTCTCTGGTGTATTGGTATTGATTGCCTGTTTGAATGTGCTGATGGATGAGCGTCGTAAAGAAGTCGCTTTATTACGTTCATTTGGTGTTGCCAAGAATAAGCTCAAACGTATGCTCAGTCTTGAGATTGGTTTTATTGGATTGTTGTCAGGTGTGGTGGCATGTTTGTTTGCAGAGGTGATTAGTGCAATCGCAAGTCACAGGATGCAAATGACAGTGCAATGGCATCCTGAAATTTGGTTGATCTTACCGCTGAGCATGATGATTATTTGTACTTTAATCGGTCGTTATCGCCTGAGCTACTTATGCGATATTCCACCGCTACAAAGTTTAAGAGAAATGAATCAGTCTTAAAATGTTGACTGATTCTGGCGCAGGATTTCATGCCATAATGGATTGATTCCTGTGCTTAAGGCCGTGCAATACCAATAAAATGAAGCAAGTAACAGCAATCCGACACTTAAAGCGATGATCTGGAATAAACCTTTGTTTTGTGTTTTTTGACTGAAATACCATGTTGCAGCTAATAAAGCTCCCATGATCATACCGCCGATATGTGCGGCATTATTAATGCCTGACACAGTAAAACCAAAGATCAGGTTAATGCCCATAATCATCAGTAAGGATTTCTTATCGAGCCAAAAACGCTGTTGTGGCAAAGGCGGAAATAATGAGACCATGGTCAACGCGGCACCAATGCCCATCACTGCGCCTGAGGCCCCAGCACTGATATGTGGAAGCAGTTTAGGATCAAACTGTTGCAACAGTTCATAACCATCACGAATGCTTAAATAACTTGAAAGTACACTTCCCATGAGGCCTGCAAGAAAATACAGACCAATATAGTAGCTTCGTCCAAAGAGTTGTTCGGCAACACTGCCAAAGATATACAGTGCCCACATATTCAGCATTAAATGGATCATGCCAAAGTGGAAAAACATGCTGCTGAATAAACGTTCAGGTTCACCTGTGAAGGTGAGTGGAGTAAAATCTGCACCCCAAGCAATTGCATCTACTGGGGCAGGGTCGGTAATATTCACACCTGAAAGAATTTGCCAGCCAAATAATCCGACATTGACTGCAATCAGTAGCGCAGTAAACCACCATGTTTGTATTTGCAATTTTTGATTGATTTGTGGTGGAGTCGTTTCAGTCATGTGTTTACGCTAGTTATTGATATAAAAAATAGCTTAGCATGAATTTGTTGCACGATGGAGTGATGCACTTTAATGAAAGCCTTTTTAGCACGCGCAGTAATGTTGATTATCGGCGTCATTCTACTGATCCAACTTTGGATCTTTAGTAGTTTGGTCTGGTGGCGGACACACCCTGTTGAAACCACGATGTTTATGCGTTGGGATTATTTAACCGACTTTAAGCCGATTAAACAGGAATGGCGTGACTACGATAATATTAGTGATAATTTCAAACGCGCTATTTTAGCGGGTGAGGATGCCAAATTTATTCATCACCATGGTTTTGATTGGGCTGGAATTCAATTTGCATTGGAACGGAATAGTGAAAAAGGCGAGCTGGTTGCAGGTGGTTCAACCGTTTCGCAACAACTGGCAAAAAACCTATTCTTATATAACAAACGCTCATTCATTCGTAAGGGCCAAGAGGCAGTTGCAACTTGGATGATGGAGCGAATGTGGTCAAAACGCCGCATTTTAGAAGTGTATATGAACTCGGTTGAGTTTGGTCAGAACATCTATGGTGTTGAAGCGGCAGCTCAATTTTATTATGGCAAAAGTTCGAAAAGTTTGACTCGGGAGCAGGCTGCATTTTTGGCTGCATTATTACCAAATCCTAAATATTACCAAGACAACCGCAATGATCGTAAGCTGCAATATCGCAAACGCGTCATCTTGAAATATATGAATGGTATACAACTTCCGCAATAATTCGATGAATTTTAAAAAAAGCCCAAAATTATTGGGCTTTTTTACCAAATTGACATAATTTTGCAGCATACTTAAATCATCACTTGATGAATGATAAAGCGACAAGGTTCGGTATGAATACTGCAGTGACGACAACAGCGCCCATAGAATACAGTTACAACGATCGTTATATTAATCGTGAAATTTCAATTCTCGATTTCCACCTTCGTGTACTTGAGCAGGCCGTCGACCCACTTCACCCCCTTTTAGAACGGATGAACTTCCTGCTGATTTTTTCACGCAATTTAGACGAATTTTTTGAAATTCGCGTTGCGGGAGTGATGGAGCAACTGACTTTAGGTAATGAAAGCCGCACGCCAGATGGTTTAACCCCTAAACAAGTTCTTGATCAAATTTCAAAAACCACGCATGCTGCGATTGAACGTCAATACCGTATTCTCAATGAACAAATCTTGCCAAAACTGCGTGAAGAAGACATTTGCTTCTTACGCCGTGGGGAATTAACGCCAGCACAATCGGCCTGGATTAAAAAGTATTTCCAAGAGCAAGTTGCCCCTGTACTGACTCCAATTAGTCTTGATCCAGCACACCCATTCCCACGCTTAGTCAACAAAAGCTTAAACTTCATTGTAACCTTGGAAGGGAAAGATGCGTTTGGCCGTCAGATTGATCTTGCGGTTGTACCAGCACCACGCTCATTGCCGCGTGTGGTACGTTTACCTGATGAGTTAACCGATGGCAAAGAACATCATGTAATGTTGTCTGCAATCATTCATGAACATGTCTCGGATTTGTTCCCTGGCATGACGGCAACGGGTTGTTATCAATTCCGTGTCACGCGGAATGCCGATTTAGCCTTGAATGAAGATGTAGAAGATTTAGCCAAAGCGCTCAAAGGTGAGTTAAGTTCACGTCGTTTTGGTCGTGCAGTTCGTCTTGAAGTGACACATAACTGTCCAAAGCATATTTATGAATACTTACTGGATGAGTTTGATCTAAACGAAGAGCAGCTCTATCGTGTTGATGGACCAGTGAACTTAGCGCGTTTATTGTCGAACTTTAAACGTCCACATTTACGCTATGACTCACATACCCCTGTCATTCCAAAAGCATTTAAAAAGTCTGAAAGTATTTTTGCTGCCATGCAGAAGCAGGACATTTTATTGCATCATCCGTTTGAATCATTTGCACCCGTGATTCAACTGTTGCGTGAAGCTGCGCGTGATCCGCAAGTACTGGCGATTAAGCAAACCCTTTACCGTAGCGGTGCAGATTCGGAAATCGTGCAAGTACTTGCCGAAGCAGCACGAAATGGGAAGGAAGTCACAGCAGTGATCGAACTGCGTGCCCGTTTTGATGAAGAGTCTAATATCGAAGTAGCCAACGTTCTGCAAGAAGCAGGTGCCGTGGTCGTATACGGTATTGTGGGTTATAAGACCCATGCCAAAATGATTTTGGTGGTGCGTCGTGAAAATAATAAACTGGTGCGCTATGTTCATTTGGGGACTGGGAATTACCATGCCACCAATGCCCGTATTTATACCGACTACGGTTTAATGACCACAGACAAAGACTTGTGTGAAGACGTACACCGTATTTTCCAAGAATTAACCGGTATGGGCAAAATGGCAAAGCCGAAAAAGCTATTGCATGCGCCATTCACTTTACATGCACAACTCATTAATTATATTGATGATGAAATTACCAATGCCAAAGAAGGCAAACCAGCGCAAATTATTATTAAAGTAAATGCCTTAACCGAAGTTCAATTGATCAATAAATTGTATGAAGCTTCGCAGGCAGGTGTGCAGGTTGATCTGATTATTCGTTCCATTTGTTGTTTACGTCCGGGCTTGCCAAATCTGTCGGAAAACATTCGTGTTCGTTCGATTGTTGGACGCTTTTTGGAACATACACGAGTTTATTATTTCAGTAATAATGGTAATCCACGTATTTATGGTTCGAGCGCGGACTGGATGGATCGTAACTTATTCAACCGTGTTGAAGCCTGTTTCCCGATTGAAGACCCTGCGTTGAAGAAGCGTATCTATCAACTCGGTTTATTGAACTATCTAAAAGATAATCAGCAAGCATGGTTGTTACAGGGGGACGGTGTTTGGGATCGTGCACGACCTGTAGAAGGTGAGGCTCCACACAATGCACAGCATACTTTGCTTGATGCGATTAAATAAGCCCAATAAAAAAACCGACCAGCATAGGTCGGTTTTTTTATTTAAAACATTCAGTTGGTTTTGATTTCTAACACCAGTTGATTCACCAGATCAGCTGCTTCCAGTTCTCTGATTTGTCCGACATTGCTACCTGCCCAAAATGCGCCATAACTAAAATCATGTTGTGCGCTTGCAACAGACATGAGTTGTTTCGCCAAATCATAGGTATATGGATAAGCAGGGACTTTGGGGCGATTAGGTGAATCAAGCTGTGTATGCCAAGTCCCCAGTAAGCCGCGGGCTGGTCGACCAGACAGGCTTGCACTGACTTGAGTAATGTTCTGGCTAAATAGAGCTTTACGGTAGGCTGCATTTGCACTTGAACTTTTACATTGTACGAAGGCGGTACCGAGTTGCACAGCGACAGCTCCTAATTTAAGTACGGCTTTCGCTTGATCACCATTCATGATTCCACCTGCTGCAATTACGGGCAATGTGCAATGTTGAGTGATAAGTTGTACTAGATCATAGGTTTTAATTGCAGCATCAAAATGTTGATTGAAAATACCACGATGCCCACCAGCCTCAATGCCTTGCGCAATAATGATATCAATGCCAGCGGCTTCAATGGCTTGAGCTTCAAGCAAATTGGTCGCAGAGACCATCGTAATAATCCCCGCATCTTTTAGTGCTTGAATTTGATGGGGATGTGGAATTCCAAAATGAAAACTCACCGCTTTAGGACGAGTTTCAAGTACCACATGCAGATAGTCATCATTGTCTAAAAAGCTAGGATAAATGCAATTCAGTTGTGTTGGGGGAGTTGCATCAAACTTCTCAAATTGAGGGCGAATATAATCAATCCATTGTTGTGCCGTTTCAGTATTCAATTCTTCTGATTGATGACAAAAGAAATTCACTTGAAAGGGCTGATCTGTCAGTTCTTGGGTTTTTAAAATCTGAGCTTTGGCTGCTTCTGGTGTATTGGCACCAAGACCTAAGGAACCTAATGCACCTTGATTAGAGACTTCTGCGGCAAGTTCTGGTGTCGAAACGCCTGCCATCGGTGCAAGTAAAATCGGATGTTTTATTTCTAATAATTGTAAAATTGACATGATGCTTTACTCATTCCATTTTTAACCACCTTAACGTAAAAACAAAAAGGCTGGCAAATAATAATCGCTATTTACTTATTGAATATAGAGGTTATTTTTATATTAAAAAATTCAGCTTTCTATATAGGTGTGACATTAAAGAGTGAGCCGACCCAACTAGAAAATGCCATAGCCAGCATGCCCCATAAAGTAATACGTAAACTTCCTTTGAGCATGGAGGTACGGGCAAAGTAGCTAGATAATGCACCCAGCAAGGCCAGTGAAATTACCCCAGTAATGAGTACTGAACGTGCTACCCAAGAACTTGGACTGAGTAAAATTGCCAACATCGGCAGAGCTGCTCCACAAGAGAACGACGCTGCTGAGGATAATGCGGCTTGGACTGGATTGGCTGCGGTGTTTTCATGAATACCGATCTCATCACGTGCATGTGCACCAAGTGCATCATGTTCAGTCAGTTGTTTAGCAACCTCATGTGCAAGTTCTGGATTTAGGCCTCGTGAGATATAAATTTGAGTCAATTCTTTGAGTTCAGCATGTGGATTTTTTTCTAGTTCTCTAGCTTCAAATCGGAGATCAGATTTTTCAATGTCTTCTTGAGATTTGACCGAAATGTATTCGCCTGCCGCCATTGAGGTAGCACCAGAAATAAGTCCTGCGATACAAGTAATTAATAAAGTATGTGAACTTGCGCCACTTGCAGCCATTCCCATAATTAGACTGGTGACAGAAATAATGCCATCATTGGCACCCAAAACAGCCGCGCGTAGCCAGCCAGAACGTTGTATCACATGCGGTTCAGCATGTTGAGAGTAGGACATAATGTGCTCTTTGAAATCGGTTGAACTCAATCATTTATAACGTAGTGAATCATCGGTTATTTGTAAAATTTTATTGATGATTCATAAACTTAATCTATTATAAAATAACTTATTTTAACGATAGCATAACGATGATTTGGTTATAATATGTGAATAATTTAACACTTTAACTTTGGGTTACATTGGCTTTTTATGGCCCATATTGTTGATATTTTTAGTTGAGATCTGCGATGAACAATTCGAAAAATAAGCTGCTGAGTCATACACTATTAATTTTAGGTCTTATCTTACCAGTTCAGCATGCATTCAGTGCTGACTCTGATTTTGTCAAAGAAGGGGATGCGGCATATAAACCAGGCAACCCAATTTATGACCGTTGGGACAAGTTTTATAAAATTGAACAAAGCCAGCCTGAACAGGCTGAGAAAATTTTGATTGAGTTAAGTCAACTCACACCACAAGATATCAAGGTTTGGAAAAGTCTGACTTATTTGCAGATTCGCTTAAATAAACAAAATGATGCCATTCAAAGTGTGCGTAAGGCTGAACAGCTTGCACCACAAGATGATCAACTGAAATTACAAGAAGCTTATTTACTGAATCAGCAGAAACGAAATAAAGAAGCTTTAGCACTTTTTAAAGGATTATCGACATCTTCAGATGCTGATATTGCTGAAAAAGCGCAACAAGCAGTGCAAAACTTAAGTGGCTCAACTGTACCCTCGACCTTTAAGGATATTTATTTTGCGCCGTCTTATGAATCACGTTATGACGACTTTATTTTCCCTTTAAAAATGCGTTATGGGAAGAATCTTGATAATGGTCGGGCACAGGTCTATGGCTTTGTAAATCTAAACCGGGACACCAAATCTAAGGGTGGGGTCCGTCCTGAAATTATTGATGAAAATGCAGTGACTGTCGGTATCGGCGCAAACTATCAGCCATGGCAGTCGATCCCTATCCGTGCCTATTTAGAAGTTGGTGGCAGTTATGATCTGATTGATCGTAATCGTGATAAATTCCGTGAAAGTATTGTTGGTGGGGTCACGGGCTACCAAGAGTGGTATGCCAATCCTACTGCAGAACAACGCACAGTATGGAATGATTATTTTACTGACTTGTATGGCAATGTCGCGAGCTATTCACGTGAAGATTATAATGTGATTGCTGATTTGAGATTGCGTTCAGGTTTTAATGTTTATCGTGGTGAAGCGGGAACAGTACAAGCCTATGGCAAGCTACATACCTTAGCGGATTCGGAAGGCGAAAATTACAATAATTTATTTGAATATGGTGCTGGCGTTGCTTGGCAACCATTTAACTATATTCCAGTGAAATTACGTGTTGAGCGTTTATATGGGCATTATTTCAAAGATGCTTTAGCCGATGGAACAGAAAACTATAACAACACCCGTACTGAACTGGTTTTTTATAAGAGCTTTTAACGAGCATTAATGGGTATTTGCTCCATACCTGAGCTTGTACCACAGTGCGACAGTATAAACAGTCATACGGTTCATATAATGTGGACCGTCAAAAATATATACTTTTTGCCCTTCATAGCTTTTAAGTTGTTCAATGATTTCCCAAGGATAGGCGGAACGGAATTTTCCACCTTTCGTTGGGCGGAAAGCTTCTAATACGATGATAATATTATCTTTTCCAAATTCTTTTTGAAGGTCTTCTAAAACGATACGCGCTTGTTGTGGTGAACGGGTTCCGACACCGACACCATCCTGAAAGAATACGCCTGTATGGCTAGGCAACCAGCTTTTTAACCAAGCATCTAAATGCTCTGGTGCTTGTTCACCACTATAGATACTGATCCAAAGTGGTTTTGGTAAAATTCGGATCGCTTTGGCAAGATCATTGACACAGATCCAAGTCGGGTCTGCTTCCACTGGAAAGTAATAACCTTTAAGTGGAATGGATTTAGTATTCTCGATGATTTTTTTAGAATTTTCGGCAAGCTGCAATACATTGGAGCGGGCTAACCTTTCATCATATTCTCCAGCCAAGCCTAAAAGGATATGTTGAGCCCATGGTTTTTGTTGAAGTTGTTTAAGGTTGATGTTTTTATCCCATCTTTGAAAACCCATTTCATGGTCAAACCACGACTTGGATTGCACTACAGACCATTGAGGAACAAAAGTAGAAACACCGAGCAGATTCCAATTCCCTGAAGGTGGTGTAGTGGCTAAGTCAGGTTGCCAAAACAAGCCTTCAATCTGTGGAGGTTGTACATCTGCCTTAAGCTGATGAGTACAACCTCCTAAAAACAATAAGGCTGAGAGGCTTAGCGTGATTAACGTTGTTGATTTAGTCAGCCTTATTTTTAGCATTAGGTCGTTTACGCCAGTACCAGAGCAAAATTGCAAGAATCATGATAGCAGAGATTGTAACGACCAAGATAAAGAATGATGATTGCTTAACGAGAGGTGCTTTTTGATTGCCCACCATAATTTTTTGCAAAACAAAAACTTGACCACTATCTGTGACCAAAATCTTACTGGCATTGTTTGGGATATTTTGTTGGATTTTCTCCCAAAGTTTAGTAAAGTTTTGAGCCCCTTGCATTGAATCAGTAATAATATCAAAACGTTGATCATGGAAACTGACCAGGAAACCATTGGCAGTCGCAGGTGCATAAAGCGTATTTTGATGCATTAACACTTGTTGCCGATAAATATTAGGATTCACTTGTACGTTTAAAAGTTCAGGTTTGTTTGGATCTAATTTCACTAGATTTAAGGGAATTGGATCGTTAGTCATCAGCATTTTCTTGGCGACTTGACTCATGATCATTGCAATTTCTAAACTGCCCGCATTGCCGTCAATGGCAATGGTAGGATGTGTTGCGAAGGTCATTGATAAAGATGCGACACCATTTTTTAATTTATGCGGCAATTTCACCGTCGATTTTTGCGTATCAATCCACAGTGAGCCTTTTGCTGTTGGTAAACACTGTGAATTTACAATCACCGAGTTTTCAAGCTTCAAATTGAAAGTTGTATTGTTTGAAATGGTTTTTGCAAAATAGTTGAATTGTCGATTCACTGGATCGGAATCTAAATTGGCTGTTTTTAAGCTTCCAGCAAAGCCGCCATCAATCCATGTGGTAATGTTGGAACCTTCCAATAAACCACTCTGCACACGGAGTGCAATTTGCCCTTGCAAAATATCAGTAGGTTGCCAAACCGCAGGGAAATTTAAGAATAGATTTTTTTCAGCTTGATTCAAACGGAAATCACTAATGCCTAAGTCCGAAAGAGTATGGATTTGCTTAATCTTGGCCCAGTTTGGTGTTTCCAGTTTATTTGGAAGAAAGGTTGCTGAGGTATTTAATTGTTGTAAATAATTGGGATTGAGTAATCCATTAATCGCAGAGACAAGTTTCTCTGGCTGATCATATTGAATTTGTAGGGTTGGAATATCATTTTCCGTACTGATCTGGACCAAAGTGCCTTTTGGTAACGGCGTTGCTGATTTCTTAATTTCAATATAGAAGTTAGGGGCTTGTTCTGCTGGGGCATTTTGTTCATACCACTGAATTGGTGTAACCGATCCCCATGCGCTGATCAGACGTCCTAGCATACTTGCTTCGTTTACATGGGTTGGATCGTATTTTAAGACACCGACAAAGGGCGTTGGACGGACAACCTGAGGATTAAATAAAGCGTCAGGCAAATCTTTTAAGCGATAAATTGGTCTGTGTCGAATGTAGTCAATTTTAGAATTACTTAAATAAGTGACTTGATCGACATCCTCACTACAGAAGGTAGTTCTGTCAGCGGCAGGTGAGGTATTGGGTGAGTACTGCTGTAAAATAAAGTCTAGGCGATGGAAACCACTTTGGGTTGCTGGTATATCAAAGCTTAATGAGCCATCTCCGTTTAAGGTGGTGTTATAAATCAGCTTGTCGTCAAACTTAACCAATAAAGTGGTGAAATGTTCGGTGGAATAATCACTGGTAAAGCGAATATTTTGCCATTCAGAACCTTTGCCTACATAAAAGAAATGCGGTTCAATCGTATATTTATTGGAGGTATTGATGTTATCAAACGTCCAAGTATTCAAGGTATCTGCCACAGCAAAGACGGGCAAGGAAAGAGCGACACTTGCAACTAATGCTTTTAGAAAATGATGATGTAATGGGTTATTTTTCATTTATTTTTTCTCCTTGCTACGCTCAGTCTTATACCACTGTAATGAATTGCCTTGGATCTTATTTTTAAGCATGTCATATGCAGCTTTAAACACGATAAATAAGAACACTTGTGAATACGTTACGTAAGATAAAACCGCGAAGAAATATAGTTGAGGTTTGGCTCTTTCTAAAGATAAGGTGAACCACATTTGTGCGACATATAAACAGAAGGATAGGCCCCAAAGTAGAGTAAATGGGCCCGGAACGGTAATCCCTGCAATACCCAATAAGCCTAAAGTTAAAGTGATGTGACTCCAGATCAGTGCGGGTACGAATAGCACATAACACATGATGTTGTTAAAAATTTCGATACCGATTGGGAAGGGTTTCCGTAGTGCAATTGGCAAATATTTACTGGTGACGTAGAAATTCCCTTGTGTCCAGCGTGAGCGTTGTTTTACAAACACACTTAGAGAGGGCGGGTCTTGTTGCCAGCCAACCGCGTACGGCACCCATTTAATCCGTCTTTGCCCGAGGAAAATTCTAAAGCTCATCTCGGTATCATCAACCAAAGATTTTTCATCAAAACCACCTAGCGTTTCTAGAGCATCGCGCCAGATTACGTAATTGGTGCCCATTAAGGTCGACAGTTCAAACCGTTGCCAGCGACCACCTTGGAAAATCCATTGGAAGAAAATAAATTCAATCGCAATAAAACGGGTCAAAATACTGTCACGCCAGTTACGGGTACGGACTTTCCCGTTTACCGCCACTAATTTTTTATCGGCCAGTAAGGTTTGGGCCAATAGACGTACACAGTCGGGTTCAGGCGTACTGTCAGCATCATAGACGACGATCAGTTCTCCCGTGGCATGCGGTAAACCGTTGTTGAGTGTACGAGACTTACCTTTACCACCCATGCCTTTCGGTACATTAACAATTTTAATGCAAGGATAAATAGCAGCCATGCGCTCCGCAATTTCTAAAGTATTGTCTTTAGAGCCATCATTAATCAGCAGAACTTCATAGGCATGTGCAGGATAATCCTGTTGTGCAATCGCATGTAAAGTATCTTCGATTACGACACCTTCGTTATAGGCTGGAATCAAGACACTTAATACGGGCCATCGTTCAGGAACAGGAAGGTTTTCCAGCTCCTTTGCTGCATTTTTAGAATATTTCCATGCCTGAAAGCTCAGCCATGCCCAAAAGGCTTGTGGAATCCAGATCCCAAGAAAACCAAATAAGAAAAGAATATCAATTGCGGGCATTTATTCTTCTCCTACGAATGATAGATATAATCAAAATAAGGAGTAATCCGCCGCCAAGTAATAAAGAAATCCAGGAAATAGAACTTCCGAACGTACTGAGTAAACTCGGATAATGCGCTGAATAGATATAGTCGAGCGGAATGACCACTGTACTCAGCCCGATTAAAATATAGCCGAATAAACTGGTTTCAACGCCGTCTGTAGTACTGGTAAATTGGGTGCGATTCAAATCCCATGAGATCCCCAGTTGAGGATATTCAATGGTATTTAAGGGCATACCCAATGGCGGGTTAATCACAACTTGGTAACCTGAACTTTGTGATGGGTCGGTAATTGCTTGATAGAAATAATGTTGATGATGCTGAATTTTGCGGGCAGGGATACGCAGTTCAGTTGGGCTGTCTGATTGGATAATGTAGCTGCCAGCAGGCTGAGCAATCAGGTTTTCATCCCAGCCTGTTTCAATCAATGCCGCTAAAGGACGTAAGCCAATGGCGGTGGAAAAAGTTGCTTTAGCCGCAAAATACTTTGCATGGGCCATTTGATAGAAGGCGACAGGAATTGCACCGTCATTGACGGCTTTTTTAATTTTATAATATTTAATTGCACTAAAATATTCGTTCGGCAGGATTACACCTGGTTTGATGCCTCGTTCAATCAGTTGCTTGAAACTTTCAGAATCTAGTTGGTCTGAAGTGAATACAGGCCACCATGTTGCAGGTTGTGGAAATAGTTGTGCAACGGTTTGAGGTGCTTCAGTCTGCGTAGTTAATTCTGTTTTTGCAGTTTCAATTTTGCAGTGATAATACTGCTGATAAAATTGCTGCAACGTCGTATCAGGAATATTACTGGTTGCGACTAGAACACCACAGATATTGAGTAATACTGACATCAGTGCACCTCTCGACTGGAAGGTGTTAAGTATTCAGTATGTTGCTCAATATGCAGTTTGAGTACAGTGAGTTCTTGAAGATCTTGAATGAAGTGTGGATAGATCTGATGTTCATCAACGCTCGGTTCGTGAATGACAATACTTTTAATTTCACTCAGTTCTTCGTTAATGAAATGGTAAATCACACTCTCTCTTTCATTTGAAAGAATCGCCATAATTTTATTCTGGGTTTCTTTCCAAATGTCTTCGCCCAGCATTTCACGAATCAGTACGGTATTATTGATATGAGTGCTAATAATTTTATAGTGATCTTTATGCGTGAGCTGCAATAGCTTTTTTAATTCGCCTTGGAAATGTTTTAAGGCGGTCAGCGGTAAGATATCGTGTTGATAATTACGATCATAACTTTGGATTGCACGAAAGCTTTTTAAGGCATTTTGAATATTATGACGTATTGCACTTAAAAAGATCGGGGTAATCGGTAGCACGAACAATAATAGCAGTTGACGTTCCACATAGGTTTGATTAGCCAAATCAAGAAAGAAATAGACTGCAACGCCCACAAATGTGATCAAGCCGAGGACTAATGCCATTCCGACATTTAAAAAAGCCCCAGAAATTAACAGAATGAGCAGAAACACCCAACTACCGCGATAACTGGCTGGAAGCCACTCATATGCGACGATGCCCATAAAAATTTGAGCGGAAATAATCCACAAGACGAGTGCTGGAGCTGGATTTTTTTGCATAATAATTTTAGTTTTAATAAATGTCTTTTGTGATCAAGGTAGCATTATTTTACGATTATTACGACAGTTTTTCTGTTGTTCGCTTTGTAAAATAATTTTATAAACAGTAACATACAGTATAGTCTGTATTTCAAAACAATAAAAATTGTCTTATTTTATAATTTTTTTAATTTATGTAAGCCATCCTAAGATGATTTGAATGCCTCGATTGCACGTAAGCGGCTGGCCTTTAAATCCACCATCGGCTCAGGATAATCCACTGTTGAAGGCTGATTTCTAGCATAAGGTTCATGAATCATTTTGTTATCAAGATGGGCCAGTTCTGGAACCCATTGACGGATATATTCACCTTCAGGATCAAACTTCTGTGATTGAGTCGTCGGATTAAACACACGGAAATAAGGAACAGCATCTGTCCCTGTAGAAGCACACCATTGCCATCCACCATTATTGGCAGCCAAGTCACCATCAATCAGGTGCTGCATAAACCATTGTTCACCTTTACGCCAGTCGATGAGTAGGTTCTTGCTTAAGAACATGGCACAGATCATGCGTACCCGATTATGCATCCAACCCGTGGCTAACATTTGCCGCATACCTGCATCTATAATCGGAATCCCTGTTTGCCCTTGTTGCCATTTTTTTAAAGCAATAGGATCTTCGCGCCAGCAGATCTTTTGAGTATGAGATTGAAAAGGATGATGTTTGGAGACTTTGGGGAAATCAAACAAGATGTGTTGATAAAACTCACGCCAAAGTAGTTCATCCAACCATGTTTGTTGGCCTTCGGACTGAATCTCAAAATGTCCATGTTGCTGTCTAAAGAGTGCTTGTATGCATTGGCGAGTCGAAATAATGCCAATATTTAAATAGGCTGAAAGCTGACTGGTGCCAGATAGCGCAGGTAAATCCCGTGCTGTTTTATAGTCAGTTAAGCGTTCATCAATAAATTGATCTAAGAGCATGAGTGCATGTGCTTCTCCAACTTGCCATTGGCTAAAGTTGGTATCTTGGATTTGTTTTATATAGTCGCGTTGTAATGTTTGGATGTCATCTTGTTGAAAGGCGGATATATCCAGCGACAGTGGTTGCTGCTTCGTTGGTGAAGGATAACATTGGGGTAAACCGTGTTGTAAACGTTGATAGCAGGTTTTCTTAAATGCACCAAAAACCTGATAGGGCAAGTTTGATTGATTGCGGATAGAGGCTACTGGAAATAAAGTTCGATCATGGAAAAGGATCAATTCTTTTTTATGTTGATTGAGTTGCTGCTGTACAGTCTGATCTCGTTTGAGTTCATTGATGCCAAGTTCGATATTGGCATATATATTTTCAATATTAAGTTTTTGAATTAAATGTAAAAAGAAGTCAGGAATATCTTTCCAAAACGGAATGGTTTGAACCAGCAGGGGAATATTTAGGTCTGCAAGTTGCTGTTTAAGTTGTTGTAATTGACGTAAATAAAATTCGATTTTAATCGCTGCATCGTCGTGTTGCTGCCACTGCGAAGGGGACAAAATGACAAGTGCAATTGTAGGACCTGCCTGAGTCGCATGCCAAAGCGCTGCATGATCATGGATTCTTAAATCTTGGCGAAACCAAATCAGTTGATAGGTCTGAGACATAGCTGTGGATTAAAATCGAAAGTTGAATAACGTTAAGCGATTTTCCGATTTTGGAAAAGTACTTGGCAATAAAAAAGCAAAGCCGAAGCTTTGCTTTTTCCATCTAATTCAAAAATGAATTAGTGGTGGTGACCACCTGCACCGTGAACGTGACCATGATCTAATTCTTCTTGAGAAGCATCACGGATTTCTACGATTTCTACTTCAAAAGTAAGATCTTGGCCAGCAAGTGGGAAGTTCGCATCAACGATGATGTTGTCGCCTTCAATCGCTTTAACAGTTACGATTTGAACGCCATCATCAGTTTGAGCTTGGAATTGCATACCAGGTTGGATGTTGTCCACACCTTGGAACATTTGAGCTGGAACTTCTTGAACGAGGTCAGGGTTGTATTCGCCATAACCTTCAGCAGCTGGAACGTTTACAGTGAATTTTTCGCCTACAGTTTTACCTGTAAGTGCATTTTCTAAACCAGGAATGATGTTGCCTGCGCCGTGCAAATATGCAAGTGGTTCACCTTGAGATTGATCAAGTGTTTCACCCTCAGCGTTTGTTAAAGTGTAGTGGAATGAAACCACGTGGTTAAGTGCAATAGCAGTCATGTTTTGAATCCATGTCATCAATAGTTTTAGCTGTATATCATAAAGTGAAAAATAGATTTTGTTGACTATTTTCCACTTTTTGAAACGATTTAGTTAAATATTGAGACGAAAAATCAAATTTCAACTCAATACAGTTTAATTTTTGGACGTACGCGACGTGTCAGAAAATCTTTCATGGTGAGCATACCTGCTTGGGTATAGCCATGAATATTGGCTTGATGCAATCGGTATAACGATACATACATGGTTTTTGCAATAAAGCCCTGTACGCTAACATCACCCAACAACTCGCCTACAGCTTGATTATGGCTTAATGACACCAGAGACCCTTTCTCATTAAAGCTAAACATTGGTTGTGGAGAACCTGACAGACGTGCTGCCATTGCATCGACCAGAAATGTTGCTTGCTGACTTGCCACTTGTGCACGTGGACCTAGAGGAGGCTGGCGCGCATCTAATTGACAGTTGGCGCAATCACCAAAGGCAAATACATTGGGGTCAGAATAAGTCTGTAGTGTTGCATACACCATTAAACGATTAATCTTGTCACGTTTGAAATCAGTAAATGACTCTAGAACTTTCGGTGCTTTGACGCCTGCTGCCCAAACCGTAATATCTGAGTGCAAGACACTGCCATTACTAAAATAGACATTTGATTCATCGACTTTTTGCACTTTATGTTGGGTCAGAATTTCAATGCCCATTTTCTTGAGTTGCTTGGCACTATGTGCAGCCGTTTTTTCAGTCAGTGCAGGGAGAATGCGATCAGAAGCTTCAATTAGGGTAATTTTGACCTGCTTCGGATCAATTTTCTTTAAACCGTAACGGTAAAAGTTTTTCGTGGTTTCAATCAGTTCTGCCGCCAGCTCTACACCTGTTGCACCAGCCCCAACGATACCAATATTTAGAGCGCGTTCGGTAGGTTGGTTTTGTGCTTCGATATAAAGATGAAATAAATCTTGTTGGAAGATGTCTGCTTGTTGACGGCTATCAAGGAAATGACAATGTTCGCGCACACCTTCTGTACCAAAGTCATTCGATACCGAACCTACGGCTAGCACAAGTGTATCGTAGCTGAGGTTCTGTGTGAGTGGGGTGTGTTCTTTAGAAAGTTGCGGGGGTGAAAGCGTAATTTGTTTTTGATCTTTGTTTACATCGATTAAGGTTCCAAGTACGAACTCAAAATGATGTTTTTCTGCGTGAGCAAAATAATTGGTTTGTTCTTCGTGAGGATTTAGCGAGCCTGCAGCAATTTCATGTAGGAGAGGCTTCCAAATGTGAGTGAGGTTTTGATCGACTAGCGTAATTCTTGCTTTCTGTCTTTTACCAAAACGTTCACCTAGTTGTGTCGCAAGTTCTAAACCACCTGCGCCACCGCCCACAATCACGATATGATGTAAGGTTTTGCTCATGATTAACCTAATTGTTTTTGTGAAAGGATGGCTGGATTATGCCATCCTTTTTTCAACAATGTATGTGTAATCTTGATAAAAATAGTTGGTTTTTTACCCTTGATTTAATGGATAAAGTTTGGCAGCTTTACTATCACTGGTAGAGAAAAAAGAGAACAAGTTAGAAAACCAAATCATAATTTTCTGGAAAATATTGGCTTCTTCAATTTGGACATCATTCTCAATTTGTAAACTACGAATCAACTGATTATTTTGATAAATCGATACCGTTGCCAAATTCATGACCTGTGTCAAAGGGGCAGTTAAATGTTGTTCATTGAGCTGAATATTGATATGTGTATTGGTGGTTTGTAGCGGTTCAACGGTCGTGATCTGTTGGTTTGCATCGATCAAATGAATACGTTGTGTCAATAAATCAAAGCTATTTAAATCAATTGGTGCTGCTTGGCCGTAAAGTGAGGTGGTCACAATCGTGGGCTGCTGTGTTTCCACTTTAAACATTTTCAAGGTTGATTTAATTACAGGAAGTTCCGCGATTAATCTTTGTTTTGGAATAACTTCTTCATCACGGGTATAGGTATAGGCTAAGTTCATAAGTTTATGCGCCACTTCAGCACGTTTTACTGCGCTAGGTGTACCTAATACCACAACAATCAAACGACGCTTTTCAACATGTGGATTAAACGTCGGACGCTCTGCTGTTAATGCAAGATTGTAGCCTGCTGCTTTGGTATAACCCGTTTTTAGGCCATCTGCTGTTGGATCCATTTTTAATGCAAGATTAGTTGCATGATGGAAGCGTTGGTTATAACTAAAACTTGGCATTTTTGAATAATATAAATATTCAGGCG
This sequence comes from Acinetobacter sp. TUM15071, assembly GCF_008980925.1. Lineage (NCBI taxonomy): Bacteria > Pseudomonadati > Pseudomonadota > Gammaproteobacteria > Moraxellales > Moraxellaceae > Acinetobacter > Acinetobacter sp. TUM15071. The sequence goes on along the minus strand of NZ_BKGB01000008.1, from coordinate 83,618 downwards.
TTTCCTTCACGATCGCTTTTGCAAGTAGGCTTAAATCTGCAGCTGTTGAATAGTGATCGGTCATGGTAATCCCAGCAGGGTTGCTGAAATGTGTATCTTTCATGCCAAGTGCTTGTGCTTCTTGGTTCATACGAGCAACGAACTGCGGCACACCGCCTGAAATTTTTTCAGCAAGGGTAACCGCCGCATCATTGGCAGACATCACAATTAAACCAGCCAACAGCTGATCCACAGAAATCTGTTCGCCAGCTTTCAGGTACATCTGTGACTCATCCCACATTACTGTGCTGACCACAGGTGTAGCAGTCAGTACTTCTTCTTTACGTAATTTACCAGCTTCGATCTCTTTTAATGCGATATAGGCAACCATCATTTTGGTTAAAGAAGCAGGTGCACGTTGAACGTGGCTATTGTGTTCAGCAATGATTTGTCCTGATTGAGCATCAATCACCGACCATGCTTGTGCTTCAACTGTTTCAGGGGCGATGTTGAGTAAATTTGCATGTGCAAGGTTTGCACAGACGAGACTAAACAACGTAAAGAGGGAGAGGAGAAATTTCACGTGAATACCTTGTATTGCCGATCCGATGGCCCAGAATGCGAGACAAGAATGCTATGACTTTTTTGTTGAAGAATCCAGCAACTTTTGCTGACAATTACGACATCTACGCATGACTTTGTAAAAAAATGCTAAGCTGTGTGAAATTGTTCCTATTTTCATGATTAAAAATTATGTTGCACTACCAAATTGAGTTCGACGATTATCGCCAGCACCTGATTCATGTCACACTTCGTTTTCTTGCAAATCCCAATCAAGAACTTTGGCTACCGACTTGGATTCCCGGTAGTTATTTGATTCGAGAATTTTCAAAACATATTGAATCGGTTAAAGCGTCTGATGAAGCTGGACGTTTACTGACCATTAAAAAAACAGAAAAAAATCGTTGGCGTTTATTCAATACCGATCACGAACTGATTACGGTTGAATACGATGTCTATGCCTATGATTTGTCTGTACGTGGCGCCTATGTCGATCAAACACGGTTATATGTTAATCCTGCATGTGTTTGTTTAGGGCTAATAGATCAAGAACAAGCAGCATGTGAGCTTGAACTATTCTTACCTGATGAATTAAAACATTTTCAAATCGCAACAGGTTTGCCTTCAAAAAGCTTGGTAAAGGGGCGTTTCACCTTAAAAGCAGAAAACTATGATCAACTGATTGATAGTCCATTTGAATTGGCAGAGCAAAGTCGTTTTAGTTTTGACGCAAACGGTATTCCACATGAGTTTGTAATCTCAGGGAAGCACACGACCAATTTGTCGCGTTTAGAGGCAGACATTCAAAAGATCTGCCAGACTGAAATCAATATGTTTGGTTCAGCACCATTCCAAAACTATACCTTTATGACCATGGCCACAGGCAATAGTTATGGCGGTTTGGAACACTGCAACAGTACCAGTTTAATTACACCACGTGATGATTTACCGAAGGCAGATGAAACAGAAGAGCCTTCTAAGGATTATCAACGCTTTTTAGGTCTTTGCAGCCATGAGTATTTTCATTCATGGTTAGTGAAATTTATTCGTCCTGAAAATTTTGCCAATTATGATTTGCATAAAGAAGCATATACCAGCTTACTTTGGATTTTTGAAGGTTTTACTTCTTATTACGATGATTTGATTTTATTGCGCAGTGGTGTGATTTCGCAGAAGTCTTATCTAGAATTACTGAAAGCGCAAATTGATCGTTACTTACAAAATCCAGGACGTTTGATTCAATCGGTTTCAGAGTCGAGTTTTGATGCATGGATTAAGTTCTATCGTCAGGATGAAAACTCAAATAATGCAGGCACCAGTTACTATAACAAAGGCAGTTTAGTGGCACTTTGTCTTGATTTGGGCTTACGTTTGCGTGGATCCAACTTAGATGCTTTGATGCGTCGTTTGTATGAAAATACCCAAAACGGCATTCAGGTCAATGATCGCACCATTTTTGAATTATGTCATGAATTGACAGGTGATAACTGGATCGAGCAAATCAATCATTTGATTAATACCACGGATGAATTACCACTCGATCAACTATTCCCTGAATTTGGTTTAAGTTATAGCGTCAAAGATGATAAGGCTTTGCCTTTTGGCTTAAAAGTCGTTGATAAAGCGGAAGGTGTGGTGGTGCAACAGCTTCGTCGTGACAGTGCCGCAGCTCAAGCGGGCTTGTCGGCGAATGATGTCATTATCGCGATTGATGGTATCAAAGCATCAGAAAAACTTTTAGCGAAGTATGCAAAGCAACAAGGCAGCTTTACGGTTTATGCATTCCGTCGCGATGAGTTATTACAACTGGAACTGCAAGCGGGTGAAAACACACTGACAACAGTTGAGCTCAAAGTTGCAGACCAGCAAAAAGTTGACCGTTGGTTGAAGGGTTAGAACTTGATAAAAAGGACGCTATGAGCGTCCTTTTTATTAGCTGCCTCGATAAGTCGAATAACCATAGGGGCTGAGCAGTAATGGAATGTGATAGTGCGGTAAGGTTCCATCAACTTCAAAAATAACAGGAATTTCAGGAAAAAAGCTGCTTTGCTTTTGCACTTTATACCAGTCACCTGTTTTAAACGTCACTTTATAAATACCCGACTTTAATTGCTGTTGCGTCGGATAAAGGGCAGTAATTCGTCCATTCTGATCAGTTTTGGCCTGATTGATTTCGATCCACTGGTTTTTTTGTTGTGCTTCGAGCACAACGGTGACATCAGCAGCAGGTAGACCATTTTGCTGATTGAGAACATGCACACTCAATGGATTGGGTGCTGCTGCAAACAAGCTGCTTGAAGCCGATAGTGCGGCGATGGCGAATAGATTTTTATACATAACAATATTCCACCTTTCTTGATCAATGTTTTCGTGTGTATTGCCATCAGTTGTGGTGAGGGCAATGCATGGGCATGAGATAGGAGCGCAAAAAAGCACTGTTGATCAGTGCTTTTTTAATGCTGTTTTAGAATGAATATCTTGCGCCTAGATAGAACTCGCTTGAATATAGATGTGCTTTCATTTGCTCATCTTGCAAACTACGCGCATTGGCAAAGTTATTTAACCCGCTATCGGCTTTACCCAAGTCTATATAACGGTAGCCCAAATCAAGCTTAAGGTTATCAATTGCTTTATAACTAGTCCCTGCACCAATGCTATACACCAGTTGGGTTTCGGTATTTGAAAGGTATTGGCGAGAGGAATTACCTTGCCAGCCAGAAGATTCGGTACGTGCAACACCTAATCCAAGATTTCCGTATACAGCGACATTTTGCATGACTTCAAAATCACGATAAGCATTTAACATTAAACGTTGTGTATCGACTTTATGATGATTGAGGCTGGTTGGAAAGTTGCTTGAACCACTGGTAAATTCAGCATTATTTTTAAAGGTATATTCACCTTCAGTACGCCAACCATTGCCAAAGTCATAGCCGAAACCCAATGAGGTATTGGTTAAATCTTTTTTATCTTTACCCGCGATAAATTGACCAATCCCTGGGCGTAAGCTGGTTTCCATATTGTCGGCTTGGAGCTTAGCAGCGGCAACTTTTGCAGAGATATAATAACCTGCATCATTGACGTCCTGAGCGTAACTCAGAGATACAGCAGTCAGTAAAACAGATGAAACCGCGAAACGGATGAGTAGCTTGTCCATATTCAATTTTCCAAAATCAGTAGAGGAATGTTTGGTGATAAAAATCTTTATTTCCTCAGAACATGGTAGGAAGAAAAAAATCTTGGCGTGATGACAATTGGATTACCGATTTGTAATCTTGGCAATGAATAAACAAGGTTAAGATGTGGGATGCATATTTTAATTGTCGAAGATGAATCTAAAATCGCGCAGTTTTTAGCGAAAGGATTAAATGAATCAGGTTATACCTGTGCTATTGCAAAAGATGGCATAGAGGCATTGTCACGTTTGCAACAAGAAGTCTTTGATTTACTGATTTTGGATGTGATGCTGCCACAATTGGACGGTTGGCAAGTTTTGCAAACATTACGCACTTTTTCGAAAATGCCAGTTTTAATGCTAACTGCAAAAGATCATGTTCTAGATCGAGTAAAAGGTTTGGAGCTTGGGGCCGATGATTATTTAATTAAACCATTTTCTTATGTGGAACTCTTGGCAAGGATCAAAAGCCTGTTACGCCGTGTACCGAATGTAGAAAAAGAAATTTATCAAATTTCAAACTTAAGCTTAAACCGACTCAGTCGGGAAGTGTATCGTGCTGATACTAAAATTGATTTAACTGCCAAAGAGTTTGTGTTGTTACAGTTGTTGATTCAACATCGTGGTGAAGTACTGACACGAACGCAAATTGCCTCAATGGTTTGGAATATTAATTTTGATACGGATACCAACGTGGTGGATGTTGCGATACGCCGATTAAGAGCAAAGATTGATGATCATTTTGTTCCCAAGTTAATTTATACCGTCAGGGGCATGGGCTATAAGGTTGATTTAAAAGATGGCAATAATGAATAGACTGTCATTGGCTTCCCGCTTAAGTATTGCCTTTAGCTTAATTTCCTGCGTCGTTTTTATCAGTATTGGCGGTTTGTCTTATCAAAATTTTCGTGAAATGGTCTATACCCAGCAAGATAAGGCCTTGGCTGCTCGGATCAAACGAATGGAAGTTTTTTTGACCGATGCACATACTGTTCAGATATTGGGGAAATATCCTAAGCTTTATGAAAATATGGTGGGGCATGAGGATAGTATTTTTATTGTCAAAGAATCAGCACAGGATCTCATTAGGATTAATCCATTACAGATCAAAATCCCTGAACTGAATTATTCTAATAAAATTCAGTATCGCAATAATACAGTTGAGCATCCTAGTACACGCTTTGCATTTCAATCCATCCAATATGGTCATAAGCAGTATCAATTGATTGCAGGACAACAATGGGATGGGGCGAACCAGATCCTGAGTCAATATTTTTGGAAAGTCTTGTTTTATAGCGGGCTAGGTATTCTATTGTCCAGTCTTCTGGGATTTATGGTGGGACATTATTTATTCCGTTCCATGCGTAGTTTGATTGCCGAGACCAGTAAAATTAATGTGCAAAAACTGAATCATCGTATTGAAGTTGAATCCACCAATATTGAAGTTCAGCAACTGAGTCAGGCGATGAATGAAATGCTGGATAAAATTCAGCAGGATTATCAGAAACTGGCGCAATTTTCAGAAGATATTGCACATGAACTGAGAACACCACTGAATAATTTAATGGGACAAACTCAGATTCTATTGTCACAACCTCGTAAAACAGAAGAATTAGAAAATTTACTATATTCGCATTTGGAAGAGTATGAACGACTCACCAAAATGATCGAAAGCATGCTGTTTATTGCACGTTCTGAACATGATGAACAGGTGCTTGAGAAAAAGTCAGTCAATGTCAAACAGCTGATGAGGAATGTTATTGATTATTTTGATTGTTTGATTGAAGAACATCAGATGACGCTCCAACTGGATGTCATGGATGATTTCAATATTATGGCGAATGAGGCATTAATTCAGCGTGCGATTGCGAATTTAATCAGTAATGCCATTTTACATGGGCGAGAGCACGGTGTGATTGCAGTAGCGGTAAATCAACGTGATTTAAACTGTGTCATGACGATTGTGACAGAAGGCGTTTTTATTGATGAAAAGCATTTGCCTTATTTATTCGACCGGTTTTATCAGGTCGATGAAAGTCGACATCAAAAAGCACAAACAGGTGGTCTGGGTTTGGCTATTGTGAGCTCAATTATGCAGTTACATGCAGGTTCAACTGAGGTCGAAAATCGATTTGAAGGGGTGGCGTTTAAATTAATCTTACCACTAAAGAATTAACGTAATCTTCATCAAGCTCTGTCAAAATAGGGCTCATGCTTAAGCAATTGCATATTTGTTTGCTAAATGATCAATTCAGTGCGTTCATTTAAAGTTGGCAGTGGTTTGTATTTGAAAAGACATAACTTGGCCTCATATATACATACCAGAACGCTACTATTATATCATTTTGTAGTATTTTTTATCGAAATGTCGTTATCACAGGATATTGCGTTGACTAGCATGTGATGAACGCTGATACTCTCAAGTTTGTTCAAGCAAATCGGTTCTAGGAGCTGGGCCACAAGCGCAGTTTTCCATAACTCAATCCAACACAAGGGGCTATATATGGCTGGTGGAAAGTCAAAAATCATTTACACACTGACTGATGAGGCGCCTTTATTAGCGACTTATTCATTACTACCGATCATTGAGACCTTTACAAAACCTGCTGGCATTGAGATTGTTAAAAGTGACATCTCAGTTGCGGTTCGTGTGCTCGCAGAATTTTCAGATTACCTCAAAGATGAGCAAAAGGTAAACAATAACCTTGCGGAGTTAGGTCGTCTTACGCAAGATCCAGATACCAATATCATTAAACTTCCGAACATCAGTGCTTCTGTTGCTCAGTTAGTTTCATGTATTAAAGAGCTCCAGTCGAAGGGCTATGCAATTCCTGATTATCCAGAAAACCCAACCACTGAAGAAGAAAAAGAAATCAAGGCGCGTTATGGTAAATGCCTTGGTTCAGCTGTAAACCCAGTATTGCGTGAAGGTAACTCTGACCGTCGTGCACCAGCTGCGGTAAAAAATTATGCGAAAAAACACCCGCACTCAATGAGCGAGTGGAAGCAGTGGTCACAGACTCACGTTTCTCACATGGATGAAGGCGACTTCTACCATGGCGAAAAATCAATGACTTTAGACCGTGCACGTAATGTGAAAATGGAACTCATCACTAAGTCTGGTGAAACCATTGTGCTTAAGCCAAAAGTTGCACTTCAAGATGGCGAAATCATTGACTCAATGTTTATGAGCAAGAAAGCGCTTTGCGATTTCTATGAAAAAGAACTTGAAGATTGTCGTGAAGCGGGTATTTTGTTCTCATTACACGTGAAAGCAACAATGATGAAAGTGTCACACCCGATCGTATTCGGTCACTGTGTGAAAATCTATTACAAAGATGCTTTTGAAAAACACGGCAAATTGTTTGATGAACTTGGTATTAACGTAAACAACGGTATGGCTGGTCTTTATGAAAAGATCGCAACTTTACCGACGTCTTTACGTGAAGAAATCATTGAGGATTTACATGCTTGCCAAGAACACCGTCCTGCGCTTGCAATGGTTGATTCTGCAAAAGGTATTACCAACTTCCATTCACCAAACGATGTGATTGTCGATGCTTCTATGCCTGCAATGATTCGTGGTGGCGGTAAAATGTGGGGTGCTGACGGCAAACCTTACGACTGTAAGGCAGTCATGCCTGAATCAACTTTCGCACGTATCTACCAAGAAATGATCAATTTCTGTAAGTGGAATGGTAACTTTGACCCACGTACTATGGGGACTGTGCCTAACGTTGGTTTGATGGCGCAAAAAGCAGAAGAATACGGTTCACACGACAAGACTTTCGAAATTTCTGAAGCAGGCGTTGCCAACATTACTGATCTAGACACTGGTGAAGTGTTGATGAGCCAAAATGTGGAAGAAGGCGACATCTGGCGTATGTGTCAGGTGAAAGACGCACCGATTCGTGACTGGGTGAAACTTGCAGTAACACGTGCACGTAACTCAGGTATGCCTGCGATTTTCTGGTTAGACCCATACCGTCCACACGAGAATGAATTGATCAAGAAAGTTGAAAAATACTTGAAAGATCATGACACTACTGGTCTTGATATCCAAATCATGTCACAAGTACGTGCAATGCGTTATACGCTTGAACGTGTAGCACGTGGTTTAGATACGATTTCGGTAACGGGTAACATCTTACGTGATTACTTAACTGACTTGTTCCCAATTATGGAATTGGGTACTTCAGCGAAAATGTTGTCAATCGTGCCGTTAATGGCTGGCGGTGGCATGTACGAAACAGGTGCGGGCGGTTCAGCACCGAAACATGTACAGCAATTAGTTGAAGAAAACCACTTACGTTGGGATTCTCTTGGTGAGTTCCTTGCATTGGCTGTGTCTTTAGAAGAGCTTGGTATTAAAGAAGACAATAACCGTGCGAAATTACTTGCTAAGACACTTGATCAAGCGACAGGAAAATTGTTGGATAACGACAAATCGCCATCACGTCGTACAGGTGAGTTAGATAACCGTGGTAGTCACTACTACTTGGCATTGTATTGGGCTGAAGCATTGGCTGCTCAAGACGAAGATGCTGAGTTAAAAACGAAATTTGCTCCGCTTGCAAAATCACTTGCTGAAAACGAACAGAAGATTGTTGCAGAGCTTGCTCAAGTACAAGGTCAAGCTGCTGATATCGGTGGTTACTATGCAATCGATCCAGCGAAAGTAAATGCGGTAATGCGTCCAAGTGCGACATTTAATACGACACTTGCGTCACTGTAATTGTTGATATATCACCGACAACATTGTCGGTGATATAAAAAAGCCGATATGAAAATATCGGCTTTTTTATGCGCTCAATTTAGATTTTAACGACCGTTACGACTACGTCCGCGTGGTGCTTTGGTATTTGGACGCGTTGTACCATTGGTCTTACGACGTGGTTTATCTGTATCATCAGTTTGCCAAATACGGGTTGTACCACCGCCAGCTTTTTTCTTACCTTTAAATGGTTTTTCACCTCTTTCTTCACGTGCTTTATCTTTGGCACGAGAAAAATGCGGTTTATTATTCGATTTTTTCGCGAAAGAACGACCTTCATAAGGCTTGTCTGCCGGAACGTCTTTAAAGTCTGGATAAAGTAAAGGTTCGATTTCGAGTTGTTCACCTGGCTGTAAACCCAGTTTGACGAGATCAATGCTACCAATTTGCGTACGAATCAGACGTAAAGTCGGGAAACCCACAGCCGCTGTCATACGACGTACTTGACGATTACGACCTTCGCAGATTTGTAGTTCGATCCAAGTCGTTGGAATATTTGCACGATAACGTACTGGTGGGTTACGTTCCCATAGCCATTCAGGTTGTTCAACTTTACGCGCTTTGGCAGGCAAAGTCATACCATCTGCAAGTTCAACGCCCTTTTGCAGTTTTTCAATTGCTTCTTCTGTGACATCACCATCAACTTGAGCAAGATAAGTTTTATATTTCTTATTATCAGGATGGGTGATGAATTGATTTAAACCACCATGATCAGTAAGAAACATTAAACCTTCAGAGTCTAAATCTAGACGTCCTGCAATACGAAGTTCAGGATCTTTAATAAAACTTGAAACTGTTAAATGTTTTTCATCTTCGCGAAACTGTGACAAAACGTCAAAAGGTTTGTTAAATACGACTACTTTCATATGGATATACTACTTTGGCTATGGGCGGCATCATAACAATAAAGGTTTCTATTTAATGGAGAAATGTTGTTATTTCCCGTATAAATCTCAAAAAAAACCTGTTTTGAACTAAACTGTTTCATGCAATAAAAAACGAAAGTATGCCATAGAAGGCATAGAGATAATCGCTAAATACATGAGGGAGAACCTACAAAATGGGTTATCAGAAGATTGTGGTTCCTGCTGATGGAGACAAAATCACAGTAAATGCAGACCTGTCATTGAATGTTCCAAATCGTCCAATCATCCCTTTTATTGAAGGTGATGGTATTGGTGTGGATATTACACCAGCAATGAAGGCAGTAGTAGATGCCGCCGTGCTAAAAGCTTACGGTGGCAAACGTTCAATCGAATGGATGGAAGTCTACTGCGGCGAAAAAGCAGATAAAATTTATGGCAATTATATGCCAGAAGAAACTTTTGATGCTTTACGCGAGTTTATTATATCAATAAAAGGCCCTTTGACTACACCTGTTGGAGGCGGTATTCGTTCTTTGAATGTTGCATTGCGCCAAGAACTCGATCTATATGTCTGTGTGCGTCCAGTACGTTGGTTTGAAGGTGTGCCTTCACCTGTGCAACATCCAGAACTCACGGATATGGTGATTTTCCGTGAAAACTCAGAAGATATCTATGCGGGGATTGAATGGAAGGCCGATTCTCCAGAAGCGAAAAAAGTCATTAAATTTTTGCAAGAAGAAATGGGGGTGACCAAAATCCGATTCCCTAAAGATTGTGGTATCGGCATTAAGCCTGTTTCTAAAGAAGGAACCCAACGTCTGGTGCGTAAAGCCATTCAGTTTGCGATTGATAATGATAAACCTTCTGTGACGCTAGTACACAAAGGCAACATCATGAAATACACCGAAGGTGCATTTAAAGAGTGGGGCTATGAACTTGCGATGGAGCGTTTTGGTGGGCAACTGCTGGATGGTGGGCCTTGGGTAAAAATTAAAAATCCGAAAACGGGTAAAGACATTATTATTAAAGATGTGATTGCCGATGCATTCTTACAGCAAATTTTAATGCGTCCAGCCGATTATTCCGTGATTGCGACACTGAACTTAAATGGTGACTATATTTCTGATGCACTTGCAGCAGAAGTGGGCGGCATAGGGATTGCGCCGGGTGCGAATATTGGTGGTGCAATAGCAGTTTATGAAGCAACACATGGCACTGCACCGAAGTATGCGGGGCAAGATAAGGTCAATCCAGGCTCGATTATTCTCTCTGCCGAAATGATGTTGCGTGATATGGGCTGGGTTGAAGCTGCGGATCTAATTATTCAAGGTGTTTCGGGTGCAATTTCAGCCAAGACCGTGACGTACGACTTTGAGCGTTTAATGCCAAATGCAACCTTATTACGTTGTTCTGAATTCGGACAAGCGATTATTGAACATATGGAATAAGTAAGCTTTATATCTTTATTAAAAGAGTAGCAAAGCTGCTCTTTTAATATTTAAAATTGAGATAAATAGGTCATGAGAAAAATATGTACAAAATTGAATGTATGACATATTTTGATGTGTTCGAAAATAAAAATTGAACATCATGGCGGAAAGAAAATATGGTGCAGCAGCACCGAAAACAACAGAAACCATTACTAGCTTGGATTGGTACGGACAAGTACTCAATAATCAAAAATATGAGCGGACGCTATTTGTAGACTTAGATCTGTCAGAAGCTCAAAGTACAGGTGCGATTTTTAATGAATGTACTTTTCGACGAGCACGTTTTAATGCATCGGTTCATCAGCATAGTGCGTTTTTAAATTGTACTTTCTATTTCTGCAATTTCTTTGATAGCAAATTTACCGACTGCAAGTTGGTTGGTAGCATGTTTAGCGATTGTCAGTTTCACCATATGCGGGTTGAGGACAGTGATTGGGCTTTTGTTGGATTACCAGGCGCGGATTTAGAGAAAGCTTCTTTTTTGAGAACCCGTTTAAGAGAAGCTGATTTGACTGGAGCGCGTTGCCATGGAAGTTCGATTAGAGAGAGTGATCTCTCTGGTGCATGGCTACACCGCGCAGATTTTACCGAGTGTGATTTAAGAGGTAGTGATTTGAGTAATTTAGATCCGAAAGAGACTCAAATTAAAGAGGCGATTATTAATCTTGATCAAACGCTGATGATTGCAGAAAATCTAGGCTTCGATGTCAGAATTGATTGAGTCTGTGAAAAGAGTTTGATCAAAATGAGTGGTTTTAGGCCACTCATTTTTATGGGAGATGGAATAAAGCTTATCTTGTTAAGAAAGATAGAGTCGAATAAAAGGGAGTAATTGTTCACCAATCACGATGCCCAATAAACCCAGTAATGCCACAATGGGCGGTGCAGGAGCTTTAACATCCAGTAGGTAATACAGCACACCGACCAATACGCCAACCGCGAGCGATAATAAATAAATCTTCATATTCAGCCGTTAATCAGCCTGCTTTTACTTTACAAAAGGGATCAATGTTTGGATTGCTATTCCAGATATATTCGGCCTCTTCGGCACAAAGCTGGGCAACTTTTTCACTCTGTGTGTCATGGATGAAGGCAAGGGTCATATCCATACCAGCACTTACACCTGATGAAGTATAGAATTTCCCATCAATTACCCAACGGGCTTGGGCTTGCCACAACACTTGGTCATTGAGTTTTTGTACAAATTCAAATGCCATTTTATTCGATGTTGCCTTAACACCATTTAAAAGACCTGTCGCTGCAAGCAATGAACTGCCTGTACAAATGGTAAGCACGTGTTTACTTTGAGCCGCTAAAGTTTTGAGTTGATCAAGAAACTGTTGATTTTTGATTAATTCAAAAGTCACGATACCGCCTGGAACGAGCAGAATACTTTGGTCATTCACGTGCATTTCGCTAAAGGATTTGGTCTGGATACAAACACCATGTTTATTGGAAACCAGACCGCCATTCAGGCTATAAAACTGGACTTGATAATGTTCGTGCAGCAAGCCAAACAATTCAACAGGACCCATAATGTCGAGGGTTTCAAAATCTTCAAATACGATAGCATTCACAGGAATACGCATGGTTTTTCTCGCTTGTTTAATCTGCGTCATACCATAGTGAGCTTCAGATTTTTTATTGTGAATATTCTGTATGGCTTATTTTGAATTATGCTAAATCATTGGACTTTTAGGCTGATCTGTTAGCAAGCGAAACACATTTTGGGCTTAAATTTTATACATTTAGGCAAGTTAAACAACAAATGCTGTGGTGTATCGTAAATTTAGAAAAATCTGTATCTATACTTTATAGACCAAATGTTCAAAATAATTGAAAAATAGAGAGAGTGCTGTGACATGAAGATGTACCAAGTTGATGCTTTTACAAAAGAATTATTTAAAGGAAATCCCGCGGCTGTAATTGTCGTCGATGAATGGTTAGATGATCGTTTGATGCAGAATATTGCCATGGAAAATAATCTGTCTGAAACGGCTTTTGTAAAAACGATTGATGAAACCAATTATGAGATTCGTTGGTTTTCTCCACTCAATGAGGTTGCGTTTTGTGGGCATGCGACTTTAGCCAGTGCATTTGTTTTATTTAAAGACTTTACCACGGTAGGAACGATCCAGTTCCATGTACGCGATCTGGGTATTTTTATTGTCAGCCAAGATGCTGATGGCAAAATTAAAATGAATTTCCCGATTCGAAAAGCAGAGTTAGTTACTGATTATCCTCAAGTATTACGTGCAGGACTTACCAAGCCATTTAAAGCGGTCTATCGCAATGTCCAAGCCTATATTATTGAATATGAAACGGTGCAAGATGTATTGGATGAACAACCTGATCTGGAAAAGCTAAAACAACTTGGACAAGTTCGTACAGCGATTACTGCTTCTCAACCCGATGTTGCAATTACCGCCAGAGGTGAAGGGCAGTTTGATTGTGTTTCTCGTTATTTTGCACCAGCAATTGGTATTGATGAAGATCCAGTAACAGGTTCAATCCATACTGCAATCGTTCCACTTTGGGCTGAAAAATTGAATCAGACTCGATTAACAGCCTTTCAGGCATCTAAACGCGGTGGGATTTTAGAATGTGTGATTGCATCTAAAGATCGTATTGAAATTTCAGGCTATGCCAAATTGTATATGCAAGCCGAACTGACAATCTGATTTTTAGCTTAAACTGTGCAAAAATAAAGATAAAAGCTGTTTAAATAAACAGCTTTTTTCAAAACATAACTATTAAAAATGCGAATCGTTCTCTACTATAGCTTGACGTTTTTATTTAAATCACCAAAAACACTTGGATAAATTATGTTAATGCGGTTTAAGCAACTTACTCTCTCTCTTTGTTTGATTGGGTTGAGTGCAACGTCTTGGTCTCAGACGGTACTCGTAAAAAGTGAAAAAAATATCGAAGAATATAAATTAGATAACGGTTTCAGAGTTATTCTTGCGCCAAATGATAAAGAAAACAAAGTCTATGTAAATACAGTTTATTTAACTGGTTCTTTGAATGATCCTAAGGGTAAAGGCGGACTTGCACATCTATTAGAACATTTGGCCTTTAAAGGTACTCAAAATGTGAAGGGGGATGAATTTCAACGTCGTCTAGATCAATATACGTTGATGACCAATGCCAGCACAGATTATTATGCGACCAAATATTTAAATATTGTTCGTCCTGAAAAAAATGCACTCAATGAAATTCTGTACCTTGAATCAGAACGTATGGATAAATTGGTGCTGCAAGAAAAATTTGTTCCTTCTGAAATTGAAATCGTAAAACGTGAACGAGAAATCCGTATGGATCAGCCGTTTGCTGTACTGATGGATCAAATGTGGAAAGCGGCTTATGGCAATCAATATTTAGGTCGCTTACCAATTGGCGATTTACCTGAATTAAAGTCGATTCAGCTAAATGAATTGAACCAGTTCTATAGAACTTGGTATGCGCCAAATAATGCAGTGATGGTGATTTCAGGTAAATTTGATAAGACTGAGGTCTTATCTAAAATTGATCAGTATTTTAGTCCAATTCCAGCACGTCCAGTACCTGCGCAAGTTCAAGTGCCTGTTCTCGATTCAAGTAAAATTGAACAGCGTCAGTTTACGGTACAAAAGGGTAGTGATTTAGCTAAATTCCATGTCTATATGAATGGAAAAAATACCCCATTACAACCGACTTTAGCACTTGCGCCAGCGTTATATACCATGCAGCCAAGTGGTACTTTGTATAAGAGTATGGTAGAAACGGGAATCAGCACTGCAGTGCAATCAACAACATGGTTAGATCAAGACTTTAACGTGGTCTTTATGGGCGCAATTTATGCCCCAAATCATGATGCGAAAAAGGTTGATGACGCATTAAAAACAGGTGTTGAAAATAGCCAGCCATTCACCGAGGCTGAATTACAGCGGATTAAAAATATTACGCAAAATACCGCAGATACCATTGCCAATGACGCTGTCGCTTTAGGTTCACGCCTGAGCGATTACGCAGTTTCATCACATGGTCAATGGGATCAATATTTTAAGGACTTACAAGCCGTTCAAGACTTAAAGCTGAATGATGCGAATAAAACCTTAAAAGAATTTTTAGTCTCTTCACATCGTATTTCAGGCGATATTTTACCGACGCCTGAAGATCAAAAGAAAGCGATGACCATGAAAGCTGAAGAGAAGCCAAAAACTTTAGATCAAAGCGATGAAAAGCCTGAGCCATTAAAAGATGCAAATGTTTATAAGCAGGAAGTGACCCAATTTATGGCACAGTCTGCTCAGCAATTGCAAAAAAATGAGCAGAAAATTCAACGTGGTGAATTAAAGAATGGTATTCGCTATGCACTCTTCCCAACGCCTACACGTGATGATAAAACTTATGCCACGATTAGCTTAGATTTTGGTGATGAAAAAGCATTATTTGGTAAAGGGGTTACTTTAGATTTAGCCAGCTATTTAATGCTGCGTGGTTCTGAAAAGCATACCTTGCAGGAAATTACTGATAAGGCGATTGCGGCTAGCGGTGGTGCTTCGGTCAGTTCAAATGGCAATGGTTTTACCATCGTTGTTCAAGCGAAGAAAGACAAGTTCGAAGAGTTCTTTAACTTTATTGTTGATGTCCTTAAGCAGCCAAAATTCTCGCAAACTGAGTTTGATCTGGCAAAAAATCAAAGCCTGTCTGTATTGGATCGTCCATATACGGAACCCGCGGTTGTCTCATCGATGACCTTGTCTAAGATTCTGGAAATCTATCAACCAGGCGATATCCGTTATCACTTTGAACCAGAACTGGCGAAGAAACAGATTAGTGAAGTAACCCAGCCGCAAGTGAAACAATTCTATGATCAGTTCTTTGTGACAGACCATGCGCAAATTGCTGTGACGGGTGATTTTGATGCCAAGAAAATGCAGAAAACTTTGCAAAAAGCCTTTGGTTCTTGGAAAGCAAAACAACCATTCACGAAAGTGACAGGCCAATACACGGTGTATAAAGCACAGAAAGTTCATGCCTTATCGGAACAACGTGAATTTGGTAGTTACCAAAGCGTGTTAGCACTGCCAGTCGGTTCTTATCATAAAGATGCGCCAGCTTTAATTATTTTGAGCCATGTTTTAGGTAACTCACAACTTTCATCGCGTTTGGCTCAAGAGTTACGTGAAAAGAATGCTTTGGTCTATGGTTTTGGCAGTGGCTTAGATCTTGATCCAGATATTGATGATGGTACTTTAAGCATTACTGCAAATTATACCTCTGGACGTTCTGAGCAAGTTTCACAATCGGTACACAAGGTATTGAATGAGTTGCTGAGCAAAGGTGTGACTGAGCAGGAAGTGGAAGCAGCCAAAGCAGATATCATGAAAAAACGTGTAACAGCTTTGGAAGATGAACGCAACATTCATGGCATGCTAACAGGTCAGTTAGAGCGTAACAAAACGCTGTTGGATCGTGCAGAGCGCGATCAGGAGCTTGCGAAATTGACCAAAGAAGATGTGAATGCGGTCATCAAAAAATACATCAAGCTTGATCAGTTTGTAGAAGTCATGGCGGATCAATATGGTCAGCCTCAGAACTTGAAATAAGCAATCAAAAATAAAGCCACCGATCAGGTGGCTTTGTTTTAACAATCAATCATTAATGATCGTGTTTATGTGTATGAAAATCTTCGTTCTTACGGAAACGTAAGTAGTTTTCAAACTGTTCACAATATTCGTCAAAATTATCTTCTAACATCATTTGGAATTGTTGCAGTAGATAAGACATGACTTGTTCTTTGGCATCACGCATTTCATTGCCATCTTTAAAGTTATTGGCTGCGACCCATGTATTAAAACGGGCAGTGGCAAATAACATGGCTGCACTTACTTGGCCACGTAACTCTTCTGGTTTGGCTTGCTGCCCTTTTGGTGGTCGGCAGAAATCATTGGCAAGTTTAATAAATTCATCTGCACGCTCAAAAAATACCGCATTTAAAGCTTCTTCATCCGTCACATCGGTGGCGTTAATTTTTTGAGACATGATATTTTCCAGCGACAAGTTAAGACACTTCATTATAGACAAAGCCTTGTCGAAACTAAACCTTTGCCTTAATCTAAAATAGCCTAAGCAATTAGAATAATCACTATGCAAGATGCAATCGCGATTCAAAGCTTAAAAACAGATATAGCCTTACTGCGCCAACATATTTATCCACCTCAGTATTTGGAAAATGTTGAAGGCTTGCCTATTTATTATGGGCTGCAACAAGATGTGGATGAATATTATCGGCAATGGCAACCCTTGATTGAGCGGGCACAACAGTTATGTCAGCCCTTTATGGAAGATGATGCGCTAGATGCGATTCATTTACCAAGTCATTTAAATCTGCCGCTGTTTTTCTTTCATGTCGATCGGATTCGGATTAATAAAACACGCGCTAAAGAGTCGAAAACTTTTCGTGGCGTCGCTGCCTTGTTAGAAAAATGTGGGCCGTTTGAGACGGATCAGATTTTTGCAATGCAGGAATGGTTGGGCAGTGATGATACGGCTGCCTTAGTTGCGCATCGTGAGTTTATTGATTTACGAACTTATGTTTTCCAACACGGACAAAGTGAATATACGCGAACTCGGTTTTATATGAATGGCATGATTCTCAGTGTTGAACCGCATTTTAAATTGGTCGATGCACGGGATAAGCCGCGGAAGCAGCGTAATGATAGTTATAGTGATCCGATTGCAGATAATGGAACGTGGAAGATTTTTGGGAAATATCGGTAAATGATTTAAGTAGAATAAATAGTTTAACACTCTAATTTTCATTAAAAAATAATAGCACAGCCACAAGTGCTATATAAAGTTTGAATGTTTTCGCGTAGGCGATTTCCTACTTTGTTTTCGGACAAAGTAGGCAAAGCCATTGTCATCAGCAAAACCTGTTTATTTCTTGGATTTATTAAAATGTATCGCAGAAACATTACTTTGCTTATATCACGCAGGTTGCTGATGACGTTTCCGAGTATCCGCTTTTTGTTAAGATTTAGATTATTTGTGGCGGCATCCATGCCGCCAAGCGCGATAGCGATTTAAGGAAATGGAGCTATCGCTTTTCATCCCAAAAAGCGTCCTGAGCAGATAAGCCTTGTAACTTTTTCGCCGCTTTTTTTGCCACATGTGGTTGCTGAGCCTTAACCCAACCTAATGCAAATAAAAACTGCGGGTATTCAGCAGTTTGTTGCTCAAAGATTTGCTCAGCAACAAACAGGTCATTATAAAAGCCTAAATATTCCTGAATTGGCTGTAACTTATTTAAGAATTGTTGAACCTCTTTTTCAGGAAAAATCCCTGCAATAAAGTCGATGCAATAACGCAATTGTTTGACACGCTTACGAGTACGATGTTGTTGCTCAACTTCTAAAGTTGAAAACTGAGCTGCATCTTTTAGAATCTGTTGGTAAAGCTTGGTTAAGCTTTTAGCTGCTTGTTTAGAAAGTTTAGACTTAGACTCATGCTCACTATAGGTGAAGCTGAGTAATGCTAAAAATAGCTGCGTGGTTTTAGTGTGACTTAATAATTGAGAAACACGACTGTCAACATTCTCAGGGAATGGGAAATCAAAATCACAGACTTCTTTTACTAAAGGAATAATAGAATCTTGAATCGCATCATTATCGCGTGATTGACCTAATGCTCTAAAAATATCAGCCAATTGGCTTTCCCAAGTAGGATCAATTTGCGCAGACCAGTTAGAAAAATGCTTTAAAGCTGAACGCAAACGGCGTAAACCGACACGAGCTTGGTGAATATGATCCGCTTCTGCTACACCATCAGCGATTGCAGCGGCATTGGGGAGGATATGATTGAGCGTATTTTCGATAATTTGTTTGATGGCCTGTTCAGCACTGACATCTTTATCCAAATTCAGTGATTTCGCTTTGGTAGCAGCAGAGACGACTTTGCCTTGGGCCAGTAAATTGCCGCGTTCAGCTTTACTGCGCACATCAAGCCAGAGTTGATATTTATCTACCCATGTTTTGGTAAAATTAATCAGAGACTGTGCTGACCCTTGTTTTAACTCAAATTCAACTTCGCAGATTTTAGCTTGATCGGTTGGCGTACGGATTTCGCCATCGTCCAAGCAGACTTCAATTTGAGCCCCCTCAAACTCGAATACATGGAAGGTACGCTGTACGTCAGTTTGAAATTGCAACTGTAGCTCAGCAGGTTCTTCACCTAAAACATCACGTAGTACAGTTTGGACTGTTTGATTATGTTTGTATAAAGATAAATCCAGTTCAGGTTCTTCAGCGCATTTGCCTAAATAGATATCTTCTTCGATGCGTTGTAAATGGTTTTTACTAGCAGCTTTAAAGGTTTGTACCCAATGCTCACCTTCTTGACGCAGGCGAATAGCCACATAATTTTTAGCAAGCAAACGGTCAGCAGTGTCATAATATTTTGCTTGTAGCTGAATTTTTTGTGCTTTTTGTTTGCTTAAAAGCTGCAACACACTTTTTTTCTTAGATTCAGGGAGTTGAAATTTTAGCTCTATTTCCATGATGTTATGACTCCTGACCATCGAGAATGATATAGACAAAACTTAGTATAACTTGTTGATCTCAAAAATCATTGTAAAGTTGTTTTAAGCTTGGAAAGGATGGCACGCAATGACTTTATTTTGTACAGAAAATGCATTAACGTGTGGAGAGTCTTGCACGATTAGGATGATCTAAAAATGAATGCACCAGCGAATATTACCAAGCCAGTGGAATTTTCATTACCTATTAAAAACTATGATGAATTTTATCACTTTTATTTAACAGAACATCGCAGTATTGCCAGCCGTCGTTTGCACGTCGTAGGTAGCTCTGTCGGTTTATATTTCTTTAGTAAAGCGATTCGTAAACGTCAGGCAAAATATGCTTTGTATGGTTTGGTATCAGGCTATGCTTGTGCTTGGGTTGGGCATTTTTTCTTTGAACATAATAAGCCTGCCAGCTTTAAACAGCCGCTGTATAGCTTTATCTCAGATTGGCGCATGTTGTCAGATGTTGCACGTGGTCGTTTAAGTCTGATCGATCGTCAGTTTGATAAAATTGATTCTTAAAATTGGTTTAATACTTCAAAAGCTGCTTTGGCAGCTTTTTTATTTGTTCTGATTTACAGCGGTTAATGATGTAAATACACTCGCTATCTTTAATTTTCAAACAAGAAAATATACTCTGAGGCTAATGTAATTATAGTGAATAGTGAAACGTTCATGCGCGGTCTTTATCTCATCACCAATGATGACTCAATCCAATTATTATTAGAAAAACTAGATGTGGCTCTAGCAACAGGACAGATTGCGATTCTGCAATATCGTCGTAAGAAAGTAGCAAAAGCAGATCAGCCAAGTGAAGTCGAGCAGATCAAAGCACTCTGTGAAAAGCATCAAGTCCCGTTTGTGATTAATGATGATTTGGCACTGGCAGAACAATTTGGATTAGGGGTACATCTTGGACAATCTGATGGCGAAATAAGTGATGCGGCTGCACGCTTACCCCAAGGTGTGATTGTTGGTCGGACTTGCCTAAATTCATTGGAGCTGGCGGAGAAGGCCATTGCAGACGGTGCAACATATGTCGCGTTTGGTGCAGTCTATGCAACCTCAACTAAACCTGAAGCGGGTAATGTTGGGATCGAAGTCATCAAACAGGCGAAACAAAAGTTTGCTGTACCGATTTGTGCAATTGGTGGTTTGACCGTTGAAAATTCTCAAGTCGTGATTGAGGCTGGGGCAAGCCTTTGTGCGGTAATTAGTGATATATTAGGACGATCAACATCCGAAATTCCAGCTCGTGTTGATGCGTGGGCAAAGTTATTTGCCTAATTTTATGCATCCATATTGCGGAACTTTCATGGTTTCTCGGAACTTCAAACATTCCTTGTCCTCGATTCTAGGTTGAGCCTTATATGAGTTTATCTCCAAAGCAAGAACAGTTATTTAAACAAGCAAATAAACATATTCCAGGTGGCGTAAATTCACCTGTACGTGCATTTAACGGTGTTGGTGGTACGCCTGTCTTTATTGAAAAGGCAAAGGGGGCGTACTTATGGGATGTCGATGGCAAACGCTATGTTGACTATGTGGGTTCATGGGGACCAATGATTTTAGGTCATGCACATCCTGATATTATCCACGCGGTACAAACTGCAGCGGAAGATGGCCTAAGTTTTGGTGCGCCAACGGTCTATGAAACCACTTTGGCAGACACCATTTGCGAGATTATGCCTTCAATTGAATTGGTACGTATGACCAGCTCGGGTACTGAAGCAACCATGACTGCGATTCGTTTGGCACGTGGTTATACTGGGCGTGACAAGATTGTTAAATTTGAAGGCTGCTACCACGGTCATTCAGACTCATTATTGGTAAAAGCTGGGTCAGGCTTATTAACACTTGGTGAAGGTGAGCCAACCTCAAAAGGTGTACCAGCTGATTTTGCTAAACATACTTTAACGCTACCGTATAATAATATCGAAGCGTTAAAAGAATGCTTTAGCAAATTTGGTCATGAGATTGCGGGTGTGATCATTGAACCTGTTGCGGGTAATATGAACTTGGTGACACCAATCGATGGTTTCTTACAAGCGATTCGTGATGTGTGTGATGAATACAAATCTGTATTTATCATTGATGAAGTGATGACTGGTTTCCGTGTTGCTTTAGGTGGTGCTCAATCGGTCTATAAGGTTAAACCTGACTTGACCACGTTGGGTAAAATCATTGGTGCTGGTTTACCTGTTGGTGCTTTTGGTGGTAAACGTGAAATCATGGAATGCATTGCACCTTTAGGTGGTGTTTATCAAGCAGGTACATTGTCAGGGAATCCATTGGCAATGCGTGCTGGTATTGCGATGTTCAAGCATCTTCGTGAACCAGAGTTTTATGACAAGCTGGCTGCACAGCTCGCAAAATTACTTGCAGGTTTACAGGCTGCGGCAGACGAAGCGGGTATTCCATTTAAAACCCAACAAGTGGGTGGCATGTTCGGCTTGTATTTCACCGATCAAGAGGACATCACCAGCTTTGATTCAATGTTAGCTTGTGATGTTGAAGCATTTAAGAAATTCTTCCATGGCATGTTAAAGCGTGGTGTCTATCTTGCTCCATCTGCATTTGAAGCCGGATTTATCTCGTCTATGCATTCAGATCAAGATATTGCAGAGACCATTCAGGCAGCAAAAGAAACATTTGCAGAAATGAAATAACCCTGTGATGTATACAGAAGCCCGATTTGTTCGGGCTTTTTTTATAGACGCATTTTAGCTTGAGTTGAATAGAGAATTTAACGGGTTTAAAAATAATAGATGATCGTAACGGAATCTTAATGAGTTCCCATCTATTTGTATGATAAACCTCAGCGACGAAGCGCAAAGATAAACAATCTTTACTGTACGGCAAGGTGGAATAATGCTTGAATAGTAAACTATATTTGCGTTGGTCTTAGGCTGTGCTTTGGGCTTGCGTAGGCTGTAGATTGCAGCTGTATCATATCTAAAAGCTTTTTATAAGAAACCCATAGGAATGGAGTAAAACATGAAAACTAAACATTATTTAACGTCTGCTGATGTGGAAATTTTAGTTGAAGCAGCATTGCAATATGCAACAGCGCACAGCTTTAATGTCAGCATTGCAGTTGTCGATGACGGTGGAACCTTATTAATGATGAAGCGTATGGATGGCGCATCGGTATTATCGACACAGATTTGCCAAGAAAAAGCACAATCTGCTGCGGTCAGCCGAAGAACCACCAAGGCATCCGAAGATATGATCCGTGAAGGTAAGATCGGCTTTTTAACGATCAATGCAGCAAAAGGCATGTTAGAAGGTGGTGAGCCGATTGTATATCAAGGGCAGGTTGTCGGGGCTGTTGGTATTTCGGGCGTGCAATCTTTTCAAGATGCGGAAATTGCCCAACATGCAATTCAACAATTTCTAGAGCAACAGACCTAAATCATCCTTTAAATGCGATTCTGGATGAAATATCGAGAGAAACACGAAAAAAATTAGTAAAAATACGTGTCATGCATTGTAATTCAGCGCCAAGCTTTTTATGATTGCCCGCTTGTTTTCATCCAGTCGTTGGAAGGCTACCTTGAATGATTTTCTAACTGAACATTTGATTCATCGTGATGAAGATTTTATGGTCATCCATAAACCTGCAGGCTTACTCACTGTGCCGGGGAAAACACCTGATTTACAAGATTGTTTAATCAATCGTTTATTAGAATTAGAACCAAAAACTTTACTGATTCATCGTTTAGATCGCGATACTTCTGGCATCTTGGTGTTTGGTTTATCCAAATTTGGACAAAGCAATATTTCACGCCAGTTTCAAGATCGTCAAACCTCAAAAATTTATCAGGCTTTGGTTGCAGGGCATTTAGAAGGTCAGAGTACCGTCGATATCCCAGTGATTTATGATCCAAGCCGTCCACCATTGCATATTGTGGATGCTTCCTATCACAAGCCTGCATTAACAGAATGGCAGGCGATCGAGCATCTAGAAATTCAAGGACAATCTGTAACTCGAGTTAAATTGATTCCGATTACAGGGCGTTCACATCAGCTTCGTGTGCATATGCAATATTTAGGTCATCCGATTCTAGGTGATACCTTATATGCCACTTCAGAACAGCAACAGCTTTATCCGCGTTTGTGCTTACATGCAACGCAATTAAGCTTTGCGCATCCTAAAACAGGCGCACAACTCACATTTGATTGTGCAGTACCGTTTTAGTCTAAAAACTTTTTTATGAAACACGATGTGATGCACGCTATTTGATTGCGCTTTGTGTCAAAATACATCGTTGAAAACTACATAAAATGCCTTAACTTTTATTTGGGTCAGGGCATAAAATATGTAGGCTAACTTGAGATAAAGGTGGAAAAATTGCAGCAGTTTGCTATTGGTCAACGTTGGTTATCAGATACTGAAACTGAACTCGGTTTAGGGGTTCTTATTGATGTAGATGAACGTTCTATCAGCATTTTATTCCCTAAAAGTGATGAAACTCGTGTTTATGCACGAAACAACGCGCCTTTAACTCGTATCATCTTTAATGTAAAAGATGAAGTACAAGATCAAGAAGGGATTAAATGGATTGTTGAATCCATTGAAGATCGCCATGGTGTACTTCGTTATGATGTTGTTCGCACCTTAGAAAATGGTGAGCAAGAGCGTAAGGCACTGAATGAAACCCGTATCGGTGCGCAAATCCAGCTGTCAAAACCTTTAGAGCGTCTGTTAGCAAGCCAAGTCGATTATAAAGAGTGGTATGACCTCCGTATTGAAGCGATGTTGTTGCAAGCACAAATGCACACCAGTCCTTTACGCGGTTTTCTTGGTGCGCGTGTGGGTTTGATTCCACATCAACTTTATATCGCGCATGAAGTCGGTAAACGTTTTGCACCACGTGTCTTGTTAGCGGATGAAGTGGGTTTAGGTAAAACCATTGAAGCAGGTTTGATTATCCATCAACAACTGAAAACAGGCCGTTCAGAACGTATCCTGATTTTAGTACCTGATTCATTACAATATCAGTGGATGATTGAAATGCGTCGCCGTTTCAATCTGCAATTCTCTCTGTTTGATTTAACTCGTACAGCATCGATCAAAGAACATGATCCTGATCTCAATCCATTCCTGACTGAACAATGCATTATTGCCAGTGTCGATTTGATGGTTGACCATGATGATTTGCGTGAGCAAGCCATTGAAGCAGGTTTTGATTTACTTGTGGTTGATGAAGCACATCATTTGATGTGGAGTGAAGAAGAAGGCGGTAATGATCGCTACGATTTGGTTGAAGAATTGTCTGAACAAACGGCGGGTGTGTTACTTCTGACCGCAACACCTGAGCAATTAGGGGTTGAAAGCCATTTTGCACGTTTACGTTTGCTTGATCCGCAACGTTTTAGCAGTCTTGACCGTTTCCTTGATGAAGAAGAACAATATCAACAAACTGCAAAAATTGCAGAAGTGTTGATGTCAGATGAAGCATTAACAGAAGAGCATTTAGCTGCGCTTGAAGGCTTATTGGGTCATCGTATCGATGATCAGCCTGAGCATCGCATGCGCGCGATTCATGAATTATTAGATCGTCATGGTACAGGTCGTATTCTGTTCCGTAACACCCGTGAAGCGATTCAAGGTTTCCCAGGTCGTGATTGCCAACCTGCGCCACTGCCAGCACCAGAAGATTGGTCTTTTGATGGCAAAATGCGCGAGCAAATGTGGCCAGAAGAAGGTCAACTTGATGGCGCATGGATGGAAAATGATCCGCGTGTGCCGTGGTTAATGGAAGTACTGCGTAAAGATTTAAAACATAAAAAAGTGTTATTGATCGCACGCAGTGGGCCAGTGGTTGAAGCACTGGAAAATGTATTGCGTCTACATGCAGGTATCCGTACTGCAATGTTCCATGAAGGCATGAGTCTATTAGAGCGTGACCAAGCAGCGGCTTATTTTGCTGAAGAAAGTTATGGCGCTCAGATTCTGCTTTGTTCAGAAATTGGTTCAGAAGGGCGTAACTTCCAGTTTGCCAGCGATTTAATTTTATTTGATCTGCCAGCAAACCCAGATGTACTTGAACAACGTATTGGTCGTTTGGACCGTATTGGTCAAGAGAACCGTATTCAGATTCATGTACCGTATTTAATTGGCACAGCGCAAGAGCGTATGTTCCGTTGGTACAACGAAGCGCTTAATATTTTCAGCAGTATTTCTCCGACAGCGCAAACGCTACAAGAAAATTTTATTGTTGAATTAAAAGATTGCTTATTGGCAGACCAAGGTCAGACTTTTGAAGATTTACTTGAAGAAGTGAATGTACAGCGTCAAGCCTTGGAAGCTGAATTACAAGCAGGTCGTGACCGTTTGCTCGAGTACAACTCTTGCCGTCCAGTGGTTGCGCAAGGCATTGTACAAGCACTTGAAGATTATGATGACAACACCACTTTGCCAATGTTCGTGAAGCGTTTCATGTCATCAACCAATATCGATTTTGATGAGCAAAGTAACGGTACGGTGATCATTAAGCCGACTGATCAAATGCAAGTTCAAGGAATTACCTTAGACGAAGAAGGGATGACTGCGACCTTCTATCGTGATCAGGCACAAATTCGTGAAGATGCACAATATTTGACCTTGGAGCATCCATTTATTGAAAGTGTGATGGAAATGATCCGCACACAATCATTTGGTAGTACCAATGTTGCCTTACTGAAATCAAATGCATTGAAACAAGGTTCGGTGTTATTGGAAGTATGGTTCAAGGTCGATGTCGTTGCACCAAAAGCCTTAAATTTACCATCAAGCTTACCGAAGCAATTGATTCGTGTATTGCTTAGTGAAAATGGTCAGGACTTATCTGCCAAAATTGACCCAAGCATTTTACGTCCATACCTGCATCATCTAGATGGCAATAGCTGTCGTCAAGTGGTGAAAGCACGCCGTGATGTGATCGAAACCCGTTATGCGCAAGCTTTAGACATTGCTAAAACTTCTTTGCCAGAATTGATGCAACAAGCTAAAGAGCATTACAGCGGCAAATGGCAATATGAGATTGACCGTTTAAGCTATCTCAAGCAATTTAACCCAAGTATTCGTGAAGATGAGATTGAGCGTTTACAGAAATTCCAGAAAGAAGGTTTAGGCCTCTTAGATGGTTTGTCGGTGACACCAGAAGCGATTCAGGTCTTGGTTGTGGTCAAACCATAATTAAAACAGCAATAAAAAAGAGGACTCGAATGGTCCTCTTTTTTTATGCCTTGAATAAACTTAGTTTTGATCGATATTGGCTTCCAAGAACCATAAATATTGATCTAGATCTTCGAGTGCCGCATGAATAATATCTTCAGAAATCGGATCTTGAATTTCTTCAATGGTGTCGCGTAGATGATTGGCAACCACGCCATAGCGATCTGCCAGTTCTTTTAAGTGATCTTGTACCGCATGAATGGCGACAGGATAGGGTTTTAGATGCGATGTTTCCGCAACAGTTTGCGTTGTACCTAACGCCGTTCCACCAATCTGTACGGCACGCTCTGCAACATTGTCTAAATGAGTGATTAGCGAGGTACGGAACATATCCAACATTTCATGCACCGCAATAAAATTGCTACCCCGCATGTTCCAATGCGCTTGCTTGGTCAATAATGAAAGATCAATCAGGTTGGCAAGGATCTGATTTAATATTTTTACTGTGGCCTCTTTGATCGAGTCATCTAAATTATTACGTGTATATACTTTTAAAGATTTTGCTGCTGAAGAACTCATAGTTACCTCATTCAATTATAATGTGATGAAACATAGTGAATAAAAACCATTCGATTCATCACTAGCTTATCCCTTGAATCAGCGTTTGAGTGTTTTCGTTTTCTAGGCTTTTGTAAGTTTGCTTATCATCAATTTTCTTTTTGATAATACTCGTTTGAATTCAGATTAATTGATGATTGCATCTGTTAAACTACATATATAAGTGTTAAAAAATTTATTAAATCAATCCTGCATCTTTGCATTCTAATTTGATATACGCATAGAAAACTGGCGCAACAATGAGTCCACTTAAACCAAAAATTGACTCAAAAATGAGCATTGCTAATAACACTTCCCACGCACTGGCATTAATTTTTGTTCCAATAATTTTGGCATTTACGAAATATTCAAGCTTATGAATAATCACCAAATAGGCCAAGGCAATTGCTGCGACAGATAAAGAAATCGTTAAGCCAGCCATAATGATCAAGGTATTTGAAATCAGGTTTCCAATAATCGGTAGTAGACCAAAAATAAAGGTCAGAATGGTCAGAGTCTTCGCAAAAGGTAAATGGATATTGAAGATCGGCAGCACGATAAAGACAAAGATCATGAACAGTGCGGTATTGATTAGAGAAATCTTAACCTGAGCAAACACGACATTTTTAAAAGAAACAGAGAGCTTTTGAATACGGTGTAAAATCGCGGCTTTAAAAACAGGTTGTGGCGCATGCTGTTTGAAATTCTGGATCGAAACCAAGATCCCGACAATCAGGCCAATCACCATGGTTGCCAGATTGTGCAGAATATCGGTGCCTGTGTTTTTCACAATCGAGATATTGTTCTTGATAAAGGACAATATCTGATTTTTGATATCAGCCACACTATGTGGCAGATAGCCAGGCAAATAATGGCTCATCTCAGCCTGAAACTTGATCAATGTCTGGTCGATCTTGATATTGAAAGAATTGAGTCCTGTGCCTTTAAGATCATAAATCACAAAGCTAATCAGACTAGTAATAAAGAAACCGATTAAGAAGGTAGTTAAAACCCCAAGAATAATACTGATAAAGATACGCGCACGTTGACCATCAATATGTTTTTCGACAATTGAGCTTAAGCTGTTAATAATTTCAAAGATCAGGAAGCCTGCAAAAAAACTGGGCAGCAGATGCAGGGGAATGACCATCATTAAAAACAAAAACATCAGAATGAAACTGGCGATGATGCTTTGACGGTCACTGAGAAGATTCATGATCTATATGCCTAATTTAGCTTGTCATTATAATAGCGGACAAAGATACAATTTTTGTTACATTCAATTCTAGTTTAGGCCGATGCAAAACGTTAATCAATTTCCATTTCATTGATATGACGCGCGCCTTCTAAAATCATGCGAATCATCACCATGGTTTGTTCTGCCACTTCAGTGCGTTGTTCAGTAGGCAAATCGAGCACTTTTGCGCCCATGTTGAACACCAATTGAGTGATGGCTTTAGCCGCAAGATCTGCATGACTGAGTTTACTGTTGTTCAAGCGCTCTAAGCGAATCAAGTCTTCTTGAAGTTCTTGCTGGAAGAAGTTCAGTTGACGGTCAACCGCTGCTTTATATGAGGTTGAGCCTGTATAACCTTCGCGTAATAACAAACTCAGGTTGCCTTCATCGGTATTCAATTGTTGAATAAATACTTCAACTGAACTACGGATAATGCTTTGCTGTTTTGAGGCTTGTAAGCGTGCTTCACGAATAATACGACGGAGTACTAAACCAGATTGATCAATCAACGCGATTGCGAGTTCATCAATATCTTTGAAATGGCGATAAAAGCTATTCGGTGCAATGCCTGCTTCACGTGCAATTTCACGCAGGCTAAGTGAGGCGATACTTTTTTGCGGACCAATCAAGCTTAGCGTGGCTTGAAACAGCTCTTCTTTGGTAATCGTCGCTTTTCTACCTACTGAGCGTACAGGAGATTTCATAGGAATGACATCTTGTTCATTTATGTTGTCATGGCCGAGCGGTAAAAAAGAAGAATGAACCATTGTTTTCAATATATAAGTAAGCTACTCGGGATTATAGCGATTGTCTGTGGACTTGTGAAATGTAAATTCTTATACGAGTGTATATACAAATATATATACACATGTATAATAATTAGCAAACAACCAGAGTAAACCTGCTCATGCATGCAATTGAAAAGAGAAACTCTCTATTTAATTTGTTGGCTCACAGTGTGATGAACAGCCATGACGCCAATTTTTGGTTACAGAAAATCAATCCATTGTGGTCCATTAATCAGTCTCTTGCCAAAATCGTAAAAAAACAAATCGTGGCAAAAGACACCGTCAGTCTTATTTTGCAATGTAATCGACACGTCACGCGCGGGTTTGCAGGGCAGCACCATCCTGTTACTGTTGATATTGCAGGTCGTCACTATGAGCGCACCTATAGCTTGATGCAGATAGATGCTGATCATCTTTGTTTAACGGTTAAAAAAGTAGATCAAGGTCTCGTGAGTTCTTGGTTGGTTGAGCAGAGCCAAACAGGTGATATTCTACGTTTGGGTCAACCCTATGGTGAGATGCAGCAGTCCGTTGCGACACCACATTTGTTATTGTTGGCTGCTGGTAGTGGCATCACGCCGATGTTGAGTTTGATTGAAGGTTTATGCCAGTCTAAACAATTGAATACAACAACTGTCAAATTGATGTATTGGGTTAAAACCCAAGCCGATGCTGCTTATGTTGAATATCTTAAAGAAGTCTCTGAAAATTTCCCTCATTTTAGTTATCAAATTTTTTATACCCAACAACAAGATCAGCGTTTAAATCAAAGTCATGTTGATCAATTGCTTGCTTTAGGTCAAACCACGGTTTATGCCTGTGGACCATCTGGTTTTGCAGCGTCAGCGGAAAGCCTGTTTAAAGATGCTGCTGCACTGCAAACCGAAGCTTTTAGCTTAAGTCAGTTTGATACAGATACCACAGAAACCGGCTTTATCAATGTCACTTTGACTCAATCAAATAAAACTGTTGCGATTCCAAAAGGACAATCGATTCTGGCCAGTCTTGAGCATCAAGGGATTAAACCAAATCATGGTTGTCGTATGGGGATTTGTAATAAATGTGCCTGTAATAAAGCACAAGGCGCAACCAAAAATTTATTGAATGGTGCTGCCAATAATGAGCCAACACAGTTATTAAAAATTTGTGTCAATTCAGCCCAGTCTGATCTTGTGATTGATCTATAAGAGAGTAATTGATTATGAACATGCCTGTTAAGATGGAATTTTTTAAAAATCCAAAAAATCGTGATTTAACTGCTGCAGAATTAGATGCTTTTGCTCGTGAACTCGATCAAATTAAACAAGAAGTATTGGATGATTTGGGTGAGAAAGACGCCAAATATATCCGCCGTGTCTATTCCACCATTCGTTATAGCAGTTTGGCTGGGCGTGCTTGTTTATTTCTTGGCTGGTTTCCTCCAGCATGGTTACTCGGTACAGGCTTACTCGGTTTCGCCAAAATCATGGAAAATATGGAGTTGGGCCATAACGTCATGCACGGTCAGTATGACTGGATGAATGATCCTAAATTTAATGGTCAAACCTATGAATGGGATACGGTGGGAACATCAGACAACTGGCGTCAAACTCATAACTATAAGCATCATACTTATACCAATGTAAAAGGTATGGATGATGACGTTGGTTATGGTGTATTCCGTTTGTTTCCTGAACAACGCTGGTCAAAGTTCACTTTAATTCAGCCGATCTATATCGTGCCATTTAGCCTGTTATTCCAATGGGGGGTCGCAGTTCAAAATCTTGAATTGGGTAAGGTGCTGTATAAGCGTAAAACCATGGCGCAATTTAAACGCGAATGGCAGCCTGCGCAAAAGAAAATCCTCAAGCAAATGTTTAAAGACTATGTGTTCTTTCCATTGATTGCGGGACCTGCGGCGATTCCTGTTTTTACAGGCAACTTGGTGGCGAATGGAATTCGTAATGTCTGGACATTCAGTATTATTTTCTGTGGTCACTTTACTAAAGATGTTGAGGTATTCCCGAAAGCCGTATTGCAAGATGAAAGCCGTGGTCACTGGTATATGCGCCAGATTCGCGGTTCATCAAACTTAACAGGTTCCGAAGCATTTCATATTTTGACAGGGCATTTGAGTCACCAGATTGAGCATCATTTGTTCCCAGACATTCCTGCACGTCGTTACCGTCAGGTTGCACCTAAAGTTCAGGCGGTTTGTGAAAAATATGGTTTGCATTATAACAATGCCAGCTTCGTGAAGCAGTTTGGTGAAGTGGTTGGACGTATTTTTAAATATGCGCTGCCATTTAAAAAATAATATCTAGCTTTAAAAAAAAGCCCTGAACATTTTTTCAGGGCTTTTTTATTTTATTTCTTTTTTTTGGAAATCCACATGGTAATGGTGGCATGGAAAACTTTTTCATTGTGCTGATCAAGTACATCAACATTGACTAAGTATTCGCCAGCTTTTTCCCAATCATAGTGAGGCTCAGCAGGCGTAGCAGTTGCAATCAGATCAGTTTCAGCCTTCTTCAAATATTCAACCGTCATACCTTTGGGAATCCAGCGATGGCTTGAAGGAACGGTGACCTCGGTCATGGTACCACCAGCAAGTTCTGCCATATTACACATCGCGATCGCATGCACCGTACCGATATGATTGAGGACAGTACGTTTTTTCTTAATGCTGATTTTGCAGGAATTGGGTTTTAGCTCCTCAAATAAGGGAGAAATACTACTGAAATAAGGTGCCTTTAAGCAGAGCATACGGGTAAATGTCCATTTCCCAGCAGGCAAGACAGATACTTTGTTCCATAGATCTAGAGTTGAGGCCATGACTAAACTTCCTATAACAGAATTAAATTCTTTTACAGAATATAATTCTGTTTACAAGTTGTGGTCAAGTCATACACAATAGTTCCGACGATTGGTGAATTTGATTAAACTATGCAAGCAGCCCAACAATTATTAGAACGTTTATATCCACAACGTAGGTCATTATTAAAAAGACAAATTTTGCTGGATGCTTTGTCATGCTTTATTGAATACGGTCTGGAAACCACCAGTATTGAAATGATTCGGGAAAAATCTGGCAGTAGTGTGGGGGCGATTTATCATCATTTTAAGAATAAAGATGGCGTCGTTGCAGCATTGGTGTTTGCTGCTTTAGATGATCAGGCCCAACTACGAGATCAATATTTACAACAAGCAAAATCACTTAAAGAACTGCTCTATGCATTGATCTATAGCTATACGGATTGGGTTTCTGATCAGCCTAAGTTTGCACAGTTTCTATTACTTGCCCATTTTAGTGTGCGGCAGGGTGAGTATGAACAACAATTAAATGATAAAAATAAACTCAGGAATCAAAAAATAGTTGGCTATATTTCCAATTATGCAGATGCCAGTTTATTAAAATCAGTACCAGCAGAGTTAATGATGTCTTTGGTCATTGGTGCAACAGAAAGCTATTGTCGTGCTTGGTTATCTGAAAAAGTAGTGACCAATCCCAGAGCATATCGAGAAACTTTGGCGCAAGCAGCTTGGGATTCATTACAACATTTAAGCAAACATCAATAACACGAAAACGATCAGGATAACAATCGATGAAACCTAGCAGTGAGAATCAAAAATATACAGGGGTGTGTTTATGCGGAGCAGTGGTTTTTCAGCTAAATCTGAAAAAAATTAGGATGATGTATCGTTGTTATTGCAGCCTATGTCGTAAGCAGAGTGGGGCTGCTTCGAATGCTTCAACTTTTGTGCAGACAGAATCATTTCAGTGGCAGCGAGGCGAGTCGTTGATTCAAACTTATATCAAAGATACAGGCTTTAATAGTAGTTTTTGTAGACAATGTGGTTCACCTGTACCGAATGCTTTAGGTATCAATCCAAAGGTGATGTGGATTCCTTTAGGATTGATTCAGGAAGATTTTAGTCCAGAGCTCGAGCTAAATTTTTGTGTGAACTCTAAAGTGAGTTGGGCCGAAACTCATCAAAAACTTAGTGAATTTGATGAGTTACCGAATATGCTGGAGTTGGCTGGTTATTTTAAGATGAATAACTAAAAGCAGAAAGCTACTGTTTTCTGCTTTTAGGTTGTGGAGATTATTGTGAGGTCGTTAAGAGGCAGCCAATAATTGCTGTTCTTTCTGAGCTTGTTGGTAAGCATCAAAAAGCTCTTCTTGTTTAACTTCTTGATTGACCACGCTACATACGGCTTTATCTTCAGCAGTTTTTTGATCGACCTCTTTCCCTTTTCCGCTACGACGGGACTCGTAAACTGTTCTTTGACGGAAGTAACTAAAAGGTTCGGCATTGCTGATAAAACCATATTTAGAGTCGTGTATATAGTTTTGATAAAAGTCCATGATCTCTGGCGTTGAGCCGTTGCTCCAGCTTTTAAATTGCCAATCCTCAACTCCTAAGTAATATTCATAGGCTTTGGAAACAGGGGATAACAATCTAAAGATATTTATTCCGCCAGATTTATTTGATTCCGTAAGTTTTTTTAGTTTTTCTAATCGTTCCATTTCAGTAGCCATATCAGAAGGGCCAATAGGAATAAATTCACGGATTTTATTGTCACTGCGCGCTTGTTGGCTGACAGAAGCCGTTTTTTGTGTTGCTAAAGCACCATAAGCCGCATAATAGACTTTCATGGAAGTGATAATCTGATCCTGAACTTTTCCTGTCGCTGGCATTTGTGTTTTGACCGCATCATACAGACGCTGTGTTTCATTCTGAATTTCAAACTGTTGCTCAAAAATCTTTATATGTTTTTCTTTTAATTGGTTATAGTCAAACATTCGGACACCTGCGCTGACCGCATCTTCTAGCATGTCTTTCAGTGGAATACGGGCAAAGTTATCATTTACATTTTGGCTACCAGGTGTATAACCACCACCCACATCGGAATGCATGCCTGGATAAACAAGTTCTTTCCAATTTGGATTGGCAATTTGACCATTCTCTTTATGAATTAAATCAACAGGGAAGGCAAAGCGTAGCTCATTTCCTGCAACATGGTGCACACACATTTTGACGCGCTCATCAATCACCATGTCCCGACCTTCAAAGGTTAAATTATTATTTAAGTTAGTCGCAGGTAAGCCAAATGAGGCAACGGTATCAAAGATTCCCATAAATTTAAATTCAATGGGATATTTCCCTATGCCATAGGTTAAACCGTTGCAATCAGACTCACATTGCCACATAAATTGATTGGTAAATGCTCGTGCTAAAGCAGCGCCGCGAGAGAAGCCAAATGTAGAAATATTGATTTTTTTTATGAGTCGATGTTGCTTTAAACTATTATCAACCTCTGCAAAGCTGTACACTTTTTTTGCGTTGGCATATTTACCTGTGTCTATTTCTGCTTTTTTTGCATTGATGATCATGACTTGCTTTAACGCATCATTCAGTTGATCTTCGCCATAATCTAGGCGTCGGGTACCGCCTGTTCCCACACCAAGACCAAAACCACTATGGTCTTGCATTATAGCGAGTGCACGTTGAAAAATATTTAACTCGCCATTAAAGCGCGTGCCTACGCCTGATACATAGATTGCATAATTAGAAGTTGAATTATTTATTCTATTATCTACAACATATTGATTAGCAGTACGCCATAATCGAGCTGGATTAGACCACTTCTTTTTTTCCTCATCGGCATCTTTATTATTGCCTGTACCATCAAAGAAGACTGAAATATGAACTACATCGGAACAATCTTGTTTTGAAGTGGGTGGTGTATTGGAAACATCACTATTGGTTTCTACAGTCCGTTTGATAATCGTCTTTGTAAACATTATCTCTACTCGCTATTTATTATTTTTTAATTGATTTAGCCATTTAACCCCTTTTTCGGTTGGATTTGGCCAATTGTTGGATGTCGTAATCTCTACAGTATCATCTGGATAAAGATGAACTGCTAAGTACTTCATTCCATTTAAGTCTTTTTTCGTTAAAGTTACTTGGTTTTTTGCTTGATGAAGTTTATAACTATTAGATTCCTCCCATTTAATTTCTTGTAGTCCAATTTTTACCGGTGAAGTATTCATACCACCACCGCCACCACCTATTTCACTTCCATTTAATTTTACCATATAAGGGCTATATGACGGATCATAATGAAATGAAGTCGTTCCCATATAATAGGTTGCATTTGGTCCAATCCCTGCACAGCCCACAGCACTGAAAACTAAGCTGATAGGTAGGAGGACGAGTTTTTTTAGATTCATGGTAATTCCTTACTTGCTTTAAAATACTTAATCTATATAAACGTATTAGATTTATATGGATTAAATAGCTTTAATTATTTCTGAGAAATTTATATAAACTCACTATTTATTATTTTTCAATTGATTCAGCCACCTAATTCCTTTTTCGGTTGGATTTGGCCAATTATTAGATGTCGTAACTTCAACTGTATCATCTGGATAGATATGAGCAGCTAAATATTTCTTACCTTTTAATTGCTCTTTCGTAATGATGACTTGATTTTTAGCAGAGTGTGGTTTACCTGTTTTTGCATCTTTCCATGTAATGACTTGAGGACCAGTTTTAATTGAGTTCGTTGACATAGCTCCACCGAAGCCTCCTCCAATTTCTTGCCCATTCAGTTTCAGCATATAGTCAGAATAAGTTGGATCATAGTTGAAGGATGTAGTAGCTATATCATATGTTGTATTTGGTCCAATATCAGCACATCCAGCAGCACTGAAAACTAAGCTGATAGGGATGAGGAGTAGCTTCTTTAGGTTCATGATAGTTCCTTGTTTTATTTAAAATACTTAATCTATATAAACGTATTTGATTTATATGGAGTAAATAGATTTTTAAACATTATTTAGCTCCATTGTTCTTAATTTTTTCTCGCCATTTTAATCCTTTATCTGTTGGGGTTGGCCAATTGTTAGATGTCGTAATTTCAACTGTGTCATCAGGGTATAAATGTGCTGTTAAATATCTCATACCTTTTAATTGTTCTCTGCTAATTATTACTTGATTTTTAGCAGAGTGGAGTTCACCTGTTTTTGCGTCTTTCCAAGTAACAGTTTGTGGCCCAGCTTTTACAGAAGATGTATTCATTGAACCTATAGCTCCACCAATAATATGATTATTTAACTTAACATCATAAGTATTGTAAGAGGGATTTTAATTAACGGATGTTGTTCCAATATCATATGTTGCATTTGCTCCAATACTGGTACAGCCAATTAACCCAAAGATAAGGATAAGTATTAAAATTCCCTTTTTATGATCAATCAGTGTCATGACTTAAATTTGTCCATATACCCAGTTGCCGATACAACCAGATAACATCGCAGATATAATGATAAGTGTAAAAAATAATACTTTGTGATTCATTTTCTCTCTTGGTAATTTATTTCGATCCATTGTAATAAAGCCTATAAAAATAAATTGAATTATATTAGGCTGTTTTCGCCATTACGTTATTCATGACTTCATCCATTGTGAGCTTTTTATCTTTCAAATGAATCAATTGATACTGTAAATCATGGTCTGACTCAAATTGATCTTTATAAATCAACTTTAAACAGATGAAATTTAAAATATCACGTGTACCAGATAGATTATACGTTCTTGCTTCTGGAATACTCTTAACCACCAACTGATATAATCTATCATCATCAATTTTATCGACTAGAAACGAGTTGTTGAGTTTAAGGTAATAGATAAGGTTGTCGGGAAAAGTAGCCTCGACCATCATTTCTTCTTGATCAGCAGAAAAACGTAGTGGTGTTTCTACAAGTGGAAGTACTTCTACACGCTGATTCAAGCCAAATATGCCTTGCAAGTTGCCTGAACGATCCCAGTACCACCAACTTTGAATTGGTTTAAGTAAGGCTTCAATTTGTTGTGGGTGAAGTACAGGGCCTTGTACATATAATGT
Source organism: Acinetobacter sp. TUM15071 (assembly GCF_008980925.1). Lineage (NCBI taxonomy): Bacteria > Pseudomonadati > Pseudomonadota > Gammaproteobacteria > Moraxellales > Moraxellaceae > Acinetobacter > Acinetobacter sp. TUM15071. The sequence goes on along the minus strand of NZ_BKGB01000008.1, from coordinate 46,520 downwards.
TGTATCTGCTTTATGGCCAACTAGAGTTGCTAAGATTAGCGGATCCCAAAAAGCCAACATCATTTCTAGGCCACCTTCGAATTCGACATCTAAAAAATGGCGTAAGTGTTGATATAAATAATCAAATGACAGGGGCGTGATAATAATCGTCATTCTGGTCGTGCCAGCAATATTCTTTTCTATCCACTCCCATTCAAGCGCAGTAAAGTCTTTTGGTAATTGCAGTAAATGAGGAGAGATTTCTCTCGCCTTTTCGCCACCTGCTTCTTTCAAAAGGCATTTTTGTCTTAAGTGCTCTAGAACTTTTAAGAATTTTTTATCCTGTGCCGCATCGGCCAATGCATAAACGTTTAATCCAACTTGATCCAGTGGATACTTTTCAAATGTTTTAAATAAGATTTGGAGACTTTGATTGCTCAGCATTTACATTCCATCTCCTTTATTAATAAAAGCACCACGTTGTGCGGCCCGTCGAGCGAGGCATTCCCAGCAAATATTGTTGGGGAACAAGGGGAGTGTAGGACTTTCACTTGCACCAGCTATAAACAGGTGCTGACCTGCTTTGGCGGTAAATTTATTTGGCGTAATCACAGTGACGCCATCACCATTGATTTTTAAGGCACTGTCTTTTGCTTTAAATACAATTTCGGTCGGGCTATGAATTTCTACTTTGCCCTCAGATGAGGTTATTTTGACGTCTAGTCGCGCAGCAACATCCAATACATTGTCTTGTGACTGTAGATCAAATTTACCTTTTGCTGCATAAATTTTTAGGTCTTCTTCACCGGCAAAAACACTGACTTTTTTCTTGGCATTTAAGATCAGGTGTTCATCTGTACTGACATTGACTGATTGTCCAGCACCCATAGTGATACTGTCCAAAGCATTGATATGAACATCTTTCCCCGAAACTAACGATATGCTTTCTGGTGATGCCAAGAGCATCAAGGCATCTTTGGTTGCTTTTAAATCAGACCATTGTGATTCAATTGTTTTGATATATTGATCGATATTCGCAAGCATATCAGCAGCTTCAGCTTTCTGTTTAACTGCATATTCGGAGAGAGCTTTCATACTTTCCAAACTTTCTGTGAAGTTTTGGATGGCTTCTTTTGCCTCTAAATGTATATCAGTTGCTTTGTCTTGGACAAATGTTGAGATATAGAGTCCTTTACTTCGAATAGCACCTGCATCATCGGTTCTGAGTTCAAAGCCTTCACCACGACCATCACTTTCAGCTTTGTCTTTTGGATGACTTAAATTACCTAAATTAAGTTGGGTTACACCATGACTGCTATGTAATTGGGCACTGATTTGTCCTGTCGTATCATCAAATCGCAGTTGGTTATAGCCTTCGCCACCAACTTCTTTGGAGCGGATTCCGCTAAGTTTTTTGGTATCGGGAAGTTGGCCTTTAATGTCAAATTTAGTTGGCGAACGTTGTGCTTCATGAATACGACCAGTCACAAAGGGACGATCGATATTGCCATCAAAAAAGTCAATCACCACAATTTCATCTTTACGTGGTAAAAAGCGTGCACCATAGCCTTCACCCGCCCAAGGCGTCAGAACATCAACCCAAGCCGAATCGGTATCACTGTCATTTGAACCTGCACCACCATCGTGTGCATGGTCTTCTGTACGTGTAAATAAAAAGCGAACCTTGATTCGACCCCATTCATCCACATGGATTTCTTCACCGTCACTGACAACTTTGGCTCGTTGTACATGTGCAGTTGGACGGTGAGTCAATGGATCATATTCAGGGATAATTTCAATTGTACGACGTACCACCATTAGTTCGTTGGCTTGGCGTTCTTGTTCACTGTCTTTACTTATTGCCCAATGGCTTAAGTTTAATAGTTTCTCAACTTGATCCTTGATATCTTTGGGTAGGTTATTCTGATTATAAAAATGCTTGGTCAGGATCAAAAATTCTTTATCATTTTGACTATGATTCTTCTCTAACTCTGGATGATCACTTAACTGAAACCAATAGCCAACTTGAGTATCACGCACACTACTATTTGCGACGAAATATTTTGCCTGTAAAGCCTGATATTGATTCAGCTGTTTATTGAGTCTATCTAATTGTTTATTCCCTGAAGCTGTTGCCTGATCTTCTCCTTTTAGATCAGTAATCCAAGCAGGTGAAATACTCCATGCTTGTTCCAGACTCAGACTTTCATTATCTCTTTGGGCACTGTGTTGATGTGAACTGATTACTGAACCACTTGCATCTTCTTGGCTTAGACTATCTGCTTGCCAACGTTGTACATGAATGGCGGTGGGCTGCAGTTGGCGTTGAGCAATAAAACTGGTGATACTGTCTGACTGTTCTGTTGCATTAGAACGATGATATCGAATGGTTCGACGTTCAAGTGCTTTAAATTGAGCATTGTCATCAATCAGGCGTAACAGTTGTGGCTCGATACTCTGGCTTGGATTTGTGGCAATATAGCTCGATTCATCAATTAAAAAGTTGATTGACTCCTCGCGTAACAACCGTGTCAGATAGGCATAATCACTTTCATTCGACTGCATAGAAAAAGGGCGGATGTCATAATCTTTGGTTAGGCCACTGCTATCCAGTTTTAAACTGGCGGCAAATAATGAACTCTTGCTTTGCCATTCCTTGAAAATGATTTCGCAAATCTCTACCGCACTTTTGTTCATAAATACGCGGCTATTGCGACGTTTATGCCATAAGCTGGTTGCATCCTGCATGGTGAGTCGATATAAACTCAAAGCACCATCGCTTTGTCCTTGACTTGCGCCTGTAATTATTCCTGTGGTTCTAAACAGTTGTCCTGAATCTGTAACTTGATCAACGGCAACCTGACAGCCAATAAATTGTTTTAATTCGATATATGGATTACTTGATAAGCAGATCAGTTCAATGGATAAACCATCATTGAGACCATGATAACCGTCAAGGCGTTGTAATATGACTTGAGTGTTAAGTTCTATATTTGAAAAGTGTACGCTGATCGCACGTTTTTGAGCACCAAACCCTAATTTATCCAAGACACCAAAGATATTATTCAACATTATTATTGCCTTATTCTTGATCGGGGAAACTTAGCAGAAAGACCTGTCTGTTACAATTCTAAACTGTTTTCATTTTGTTTCATTCAGATTCCTTGTTTTGCATGGAAGGGGAAAACTATCTCTAAATAGATATTCTTTGTGCCTTATTTAATACTGAGTTACGAGATTATTTTTAAATGAAAATAAGAAAAAAACCGTGCTTAAGCACGGTTTTGATAGCAACAGGGTGGTTTTTATTTAAACTGAATTGAACCATTGGCGTTGACCGTGATTTTAGATTCACCGGCTGCCATATCTTGTGCAGGTGCCGCTTCAGCCATGGCAAATTTGGCCATGCCACCGCGCATCATCGGTTGTGGGAAATAATTGCTGGTATTTAGATTTAAGCTAACTAAATTGTATTGGGCTTTACTCCAAGCTTGAGTAATCGCTTGTGCGCGTTGCTGGAAATTTTTAGAAGCTTCAATCATCAGCTCATTTTCGACTTTTTTACGTTGTTCATCAGACACCGTAAAGTTAATTGATTGTGTTTGAAACGTTTGCTGTAACTCACTAATTAACTGACTCGCTGCTTTAAAGTCTTTACTTTCAAGTTGGATCTCAGCTCGAGCGCGCCATTCTTTTAGTTTATTACTGTCATTGTCATACACCGGGTAGGTACTTTGTGCACCTGTTTCGACTTTTACTTGTGAATATTTACGTGAAATTGCTTGCGCCTGATTCATCAACTGGTTGATCTGATTTGAAAGCTCAGCGGGTTGTTTGTTGCTTTTCTCGATATAAAGAACGGCACGCATTTCATCATTTGAGACTTGGCGTGAAGCGTCCGCTTGGATATTGACGATATTGTAGTTCAAGTTTTCTGTCTCGTGAGCAAAAAGGGTTGGGCTGAGTGCTGCCCCGATCATCATTGTTGCAAGTGCTAAAGTACGCATAAAAATTTCCTTAGAATTTGGTATCGAAAATTTATTTTTTACAAGATTGATATTAAAAAGAACTCATGGTGAACTTCTGCATATTTTGTGGTGACTTTGTAAGAGATTAGCAGTGTTTTGCAACAGAAAAATAAAACAAAAAATATTAAAAATGAATGGATTATGTGGATTGTTTTGACCATTTATCTAAAAACAGAAGCCTGATTAAAAAAAGCTTACTTTCTTTAGCTTGTCACATAGTATGATGATAATTCATCATACTTATTGGAGCGAAACATTTTTTCAATAAGATTAGATGAATGTAAGGCATAAAAAGTGTTTATTTTATTTCAAAATTAGGTATCATCTCGCTCCTAGTTGAAAGATATAAAATTTGTGTCTCACTAGATTCTAAAAAGCACCGAGTCAAACGACCGCAAGTCACCAGACTTATTTCTTTTACCCATATCAGAGATGGTAATTCGATATGAGCGTTACTTCTGTAAACCCTGCCACTAATTCTACTAACGAATACTACCTGACTCGCCAAAGTCAGATGGAATCCAATGTTCGTAGCTATCCACGTAAATTACCATTAGCGATAGCCAAAGCATTAGGTTGCTGGGTTACTGATGTTGAAGGTACTGAGTACCTCGACTGTCTAGCTGGGGCAGGAACATTGGCTTTAGGTCATAACCATCCTGCAGTAATTCAAAGTATTCAAGATACGCTTGCAAGCGGTCTCCCATTGCATACTTTAGATTTAACAACGCCTTTAAAAGATGCATTTACTGAAGCATTACTTGAGCAATTACCAGGTGGTAAGGAAGAGTATTGTCTACAGTTCTGTGGTCCATCTGGTGCAGATGGTACAGAGGCAGCAATTAAATTAGCGAAAACCTACACAGGTCGTAGCACAGTGATTAGTTTCTCTGGCGGCTACCACGGCATGACGCACGGCGCACTTGCAATGACAGGTAACTTGTCTGCGAAGAATGCGGTGAATGGCTTAATGCCAGGCGTTCAGTTTATGCCATACCCGCATGAATATCGTTGCCCACTTGGTCTAGGTGGTGAAGCGGGTGTTGATGCTTTAACTTACTTCTTTGAAAACTTCATTGAAGATGTTGAAAGTGGTGTAACTAAACCTGCTGCTGTAATCCTTGAAGCAATTCAAGGTGAAGGTGGTGTAGTTACTGCACCTGTAAAATGGTTGCAAAAAATCCGTGAAGTGACTGAAAAGCACAACATCGTTTTAATCTTGGACGAAGTTCAAGCTGGTTTTGCACGTTCAGGTAAAATGTTTGCCTTTGAACATGCAGGTATCGAGCCTGATGTTGTAGTGATGTCAAAAGCGGTAGGTGGTAGCTTACCACTTGCAGTATTAGGTATTAAACGTAAGTTTGATGCTTGGCAGCCTGCGGGTCACACGGGTACTTTCCGTGGTAACCAACTTGCAATGGGTACAGGTTTAGCATCACTTCAAGTGATCAAAGAACAAAACCTTGCTCAAAATGCGCAAGAGCGTGGTGATTTCTTACAAGCTGAGTTCAAGAAACTTGCTCAAGAATTCCCATGTATCGGTAACGTACGTGGTCGTGGTTTGATGATCGGTGTTGAGATCGTTGACGAGCGTAAACCTGCGGACCATATGGGTTCATTACCAGCTGATGCTCAATTGGCTGCTGCAATCCAGACTGCTTGTTTCAACAATAAATTATTGCTTGAAAAAGGTGGTCGTAACGGTACAGTCATCCGTTTACTTTGCCCATTAATTATCAATCACGAAGAATGCGTAGAAGCGGTTGCTCGTTTCAAGAAAGCTGTTGCTGAAGCATTAAAAGCAGTACGAGGCTAATTCATGGTTGATTTTGCAGAACATCGTAAAGCGTTACTCTGCAATGATGCTCAATCTATTGCTGACTATGAGTCAGCAATGGGCGAGGCGGTACAAGCCGTTTCAGCATGGTTGCAAAACGATAAAATGTATACTGGTGGCAGCATTAAAGATTTGCGTGCAGCAATCTCTTTTGCACCTTCAAAAGAAGGTCTAGGTGTACAACAATCTTTACAACGCATGATTGAGCTTTTCCTCAATAAAAGCTTAAAAGTACATCATCCACACTCACTTGCACACTTACACTGCCCAACCATGGTGATGAGCCAGATTGCGGAAGTGTTGATCAATGCAACCAACCAATCAATGGACTCATGGGATCAAAGCCCAGCGGGTTCTTTGATGGAAGTTCAGTTGATTGATTGGCTTCGCCAAAAAGTGGGCTATGGTGCTGGTCAAGCAGGTGTGTTCACTTCTGGTGGTACACAGTCAAACTTGATGGGTGTATTGCTTGCGCGTGACTGGTGCATCTCGAAAAACTGGAAAGACGAAAATGGTAAACCATGGTCTGTTCAGCGCGATGGTATTCCAGCAGAAGCAATGAAAAACGTCAAAGTCATCTGTTCTGAAAATGCACATTTCTCTGTGCAAAAGAACATGGCAATGATGGGTATGGGCTTCCAGTCAGTTGTCACTGTTCCTGTGAATGAAAATGCACAGATGGATGTCGATGCACTGGAAAAAACCATGGCGCATCTTCAGTCTGAAGGCAAAATCGTAGCCTGTGTTGTTGCAACAGCGGGTACGACAGATGCTGGAGCGATTGATCCACTCAAGAAAATCCGTGAAATTACCACGAAATATGGTTCATGGATGCATATTGATGCAGCTTGGGGCGGCGCACTGATTCTTTCAAATGACCATCGTGCAATGCTTGATGGGATTGAATTATCAGACTCAATCACGCTGGATTTCCACAAGCATTATTTCCAAAGCATTAGCTGTGGTGCTTTCTTGTTGAAAGACGAAGCAAACTATCGCTTTATGCATTATGAAGCAGAATATTTGAACTCTGCTTATGATGAAGAACACGGTGTACCTAACCTTGTATCTAAATCATTACAAACGACACGTCGTTTTGATGCATTGAAATTGTGGATGACGGTTGAAGCATTAGGCGAAGAGCTTTATGGTTCAATGATCGATCATGGTGTGAAATTAACACGTGAAGTTGCTGATTATATTAAAGCAACAGCGGGTCTTGAGCTACTGATTGAACCACAGTTTGCTTCAGTCCTATTCCGTGTTGCGCCTGAAGGTTATCCTGTTGAATTTATCGATAGCTTGAACCAAAACGTAGCAGATGAATTATTTGCTCGTGGTGAAGCGAATATTGGTGTGACCAAAGTGGGTAATGTTCAATCATTGAAGATGACCACTTTAAGCCCAGTTGCAACGCTTGAAAACGTTCAAAACTTACTTGCACTTGTGTTGGCAGAAGCTGATCGTATTAAAGATGCAATTGCTGCAGGAACTTATGTTCCAGCGATTGATTAATTTCAATCTGGCACATACATCAAATAAAAAAGAGGTCTGAATAGGCCTCTTTTTTATTGCTTCTTAGAACTGAATGTATGAGTCAGCTAGGCCGCAAAAATAGGATTGAATCCCATTTTTCTTAAAAGACGACGATACATACTTGAACTACGGTCTGCTGGAAAATGCGATTCCATCGATAAATCCAGTGGTAAGTATTCAGGTTTCTGTGTTTCGACAATCAGTCGATCCTCTTCAAAAATTTGCAAATTGAATGCATAGGCATCTTCAACGGGTAAATCTTTATCATAATTACGGCAGATTGGTGCAAACAGGCGAGTTTGTCGCGCGCTTACAGGAGAAGCGGCATTCATAATGACCTGTTTGCTTTGATTGGGGAAATGGATGGTGAGCGTTGCAGTAAAAGGTAGGCTGATTTCAAAATGTCTGAGCCAGTTGAAATTGTCTTGCCCGCGTTGCTCTGTCCCAATCGGGTAGCGTCCAACACTGCTGATATAATCGGCATCAAAGCCATAACTGGTTTCTGTGGTTATATAGTCTGGTACTTCAACATCATCAGGATCACCAAAGGTATCAGGATGTACCCAAGCAAAATGGGCGACATCAATAAATCCTTCCAGTTGCCGACCAGCAAAACAATTCAAATCTACAAATGGGCACACCAGTTGTTGGTAGTCCGAATCATCCCAATACGGCATATCAGGAATAACAGGTTTATCATCAGGCCGAGCTGCCAAGCAACACCAGATCAGCCCATATTTTTCAGTGGCAGCATAGGTTTTCAAATGAAAGCGATCAGATATTTTATGCTGTGGATGCGCAGGAATACGGTTGCATTTTCCCTTATGTCCAAAGCGTAATCCATGATAGCGACACACAATGCCTTGTCCATCATGGCGGCCTAAGCTGAGGGGAACCCCACGATGTGGGCAGACATCTTTTGCAACAATCAGCTCATCTCCCATTTTGTAGATGACCAATGGCATATCTAACAACATGGCCGCAGTGGGTTGTTCGCTAATGTCACGGGCGAGCGCAATCGGATACCAGTGCTGAGCAAGCAATTGCCAATCATGCTCTGAAAATGTCATGTGTACGGGTAAATCCGTATGCTTAAACGTTGTAATCACTTTACTGTTCATATTGTTGGCTTCTAAGTCATTTGTAATGAATATAGCGAAGCCAGCTGTTCTAATAAATTTCAATAAACTGAATGAAGTGTTGCAGCTTTTAGAACATTGGATTCGAACTGAAATTCTGAAGCTATCGTTGAGAATAATAAGATGAGATTGCCGAAGTGCGTGGTGTATTTGGCTTGGTGTGCATATGGATCATGTCTAGAGCCTATAGGAAGGTTTTTTATAATGACAAGGTAGAAAATTGTCGCTGTTCTGCACAAATTGTGCATTTTTAATCTAAATCAGAAATAATTATGCATAAACTGTGATGCGCAAATTCCATATTGTAGTAATAGATGCTCAATATTTTGATGGATAGATGTCATCAATTTTGCACTTGGGATCTACAACGTAGGTCAGATAAGGCAAAAAATCATGATTACAATGAATAGAAGGAACAAGGCATGCAACACTTGAATATGCAAAACCAATTTAAACTCATTATTAACGGTCAATCTTGTCTTGGTGAAGCAGGCGAACTTGAGATTATCAATCCTGCAACAGCTGCCATTGCAGCAAAATGTGCCCAAGCATCGATTGCACAGGTCAATCAAGCAATTGAGGCAGCAAAGCAAGCTTTTAGAAGCTGGCAACGTAGTTCTCATGAAGAGCGCAAAAGCACACTCAACAAAATTGCGGATGGGATTGAACAGCATGCCGAAACCTTGGCTGAATTGATTGTTTTAGAGCAAGGTAAACCACTGGCGTTAGCACAAATGGAAGTGCAGGGTGCGATTGGCTGGACACGTTATACCGCAAGCTTGGAAATGCCTGTTGATATCGTTGAAGATAGCGAACAAAAACGGATTGAACGTCATTACCAACCCTTAGGTGTGGTGGCTTCGATCACACCATGGAACTGGCCGCTGATGATTGCCGTTTGGCATATCATGCCTGCATTACGTGCGGGCAATGTGGTGATTAATAAACCATCTGAATTTACCCCCTTAGCGACTTTAAAACTCTGTGAAATCATTCAGCAAGAAGTCCCAGCGGGTGTGATTTCGATTGTTGTTGGTAATGGTGAAATTGGTGAGGCTTTATCGAGTCACCCCGACATCGCAAAGGTGGTTTTTACAGGCTCGACTAAAACTGGTCAGCACATTATGTCTGGTGCGGTAAAAACCTTAAAACATTTGACCCTAGAGCTAGGTGGCAATGATGCAGGGATTGTTTTACCTGATGCCGATCTTGATCAGATTGCCAAACGAATTTTTAATGTGGCATTTTTAAATGCTGGGCAGACCTGCGCTGCTTTAAAACGGTTATATGTGCATGAAAGCCAATATGACGCGCTAGCACAAAAACTGGCTGATATTGCCAATGCCCAGAATGTCGGAGATGGTATGGCAGCAGAGACCACTTTTGGTCCTGTGCAAAATCAACTGCAATATCAGAAAGTAAAAGCCTTAATTTCCGATGCTCTTGCACAAGGTGCCAAGGCACTGTCGGGTGATCAGATTGTACCTGAGCAAGGCTATTTTATAGCACCAACTATTTTAACAGGGTTGGATGAAAGTTGCCGAGTGGTACAAGAGGAGCAGTTTGGTCCAGTGTTACCAATTCTAAAATATCGTGATATTGATGATGCAATTGCACGTGCCAATGCCAGTGAGTTTGGATTAGGTGGTTCAATCTGGTCGAGTGATTTGAAAGCAGCGCAGTTCTACGCTTCACAACTACAATGTGGTACGGCATGGGTTAATACCCATGCCGAGATTGTCCCACATGCACCGTTTGGTGGTTGGAAAATGTCAGGTGTTGGTGCTGAGTTTGGTATGGAAGGTTTGCTAGAGAATACCGTTGGACAAACGGTGCATATCAGCAAACTGTAGATATTGATGATTTCAAGGCGGATTTGATATCCGCCTTTTTCTTTTTATGCACGATGCTGCTTAAAACTGGGTTTAAGTGGCAGGGTGGTAGCTGTGGTTTTTGGTTTTGCTTAAGAAATGATTCTGTTCTTTTATTTTTTTTAACACAATGTAAGATTTGATATGCCCAATAAATCCATAAGAAAGCAGCCGTTCCGTCACGAATTGGGAAAGCTGTTCCAAATTTTCTGCGACGACTTTTAAGATAAAATCTGCATCTCCACTGATTGAAAAGGCATCTTGAATATTGTCTTCAGCTTCAATTAAATCCTGAAAGGCTTGCTGTGACTTGGCTTCATGGATACGCAGGTTAATGTGGATCATTGCCGTTACTTCTAGGCCCAAAGCCTGTTGGTGGATGCGAGCCGCATAACCCAAGATCACACCTTTTTGCTCAAGTAACTGTCGTCTTCTTGAACATTGTGAGGCCGATAAACCGATTAAATCTCCTACTTCCTGATTGGTGAGCCGTCCATTCTTTTGTAATGCCTGAATGATTTGCCAGTCGAACTTATCCATTGCATAAAATCCTTTTATGATACACAAATATTGTATTTTTATTAAAATCCGTTTTTATTATGCACGAAATTTAACAGGTAGATGAAATATTATTTTTCTATGGAATAAAAAATTGACTTGAAAGGATGTAGAGCAATGTTCATAGAAATCGGTGACTTTTTAAATCTTCGTCTAAAGCAAATGGGTATCCAGCATTTGTTTGGTGTACCTGGTGACTTTAACCTTTCTTATCTAGAGCAAGTAGAAGCAGATGCGCAGCTCGAATTTATCGGTAATTGTAATGAATTAAATGCAGCATATGCGGCAGATGGTTATGCACGTATTAACGGTTTTGCTGCTTTAACCACCACTTATGGTGTCGGTGATTTAAGTGCAATTAATGGCATTGCAGGCGCTTATGCTGAGAATGTACCAGTCGTGCATATTTCAGGGATTCCACCTTTGCATGTCGTTCAAAAGGGAACGCTAGTACATCATACACTGGTGGATGGTAATTACGACAACATCATGAACTGTATGAAAGAATTCACAGTCGCTCAAACACGCTTGACCCCAGCCAATGCTGTCTTTGAAATTGATCGTGTGTTACGCCAATGTTTTCTTGAACGCCGTCCAGTCCATATTCAACTACCGTCAGATATTACTCATGTTAAAGTTGAGGTGACAGATCGTCCATTGGATTTATCCTATCCAGCAGTTGAGCCAGAGCTGTTACAAAGTGCTGTAGCAAAATTGTGTGACATCCTTGCACATGCCAAATGCCCAGCACTTTTAATTGATAATGAAGCATCGGTTTTTGGCGTGACTTCGCTACTCAATGATTTATCACAAAAATGTTCTATTCCTTTTGCCAGCATGCTCACCGCGAAAAATATTATGGATGAAGGTTCACCACGTTATGTGGGAACTTATGTCGGTGGAGCAAGCCAGCCGCATGTCCGCAGTACTATTGAGCAATCGGACTGCCTGATTGGTATCGGTGTGCGTTTTACCGATGTTGGGACAGGCGTGTTTACTCATCAGATTGCTACTGAAAACTATATTGAAATTAAGCCGTATGCATTAACGATTTTTGGACAGGATTTTCCAGGCATTGAAATTGGGCAATTGTTGGTGGAGCTGAATAAGAAGGTTGCACCACGTAAGTTAAGCAAGCCAATGTTGGAAAAACAGCCTTCAACAATTGTAGAAGTTCCTGAACAGCAAGCATTGAGTCAGGACGTTTTATGGAATGCAATTTCAGGTTTTCTAAAAGAAGATGATGTGATTATTGGTGAAGTTGGAACATCTAACTCTGCTTTGGCGGGTTTAAAGCTACCTGCAACCGCTAAATATATTGCACAACCACTGTGGGGCTCTATCGGTTATACCTTGCCAGCATTACTCGGTAGTTTGTTGGCTGCACCTGAACGCCGCCAAATCCTGTTTATTGGTGATGGTTCATTTCAGCTCACCGTACAGGAACTTTCAACGATTATCCGTCATGACCTCAAGCCGATTATTTTCTTATTGAATAATGGTGGCTATACCATTGAACGTTTGATCATGGGAGAGAATGCAGCCTATAACGATGTGCAAAATTGGAAATATGCCGAAATTCCAAATGTCTTTAATGGCACGAAAGCCTATAAAAGTTGTGTGGTAGAAACCGCAGGTCAACTTAAACAAACCTTGGACAGTATCGACCAGTTCGATGGTCTGACCTTTATCGAATTAAAACTACCAGCCATGGATGCACCTCTTAGTCTGAAGAAATTTGCTTCAGTGATTGCACGCTTTGATTATGGTGATCGAGGTTATGAAATCTTAAAACAACGTTCCCAAAAATTACCATGTAAAAAAGCAATTTCCTTCTGATTAGAAGGAAATTGGAAAATCTTCAAATTTATAAATTGATAAGAGAGCGAATCAGGTTCGGAGCTTCATGTTGAGCTTCGAATCATACGCTGTATAAAAGGTGTACAGGATGTGACACACACATTGGAGATAAAGTGATGGATGTAAACAATAAACATGAGTTAAAACAAGGATTGTCCAATCGGCATATTCAGTTAATTGCCCTTGGTGGTGCGATTGGTACAGGATTATTTCTGGGTCTTTCACAAACCATCAAACTGGCAGGGCCTTCTATATTATTGGGCTATGCGATTGCAGGTGTGATTGCTTTTTTAATCATGCGTCATTTAGGTGAAATGGTAGTTGAAGAACCCGTCAGCGGCTCATTTAGTTATTTTGCCAATAAGTACTGGGGCCGCATGGCTGGCTTTATGTCGGGTTGGAATTATTGGGTGCTGTATGTATTGGTCAGTATGGCAGAACTGAGTGCCATCGGAACCTTTATCCAATTTTGGTGGCCTGATGTTCCCACATGGCTGACAGCACTGGTTTTCTTTGTGTTGATCAATGCGATTAATCTAGTCAATGTCAGGTTCTTTGGCGAATCTGAATTTTTATTTTCCTGCATCAAGATTGTTGCAATTTTAAGTATGATTGGCTTTGGTGCCTATCTTTTACTTTCAGGTTCTGCTGGACCGCAAGCGGGTATTGCCAACTTATGGCAACACGGTGGCTTTTTCCCGCATGGAGCACATGGTTTTGTCATGGCACTTGCGGTCATTATGTTTGCTTTTGGTGGGTTAGAACTTATCGGAATCGCTGCGGCAGAAACCAAGAAACCAGAAACGACGATTCCTAAGGCAGTGAATCAGATTGTGTACCGTATTTTGATTTTCTATATTGGTGCGATTGGAATTCTATTATGCCTTTATCCATGGAACATGGTGGCAGAAGGCGGTAGTCCTTTTGTCTTAATCTTCCAGTCTCTAAATAGCAATGGCGTTGCCAACGTTTTAAATTTCGTGGTTTTGATCGCAGCCGTTTCTGTTTATAACAGTTGTATTTATTGTAATAGCCGCATGTTGCATGGGTTAGCTGAACAGGGCAATGCACCTGCGATACTGAAAAAAGTGAATGCGCGTGGTATTCCTGTACCTGCTGCCATAGTCTCTGCATCGGTTACTGCCATTTGCGTGGTAGTCAATTATTTAATTCCTGGTGAAGCTTTCCAGTTGTTTATGATGCTGGTTGTAGCTGCTTTAGTGATTAACTGGTTGATGATTTCAGTGACACATTTGAAATTCAATAAAGCAATGCGTCTGAAACAACATCAGACCAAATTTAAAAGTATCTGGAGCCCGTGGAGTAATTATTTAACGATTAGCTTTGTCTGCTTTATTCTGATTATTATGGCGATGACACCTGATATGCGTTTAGCTGTTATTCTTGGACCGATTTGGTTAGGTGTTTTAGCCCTCATGTACGTACTAAAATATAAAAAGAAGGACGTAATTTCTACGGCTGCTCAACCAAATATTTGAGTTTAAGTTTGACTAAGTAGCGCAAGAAAAAGGAGTCCAATATTTGGGCTCTTTTTATTTATATAAGGTACAAATCGCTGTGTTGTAGCGCCAAGCTCATCAAAATGTCATTTTTTGTCAAAAAATTAGGTTCTTTCTCAATAAATTATCGTTTGAAAAATGGTTATTTTATAGCTTGCTGTAAATATGATCAAAGATGATTTCTAAGTCATTAGACATCACTAGAAAACGAGAAAAATAAAGATGAGCAATCAGTGGCCAGCATTAACAAGTTTTATCAAGCAACTCCATCATGCGTTAGATAAGCCAACAGTGCAAGCTGATTGGTCTTTCCCACCAGAATATGCACTTAAACCTGAACATCGAATGCAGCAACGGGGATGGAGCCGTTATGGCGTTATCATTCCCGACCTACCATATCCACATCATTTTTTTACGTTTTTGTCGATTATGAGTTCAACAGCTGCTGTCGCAACGGAAGCTGATCCACTGTTACAGACTCGCTTTGGACAGAATGCCATGATTGTGACGGGAACTGCCGCGAAAATGGCAAAACATTTTCAGAGTTATTCGGTTCCTAAAAGTCCTCAGTCTTTTGATCATCCTGCATTTTTAAAATTTGGAAAGGAGATCACCATTGAGGGGAAGTATCCAGATTATCATGTTGCAATTCAGCATAATGAATTTGAACTTGATATTGGTTTTAAAAATACCAATCAGGTTTCTTGGTTTATACAAATGCCAATGTATGACCATTTCAGCTTATTGTCTTATTATGAAGGATTTTTTAATTATCAAGGTGTTGAGAAAAAGATCTCTGGATTATGTACCTTTGAATATGCTTTTTGCATGAGTCCAATTACACCACAAGATCAATTTGGGGCTGCGAATGAAAAGATTCCTTTAGATTTCAGTACCTATCATATTATTTCATTGGATGAGCAGACTCAGCTTTTACTGAATGAAACACATTTAAAAGGTGAAAAAGTTGTGAGTAGGGCCTTTCTCCGAAATCTAAATGGAGAGAGTCAGAACTTGGAGGCTGAATTTGAAGTCTTGAGTTATCAATCGCGTTTGGCTGTTGCGATAGACGGACGCAATATTAAGTTGCCTTACTTATTCCGTTGGCTCATCAAAAATCAACAGGATAATGATGAAATTACCATATATGGCGAAGTGGATACGACAATGCTATATGGGGTCGGCAATGGTTATGTTGGAGGATATCATTTTCAGGGAATTTATTTAGAGGCTGTAATAGAGG
This sequence comes from Acinetobacter sp. TUM15071, assembly GCF_008980925.1. Lineage (NCBI taxonomy): Bacteria > Pseudomonadati > Pseudomonadota > Gammaproteobacteria > Moraxellales > Moraxellaceae > Acinetobacter > Acinetobacter sp. TUM15071. The sequence continues at coordinate 30,949 of NZ_BKGB01000008.1, read as the reverse complement.
GGCGGGCCTATATGGAATATGTTGATCGAAGAGCGGGGTAATCATTTACTGACGACACGGAGCCAAATGAATTAAATAAATCAAATTGCTTCCCAGCTATCACACAAAGCATCGTCATCCATGTTCTTTATTGCTCAGGTTGATTCAATATTTAGAAGGGCGGAAATTTGTCTTGTACCAGATTAAGTTCTAGATCATGTTCTAAATAGGCTTTAAGGCTATCTAGAACGGTTGTAAAACCACCAGTACTATCAATAATAAAAGCAATCAGTTCATCGCCTTGTAAAGGGATATTGTAGTTTTGAATCCTGATATAGGTTTGGTTGTCACTTAAAGCTTCAAAGATAAAGTCAACGCTACTGTTCGGCTCACCCCATTGGATTTGAATCAATTCATTGGCAATGATTTTTGTCACATTCACTTTTGTCGAAACTTGATATTTTTCCCATGTCCATTCAACGGTTTTACCTTGTTCAAGCTTTGCTGTTGCTGAACTAAACCAAAACTTTGAGGTGATTTCAGGATCTATAAATGCTTCGAACACCTGTTGAATAGGTTTACGGATCATCATTTGTGTTTCAATTGTGACAGGATTTAGCATGCAATCTATGCTTTTTGATAGGGAATTGTCATAAAACATATATAAACTGTGGGATACGACCAAGATGCTTTTTGTTAAGCAAATATTCTTCCTATCATTAAAACTTTATGAAATTCAGTATGTAGTTGTTGGTTCTTCTCCTGTATACCTAAAGTTTTTTGTAAAAATACAGAGAAAAATACGGCTTTATGACCAAGAATTTTCAAAAAATTAATCTTGAGAAATGACCATCACAAAAGCGTCATAAAGTTGTCACTTAATTGTCATATTATCTGCTCAAAATGCAGTTAACCAAAGTACAACACTTAAACAGAAAAGAGTTGTAAATCAAATTGCATAAATGAGAGAAAACAGAATGCGCTTAAATCCACGTCACATCGCAATTGCATTAGCTGTATCTGGGGCAACTGTAGCAACGACTGCAAATGCAGCTCGTGATACGATTCAAATTGCTGGTTCATCTACTGTATTACCGTTTGCAAGTATTGTTGCTGAAGAGTTTGGCAATACATTCCCACAGTTCAAAGCACCAGTTGTTGGTTCAGGTGGTACGGGCGGTGGTTTGAAACAATTCTGTCAAGGTGTGGGCGATAACACCATCGATATCGCAAATGCTTCACGTCAAATTAAAGACACTGAACTTGATGCATGTAAGAAATCTGGTGTAAACCAAGTACAAGAAATCAAAGTAGGTTATGACGGTATCGTATTTGCATCAAATGTAAAAAAAGCAGCGTATAAATTAAAGCCAGTTCATGTCTTTACTGCTTTATCTGCACAACTTCCTTCAAATGGTAAATTAGTTCCAAACCCATATACAACTTGGAACCAAATTGATAAATCATTACCAAATGAGCCGATTACTTTAGTTATTCCTGCATCTAACCACGGTACACGTGAAGTTTTCCAAGAGAAAATGGTTGATGCAGGTTGTGAAGCATTTGATTACTACAAAGCTTTAAGCAAAGATGATCAAAAGAAAGCATGTTCAACCTTCCGTAAAGATGGCCGTGTGATTGAAATTGCGGGTGACTACACAGAAACTTTAGCTCGCTTGAAGACATCTCCAAACGCAGTAGGTGTATTCGGTTTAGGTTTCTATGATTCAAACCGTGATAAATTACGTGTAGCGACTGTAAATGGCGTGACTCCATCTGAGAAAACGGTATTAGATGGTAGCTACCTTGTTTCACGTCCATTGTTCTTCTACGTGAAAGGCGAGCACTTGAAATCAATCAAAGGCTTACCACAATACACAGAATTCTTCTTAAACAAGAAAATTTCTGGTAAAGGTTCTAAATTAGAAAAAGCTGGTTTGATTCCTTTAAGCGACAAAGAGCGCGCAAAAATCCTAGCTGATTTCAAAGCTGGTAAATCAGTTAAGTAATATTGTTAAAAGGGAGGCTGGTGAGACGTTGGATCATCAGCCTTTTTGTCTAGCTAAGTTTTTTCAAATCATGAAAATTGAGAAAACAGTGGAGATTACATGAATCTGCTACTTATCGGTGTGTTATTAGCCCTTGTGGCAATTGCATATCAAATCGGGCTGAGTAAAAGCCGTAACCTAGCAGGTAAGGGAAATAACTCAGCAACACTACATTCTCGTCCAGGATATTATGGGGCGTTGGTTGCTTTGTGGTGTGGTATTCCTGCTTTTTTAATTTTGATTATTTGGAACTTGGTTGAACCAAGTATTTTACAGCACATTATTTTCAATAATATTCCTGCATCTGTGAGTTCGACCTTAGATGCGGCAGGCCGTGATGTTTTAACCAGTCGAGTGCAAGCAATTGCGTCTGGTTTCGGGGTAACAGATCAGCCAGCAGCATATGAAGTTGCAGCAGCACAACAACTTGCTAAATTCCAAACCATTGGCTCCTTTGCAAAACTTGCAGTGGTGATTAGTGCTGGATTGGCTGGTTTAGTGTGGGCAAAGCGTCATGTGAGCCAACAATTCCGTGCGCGTAACCAAGTCGAAAAAACCATTAATGTTGCTTTAATTCTGTGTTCAGGTGTCGCAATCCTGACAACAATCGGTATCGTTTTATCGATGTTGAAAGAGGCGTTACACTTTTTTCATTTTGTTAGCCCAGTTGATTTTTTCTTTGGTACTGAATGGAACCCAGGCTTTAGCACTTCAGGGAATGCAGAAGGTAGCTACGGTATCTTACCGCTGATTTGGGGGACCTTAATGGTCAGTGGTATCGCATTATTGGTTGCGGTACCGATTGGCTTGTTGGTTGCGATTTATTTGGCTGAATATGCATCGCCAAGCTTGCGTTCTTGGGCAAAACCTGCGATTGAGGTTTTGGCGGGGATTCCAACCATCGTTTATGGCGTATTCGCTTTAATGGTCATTGGCCCATTCTTCAAAATGGTGGGTGAGAGTGTTGGTATCAATATTAATGCGACCAGCGCACTAACAGCAGGTTTTGTAATGGGCATTATGATTATCCCATTCGTCTCCTCATTATCCGATGACATCATTACTCAGGTACCTCGCGCATTACGTGATGGTTCTTTGGGTTTAGGTGCAACGAAATCAGAAACGATTCGTCAAGTCGTTCTACCAGCTGCCTTACCAGGGATTACAGGTGCGTTCTTGCTTGCCGTATCGCGTGCGGTGGGTGAGACCATGATTGTGGTGCTTGCAGCAGGGAATAGTCCATTGTTACATGCAAATCCATTTGAAGCAGTTTCAACAGTAACCGTCACGATTGTGAAGCAATTAACGGGGGATACTGACTTTGCGAGCCCGCAAGCACTGGTAGCATTTGCCCTTGGTTTAACGCTGTTTGTGATCACTTTGGGTCTAAACATTATTGCACTGTACATCGTGCGTAAATATCGTGAGCAATACGAATGAGTTCATCAAATACATCTCCTCTGGATCCGAACCTATTGGATCCTCAAGTAGCTGCTGAACAACGTGAGCAGCGTAAAAGAAAGATCCAAAGTTCTTTGGCTAAGCGTCATCGTAAGGAAAAAACGTTTCGCTTTGCAGGTATCTCGGCTGTTGTTATCGCTTTGGCATTTGTTGCTTTATTGTTTGGTAGCATCTTGGCGAAAGGTCTGCCTTCATTTTGGCAAAGCAGCATGACTGTTCCTGTTTATTTTGATCCAGCAATTATCAATGTTGGCGCGAAACCAAAACAAACAGCAGGTGAAACACCAGCTCACTTTGAAGAGCGCATGGTGGCTTGGCAAACTGAAATGGGTATGGTGGACTGGGATGCTTTGATCGTAAATGGCATTGTTGCTAAAAACAAAGCATTAGAGCCTCAACGTGATTATCTCAGCAGCTTATATACCAGTTCTGAAGCATACCGTTTGCGTGATATGGTACTTAAAAATCCTGCGCTGATTGGAAGTAAAGAAGAGATCAAATTCTTAGCAGATGCCAATGTTGATGTGTGGTTAGCGGGTAATATTGACCGTAGCTTACCTGATGATCAGCAACAGCTTGAGCCAGAAGTACGCCAGTTGGCAGATCAGTTAAAAGCGGAAGGAATTATTAAAAATACCTTCAATACTAACTTGTTCTTTAGTCCAGATTCTCGTAGTTCACCTGCAACTAGTGGTTTAGCCGGCGCATTCATGGGTTCATTATTCATGATGATGATCGTGATTGTGATCTCGATTCCAATTGGTGTTGCGAGTGCAATTTATCTTGAAGAGTTTGCACCAAAGAACATGATGACGGACATTATTGAAGTCAACATTAACAACTTGGCTGCGGTTCCTTCGATTGTGTTTGGTTTACTAGGTGCAGCTATCTTTATTGGCTGGATGCAATTGCCATTATCAGCACCATTGGTCGGTGGTTTGGTTCTGAGCCTAATGACTTTGCCAACCGTGATTATTACGACACGCGCATCATTAAAAGCAGTGCCTCCTTCGATTCGTCAAGCTGCCTTGGGTCTAGGTGCATCGAAAGTACAAACCATTTTCCATCACGTATTGCCACTGGCATTACCAGGGATTATGACAGGTGCGATCATTGGGGTTGCACATGCACTGGGTGAAACTGCACCGTTGCTTTTAATCGGAATGAGTGCTTTCGTTGCAAGCGTGCCGACAACACCACTCGATCAAGCGACAGCATTGCCAGTACAAGTTTATTTATGGCAAGGTAATGAATTACGTAACTTCTTTGAAGGACGTACTGCAGCAGCGATTATTGTTTTACTGGCATTAATGATTGGTTTGAACAGCCTTGCCATTTGGCTCCGTAAGAAATTTGAAGTGCGTTGGTAATTGAGGAGAGTACAATGAATACGATTGATATTATGAACGCCGTAGAAAAGGATAAATCAGTGAATCCACAGCAAAAAGAATTTACGTCATCTGAAGCGCAAGTTCAGCAATCAAATACTGCATTTGTCTCTCAGTTTGAAACGGCTTCTTCAAATAAAAAGCCAAAAACGAGCGAAGTGAAAATCAGTACTAAAGATGTTCATGTTTACTATGGTGAAACTGAAGCAATCAAAGGGATTGATCTTGATGTTTACCAGAATGAAGTGATTGCATTCATTGGTCCATCAGGTTGTGGTAAGTCGACATTCTTACGTACTTTAAACCGTATGAATGACACCATTGATAGCTGCCGTGTGACGGGTAAAGTAACCTTAGATAACCAAGATATCTACGATCCAAACCTTGATGTGGTGTTATTACGTGCACAAGTCGGTATGGTATTCCAAAAGCCAAACCCATTTCCAAAATCAATTTTTGACAATGTTGCTTATGGCCCTAAATTACATGGTCTGGCGCGTGATAAGTATGATTTAGAAGAAATTGTTGAAAATAGTTTGCGTAAAGCGGGTTTATGGGACGAAGTGAAAGATCGTTTGAGCCAACCAGGTACAGGCCTCTCAGGTGGTCAGCAACAGCGTTTATGTATTGCACGTACCATTGCTGTGAGTCCAGAAGTGATCTTGATGGATGAGCCATGTTCAGCCCTCGATCCAATTGCGACCGCAAAAATTGAAGAATTGATTTCAGAATTGTCAGAACAATTCACTATTGCAATCGTCACTCACTCTATGCAACAAGCGGCACGTGTCTCTGACCGTACAGCTTATTTCCATTTGGGTGACTTGATTGAAGTGAACTCGACTGAAAAAGTGTTTACTCAGCCTGATCATCAATTGACTGAAGCTTATATTACAGGGCGTTTTGGTTAATTTTTTACGATTATATAAAAAGGGTCCTCGGACTCTTTTTTTATATATAAATGAAAATGAATCTATTTTGCAAAATCGCTATTGAATTTTTATTGAGCAGACCACATCTTAGAACAATAACGCCGAACTTATAGAGCACATACTTCATGTTATTCCATTTACCTAAGTTTCCTGCTGAAATTCGTATTAGTCATCTCAATGCGCGTGTGAATGAACAAAGAAAAAGAATTGCGCAAACTACAGCATCTCGTTTGGAGTTATTGCAACTTGTTCAACAGCTTGCCAAAGAAGCCAAGATCCGTAAAAAAAATGATCAAAAAATCTATGTTCTCGACTTTAAAGGGGATGTTCAAGCTTCTGCAGTAGATACCATTCGTGAAGAAATTACCTTGATTTTAGCGACTGCCAAAGCAGGGCATGACCGTGTTGTTGTTCGCTTGGAAAGTCCTGGTGGAATGGTGCATGGCTATGGTCTTGCAGCGGCTCAATTGGTGCGTTTACGTGATGCAGGCTTTCACGTCACCATCTGTGTCGATAAAGTTGCAGCCAGTGGTGGTTATATGATGGCATGTATTGCCAGCGAAATTATTTCTGCGCCATTTGCTGTTGTTGGTTCGATTGGTGTGGTTGCACAAGTGCCAAACTTCAATCGTTTATTAAAACAACATAATGTTGATTTTGAATTATATACCGCAGGTGAATACAAGCGTACCGTGACCATGTTTGGTGAAAATACACCAGAAGGTAAGGCCAAGTTTGAAGAAGAATTACAGCAAACCCATTCTTTATTTAAACATTTTGTTGAGAAATATCGCCCTCAACTGGATATTACAAAAGTGGCAACAGGCGAGCACTGGTATGGTGAAGATGCGCGTGAGCTGAACTTGGTTGATAAGCTACAGACCTCGGATGAGTATTTATTAAGTCTATTACCAAAGCATGATATTTATGTGATTAATACCCGTAAACGTCCAACTTTTGGTGAGAAATTAGGTTTGCAAGCTGCACAAATGGCAGAGAGTTTAATTCCAACTGTGCTCAGTAAAATTACCGATAGTCTTGCAAAAGCGAATAGCACATTAGTACAAATGCGTGATCCTAAATTTTAAGCATTTGCATTCAATTGCTCTGTAAAAAGACCAGCCGATAGGGCTGGTTTTTTCTCACTTATATTTATGATTTTAATCATAGATCATATTGATATTTGAACATTTGGTTAATTAAACAAACATGACAAAACTTCTGATAGAAGAGATTGTAGTCATATCGATCATTTGATATTTTATTTGCAAGATGAATTACTTAATTATTCATTAATCGAAGAATTATTTAAAAATATAATTGATAAGTGAGCATAATAATGACAAGAGTCGTTGTTTTTTCAAAGAAAAACTCGAATATTCTACACGATGCGCAATTAAAAAGTGTGGTTTTGGACCAACCTTCAATCGTGCAAATTGGCGTAAATCAGGCGGATATTAAGTCAATTATCAAACAAGGAAATGATCTTGTCATTACATTAAAAAATGGTGAGAAAATTATTGTTAGTGATTTCTATACCGATGGAAATCTGACGGAAAATAGTTTAGCAATTTCTAAAACAGATGGTTCCTATGCAATCGCTGAATTTGATGATTCAGGAAAGTTTGTAGGTTATTCACCAGCGACATCACTGGCGCAATTTGCATATACCGAGCCAGTTACACAAGCAGCGCCTGTTCAAAGCAGTGAGAATGATTTAGGCATTAGTAAGTCACAATTATGGAAAGTCGGCTTAGCAGCTTTAGTCGCAGAAGGCGCGTATTTGTGGGCCGTCAAAGATGACGATAAAGATGACAAAAATAAGAGTGATAATCAGCCAATAGATATCACTCCACCCGCAATTAAAGCCACAATAGCAACGGATGATTCGCAAACAATCACTGTAAAAACAGAGGCGAATGTTAGAATTGAAATTAAAGATTCAACTGGGAAAATACTTGCTACGGGACAAGCGGATGCTCAAGGAAATTATACCTTTAAATTATCCCAGCCCTTGCCAGCAGGTGAAAAAGTTACAGTAACGGCAATTGATAGTGCTGGAAATGCTACTAAGAGTGAAGTGATTGGAAATAAAGATGTGACCCCACCTGATGCACCAATGGCACAATTGAATGCGGATGGTACGATTGTCTCTGGCAAGACTGAAGCGAATGCTAAGGTGTCAATTTACGACGCTGATAGGAACTTACTTGGCACGGTTACCGCAAATAAAGAAGGTCTATACTCAATTAAAGTTTCTCCACCCTTAACTAGTGACAAGGGCGGGACAGTGATTGCTGAAGATGCGGCAGGGAATAAATCCACTCCATCTAAAGTCATTGCTGGAAAAGATACTTTGCCACCTGACCAACCTTTGGTTGATGTAAATAAAGAGGGGACTTCCATTCAAGGGCGTGCTGAAGCCAACAGCAAAGTACAGATAAAAGATGCCGATGGAAAAGTGATTGGCAGCGGAACTGCGGATGCACAAGGCAAATTTCAAATTACGCTTTCAACCGCATTAGCTGCGGATAAAAAAGCATCGATTATTATTGAGGATGCAGCAGGCAACCAATCCAAACCACTTGAAATTACAGCTGGAAAAGACACCATTGCACCAGACAAAGCCTTAGTGCAAATTAACGCAGCTGGTGACTCTGTTACAGGGACTGCCGAAGCCAACAGTAAGGTGGAAATTAGAAGTGCTAATGGAAAGACTGTGTTGGGTACAGGCACTGCGGATGCTGAAGGAAAATTTACCATTACACTATCACCTGTTTTGACGGATAAAAATATCGGCAAAGTTTATGTAGTTGATGCGGCAGGTAATCGCTCCGAGGCAACGGATGTAATTGGTACCAAAGACACTATTGCCCCAAATAGTCCAGTTCTGCAAAAAGTCACAGATGATGTCGGTGCGGTAAAAGGAATTATTGCAGCGGGGAGTGATACGGATGACAGTAAACCAAAGTTAGAAGGTATGGGCGAAGCAAAAGCCGTACTTACGATTTATGATAATGGACAACCTATAGGAACTGTCACTGTAGGGGATAATGGAAACTGGAGTTTTGAAATTACCAAAGACTTAGCGTTGGGGCTACATAAAATTACGTTGACTCAGACTGATGCAGCTGGAAATATAAGCGAAGTGAGTAGCGCATTTAGCTTTAATGTAGTTGCACCTGCAGCGAAAGCCTCTTTGGCAGATACGATTGATTTGAATACGTTGCAAACCCATCCAGTTGAACCTGTATCTGAATCGACGGCTACGGAAAAGCCTGCTGTAAATGAATTGTTAACATCTTCTAATCAAGCTTCAAATCAGTTAGATAGCATTTTAGATCAATTGCTTGTTGGTCAAACACCAACCACAGTAGCGAGCAATTCAGAAAATTCGGATTCAGCTCATCTTGATTATGCACAAAGTATCAAAGCTGATCCATTAGATCAGCTTGCTGTGTTGCAACACTCTATTATTTAATAGACATTCTGAACAAAAAAACGCTTATTTTTGAATAAGCGTTCTTTCTTTAAGGAGTTGAATGATGCCGATCAGAAGTGCTCCCACTGTAGCGAGGAACATGTCTTTGTGAGCATCCCAAATATCACCTTGTTGACCATTATAGTTCTCTGCATCTTCAGGGGATAAGCCGATTGCAATCCACCACTCGATCAATTCATAGAACATACTCGATGCCATGATAAATTGAATCACAAGCAAAAATAAGGTAAATGGTTTGGCTGAGGGTAACCAGACTTGAAAACAACGATAAAAGAACGGATAAAGCAGTAAACCATAAGCAAAATGAACCAGCCGATCATACATATTGCGTGACCAGCCCATACTTTGATTGAGATCAAAATGAAACAGATTTTCAATCCATTCATTATATGGAACATATGAATAGAGATAATGTGCACCTAGAATATGAATTAGAAGAAAACCAATGTAGAGGCAAAAGCTATAAAAACTGACGCCGATCTTCTTCATGACGACAATCAAGGCAATCAGCATCAAGACAGTACCCGCTTGGTGCAATAAATAGGCTTCAAATTCAAGCGGCTGAATACTTGCTATCCCGACGATTAGTAGCAGAATAGCAAGTGCAATATAATGTTTTAAAGTCAGTTGTTTTTCGATCATGCTGTATCCTAAATACAGTCAGGCAAATGTTATTGATTTTACTCAGTGGTCTCTAAAGCGATTGTTTCTTTAGTTGCAGAGATACCACCAAGTGCCTGACAAGCTTGTTTATATAATTGATATTTTTGTTGTACAACTTCATCAAGTGGAATGTCAAAGAGATCTTCACCATTTTTATATTGCTCAATATAGTTTGCTGCTTTCTCTTTATTGGCCGCCAATGACTGTTGATAAAAATTTGACATAGAAGAGGTGGCTAACTCATTGGATTCGATATTATTACATTGAAAACTCTGTAGCACTTTTTCAGCGCGTTTTACTTCATTTGATTTTCCAAAGATGCAACCTGTTAAGCTCACGGTGGCAATGAGTAAGTACAAAAGCTTCATGATCGATAAAGTAGAATTTTAAAGGACGTATTATTGTATATATGATTCATTTTATAAATTAATTATTTATGTCTAACACGATAAAATTTAATCTTTTTTCAATGTGAAGATTTTATTGGACAAAAAATAAATCGCATGATTTTGCAAAATACGAAAACGAGGAAGAACGAAATTAGTGTTCGTATGTCTTTAATTAGTGATGCAAATCGTCATTGTATGGGAGGATGGGGACAAAGCATGTATGTTTAAGAGAAGATAAAAATATTCAATCGGTTGATATAAAATGATTTTTAGCGTTATGCTAAATAGGGGCATCATCAAAACATCTTGTTATGCATATTAAGCACGTTTTTTTATTCTGTTTCCTGATCAGCTTATCACTTGGATCTTATGCAGATGACTATGATTTTTTTGCAGAGCATGATCAAGAAGACACAGAACAAATGTTTGATTCGGCCTATCCACAGACCAAAACTGAATACTCAGTTCTGCATAATCTATTTTTTCAGAATGAGCGTTGGCGTGTATATAACTATACAGCGTATCAAACCAATCAATTTAACCATAAGATGCTGACAGGTGATACCACCAGCCTTTCACTCGATGATTTTTCGATTTCAGTGGGCTACGGCATGATGTATCAATTGAACCAGACCAATCGAATAGGTTATGAATATCTCTCCAGTTTTCCTTTTGATCGTGGGCAATTAATTCGATTTTTCTGGTTAAGAATCTTTTAACTGGTTTTTTGATATAACCCAGCTCGTACGATCCCTGCTTTGGTTTCTTTGATTTTCTGCCATGTGTTTGGCAATTTTAATTGAGATAAGTCTCGATCTGCTTCTACGTAGATAAAGGCCTTGTTGCTGATCATGGGATCAGCCAGTTCAGCTAGCTCTTGCCATAGATCAAGGCTATAGGGTGGATCTAGAAAGATCACATCAAAGGTTTCATTTAATTTTTTTAAGGTCTGTTGTGCTGTTGCGACATGTAATTGGCAATTTTCAGCTTTTAAAAATTGAATATTGTCTTTTAAAAAACGGGCTTGGGTTGGATCGGGTTCGATCATCACCACTTTGGCTGCACCACGGGACAATGCTTCAAAACCTAATGCACCTGAGCCTGTGCAGAGGTCTAAGACCTGTGCATTCTGGATATCCCACATCAACCAATTGAACAAGGTTTCACGGACACGGTCAGGAGTGGGACGTAAACCATCGATACTTGCAAAGGGCAGAGTACGACGCTTCCATTCACCACCAATAATACGTAATTGATTTTTCATTATTCAGTCACTCCATCCGCAGGTTGAGGTGCTGGAGCTGCAACAGGAGAAGAAGCGGCAGGTGTGGTTGCTACGGGGCTTGAAGCTGGTGCTGCATTTTGTGTTGCTGCCGAGTTTGCCATAGATAACTCACCTGGCTTGATTCCAGCAGTCATCAAACCGCCACTCACTTGATGGCTGGCTGGGCGAAGAGGATTCTTTTTACGGGTTACGAGCCAATAATCGAAGATTGGACGCGCAATTTGTGCAGCTGAACCACCATGCTTACCATTTTCCCAAACCACCGCAATCGCAATTTCTGGATTATCTGCAGGGGCAAAGCCTACAAATAGACCATGGTCCCATTGTCGAGATGAAAGTGCTGACTCGTTATAGCGTTTGCCTTGGGCAATACTTTTAACTTGCGCTGTACCTGTTTTACCTGCAATTGAATATTGTAAGCCACCCTTAATGCCACGTCCTGTACCTGATTGGATCACGTCTACCATTGCATCATGCATATTGGTCCAGTCTTGTTCTGTACCGTTAAACTGGATTTTACCGTCAGGTGCATTGTGTACAGCAAACTTTTTGGCACCTTTGGTTTCTCTTAATACATGCGGCGTAACATGTGAGCCTTTATTGGCAGTAATCGCAGTGGCCATAGCCAATTGTAATGGTGTTGCAGTAAAAGCACCTTGCCCAATACTGACCGAAATAGTTTCACCTTTTAGCCATTTCGACTTACGGGTACGCATTTTCCATTCTGGGCTTGGATACAGACCAGAACTTTCACTTGGTAAGTCGACCCCAGTTTTTTCACCAAAGCCAAATTGGCGCATCCAGTCGTTCATTTTTTCAATGCCCATACGATAGGACAGTACATAGAAATAAGTATCACAGGACACAATTTGTGCTTTATGCATATTGACTGAACCATGACCACTTTTCTTATGGTCACGGAAGCGGTGGCTATCACCAGGCAGTGAGAAATAACCAGGATCGGAGATCGCTGTACTCCAATCAACAAGGCCATAATGAATACCGCCTAAACCAAACATTGGTTTAATGGTAGAACCTGGTGGGTAAGCCCCTTGAACCGCGCGGTTATATAGCGGTTGATCGAGGTTATCACGCAGGCCACTATAGTCTTTGGAGCTAATCCCTGTAACGAAGAGGTTTGGATTAAAACTTGGGCTAGAGACCAGTGCGAGGATTTCTCCTGTACGTGGGTCCATCGCGACAATCGCACCACGACGATCTGCCAATTGTTTTGCAGCAATGGTTTGCAGACCATAATCAAGCGATAAATATAGATCATTCCCACGTGCTGGATTTTGGCGACCTAAATTACGCAATACATTACCGTGCGCATCGGCTTCGACAGATTCATAGCCAGGAATACCATGTAACAGGTCTTCATAGCTTTTTTCGACCCCAATTTTACCAATCAGGTTGGTTCCTGCGTATAAATCCTTATCAATAGACTTGAGTTCTTTATCATTGATACGCCCCACATAACCAATCACATGTGCAAACAATTCCCCATGCGGATAATAGCGGGTCATCTGGGTTTCAATTTTGACCCCAGGAAAGGCGTATTTCACTTCACTGAATTTGGCAATATCGGCTTCAGTCAAATTTAATTTGATCGCAAGGCGTTCGGTTTTACGTGCTGTTTTGACACGGCTTTTAAAACGATCAACATCATCCTGAGTCAATCCTAAGATTGGGATTAAACGTGTAATGGTGTCGTCAATATCGCTGACATCAGCACGGCTTAGGGTCGCCGTAAAAACAGGGTAGTTATCTGCCAACAATACGCCATTACGATCGTAGATATAGCCACGAGCGGGCGCTAAAGGTTGTAAACGAATTCGGTTCTTATCTGAGGCCGTTGTAAAATCATCGTAATGAACAATCTGTAAATATGCATAACGACAGATCAGTAACAGTAGAAAAATAGTCACAATCGAAATTGCAAAAAAGATTCGACCTCTATAAATGCGCTTTTCTTGTTGCATGTTTTTTAAAGGAAAGTGCTGTTTCATAGAGTGTCGACTTAATTACAAGATTGAGAGAATACGAAAGCTACGCATTTTAACGTAAGTTGCATGATCATACTGTAGAATTTTCAACAATTCATGCAAATGATAGCGCGACAGTTTTTGACTTTGCAGACATGAAAATTGTATGGTCTTGTATATTAGAAGCAAAATAATTCTGTTAAAGTCACAAACAGTTTGAAATAGGATTTTCCAATACACTCTTAGGGAAAATGGAGAAAATAATGAGAAAAATTTGCCTTTTATTATCGGTTTTAACACTTACAGGCTTAAGTCATGCGGATGAAAATCCATTTAAGCCAGAGCCTAAATTGAAAGACGCAAACGTTTCTACATGGAATGTAGGTGCTGGTTTTACCAAAAAATTATTACACGCCAACCTTGAATGGGTAAATCCGTATGGTATTGCCTATGCCAAAGCAGGGGCATTTCTAAATGATGACAATGAGGCTGGTGGACAAGTTGGCTTTCGTTATCCATATTATTTAACAGGTACAGATAAAAATGGTTATTACCTTGGTGTCTATGCGGGCCATCTAGACAGTAAGAACTATGGTGGTAAGCAAAAGGGCAATCTGGGGGTCGGTGCTGATATTGCTTATGTTTGGCTGAATAGCGAACGTATCAGTACTTTTAGTGTAGGCGCTGGGGTACGTGAAAAAATAGAAGATGGAAATGGTAATACTGTGAAAAAATCAGAGCCAGTTCTTCAGTTTTCTTATACCTTAAGTTTTGGTTTATAAGAGAGGAATCCAGATTCATCCTTTTATAGGCCACCCTGTATCAATAATTCTGAGAGTCATGCATGTTTGATTACGTCAATGAATTGTGGCAGATTTTCTTAAATCGACCTGACCATCTGGCAGTCTTGAGTATCATCCCTGTGACCGCCTTTGTAACATGGGCACACGTGTGGATGGCATTGAAAATGGTATTTTACCCAATCAACTTTTGGGGATTCCATTTAGGACCATTACCTGTCGGTTGGCAAGGAATTGTGCCACGTAAAGCTGGACGTATTTCAGGCATCATTACCGATAATACCTTATCTAAACTGGGTTCATTGCGTGAGTTTTTAGAAGCAATGGATCCTGAAGATATGGCGATGATCATTGGTGAACAAGTTGGTTTTGAACTTGAGCATCTGATTGATGAGGTGATGATTGACCGTAATGCAGTACTTTGGGAAAACTTACCTTATTCGATTAAGCGTCGTATCTACGCGCAAGCACATAAACAACTACCCAATACCTTAAGGGAACTTGTGACTGAGCTGACCATGAACGTCGAGTCACTGGTGGATATGCGTGAGATGGTGGTGAGCCAAATGGAAGGTGACCGCCGTTTAATGGTACGCATGTTCCTGAAAGTAGGTCAGAAAGAAATTAATTTTATTTGGCATATCAGCGCATTAATCGGGATGTTCTTTGGTATTTTCCAAATGATTGTTTGGTTTGTGGTGCCATGGCACTGGACGGTTCCGTTTTGGGCAGCGATCTGGGGCTTTTTAACCAACTGGATTGCGATCTGGATGGTATTTAATCCGATTGAACCACACTATATTCGTTATCCGCAGATTTTCCGTCTGACCAAAGACCGCAAATTCCCTTGGATTGTGCCTGTCTTGAAGATTGGTACTTATAACGTTCAAGGCGCATTTATGAAGCGTCAGGAAGAGGTTTCCGATGTATTTGCCAGTGTGGTGACTGAAGATTTAATTACCTTAAAGTCCATCATGACAGAAATGATGTATGGCAGTAAAAAAGACAAAACCCGTCGTATTGTCAAGCGGCACATCAATGAAATTATGGAAACCCCACTGGTCAGAACCTCTTTGCAGCTTTCATTAGGGCCAAGAGAATATGCTAGACTCAAGACTGACTTGATTGATCGCTCAATTGAAATTACCATGGGACCAGTATGTGACCCAGCTCTGAATGCAAGTCGCGCGCAGAAGATCTTTCAAATGTTTAGAGACCGCATCCGTGAACTAACACCGAAAGAGTTCCAGAACTTATTGCGTCCTGCGTTCCAAGAAGATGAGTGGATCTTAATTGTACTAGGTGGTGTGACTGGTTTCTTTGCCGGTTTAATTCACTTATTTGTTGCTTTCTTATAATTAATTTGATGTTGGTTGAGCGATAAGTCTGTATGATATTGCTCAATTTAAGATTTATTGTTTTTAAATGAGGATGTTCTTTTATGCGCATTATTTTACTCGGACCACCTGGGGCAGGCAAAGGTACTCAAGCTCAGTTGATCTGTAAGCGCTACAATATCCCACAAATTTCAACCGGTGATATGCTCCGTGCTGCAATTCGTGAAGGTACTGAACTTGGCTTAAAAGCGAAAAGCGTCATGGAATCAGGTGGTTTAGTATCTGATGAACTGATTATTGGCTTGGTTAAAGAACGTATTGCTCAGCCTGACTGTGAAAATGGTTGTATCTTTGACGGTTTCCCACGCACAATTCCACAAGCTGAAGCATTAGAAACAGCTGGAATTAGCATTGATCACGTGATTGAGATTGCTGTACCTGACGAAGAAATTGTACAACGTCTTTCTGGTCGTCGTCAGCACCCAGCTTCTGGTCGTGTTTATCACATCGTTTACAATCCACCAAAAGTGGAAGGTAAGGATGATGAAACAGGCGAAGACCTTGTTCAACGTCCAGATGACCAAGAAGAAACGATTCGTAAGCGTCTTGGATCTTACCACAGTGAAACTGAACAACTTGTTGGCTTCTATCAAGGCCGTGCTGCTTCTGGTGAAAATGCGCCTACTTATGACAAGCTAGATGGTTTACGTGCAATCGAAAACGTTCAAGCTGATTTATTTGCAATCTTAGATAAATAATTTAAGTTGCCGATTTTAAAAGAGCTCTGAATACAGAGCTCTTTTTATTTGGAGAAAGCTCATGCTAAAAGTGGTTTTAATTTTAGTGGTCATTTTCAGCGTCGTTTTACTGTTATTTCTTTTGTATCAAAGTCAGAAAATGTTGCGTCATGTACAGAAACAACAGGCTTTGGAAAATAAATTGAATGGTAAAGCTCGCCAATTGCATCCAAAACTGCAACAGCAAAAAAAACCTCAGGATTAACTGAGGTTTTTTATTGCGATTGGTTTGCTTGCGCCAAATTCAAAACGATCTGGCCAGTTACAGACATCTGCCACGATGCATTCACCACACTTCGGTTTCCGTGCGATACAGCAATAACGGCCATGTAAGATCAGCCAGTGATGGGCATCAATAATAAATTCTTTCGGAATCACTTTAATCAAGCGATCTTCCACTTCTAAAACGTTTTTTCCAACAGCTAAACCTGTGCGGTTACCGACACGGAAAATATGAGTATCAACTGCCATGGTTGGTTGACCAAAAGCTGTATTCAGCACCACATTCGCCGTTTTACGTCCTACACCGGGCAGTGCCTCTAGCTCTTTGCGTGTTTCTGGAATTTGCCCTTGATATTGATCCACCAAAATTCGGCAGGTTTTAATCACGTTTTCAGCTTTAGAATTATATAAGCCAATGGTCTTGATATATGATTTTAAACCATCAATTCCAAGGTCTAAAATGGCTTGAGCTGTATTGGCAACAGGATACAGTTTATCCGTGGCTTTGTTGACACTGACATCAGTTGCTTGGGCAGACAGTAATACTGCAATCAGTAGCTCAAAAGGAGAGGAATAGTTCAACTCGGTCTGAGGATGTGGTCTTTGTTCACGTAAACGTTCAAAAAAGGTCTGGATCTGCTTTTTAGTCATATTTTTTACGGGCATTTAGACCTCCTGCAATTCAGTTAAACGTTGTTGTAACGCAATCAATTGGGCTTGCTTTGATTCATCAGCACGAACACTGAGTTGTTTTTCAAGTTTTTTAATCTGGGTGCGTACTTTCGCAAGTTCGATTGTTGTTTTTGCATCGAGTGTGGTGTTTTCTTTCGGCTTATCTGCCAAGGTTATCACCGGCACATTATTGAATGCCTGAGAAAATTGGGCGAAGAATTCCACATCAATTTCAGCACGTACAATCGGCCCTTTACGGCTCAAGCGACGTTTTTCTTCACGTTGGATATGTGCGTAATAACGATGTCTTAAATCATCCTGTTCAGTCTCACGCTGCATTGTGGTGGGTAAAGGTTGGGTATCTTCAACCAGATCAATGCAGTCGACTGGACAAGGTGGAATGCATAACTCACAACCTGTACATAGGTCAGTCAAAATACTATGCATTAATTTGCCACTACCAATAATCGCATCTACAGGGCAGGCACTAATACATTTTGTACAGCCAATACATTCATCTTCACGAATCACCGCTTTGATCCGTTGCGGTCGCCCATCCAGTTGAATATCCCAAACACTGGGTTCAGCTTTGAGTTGTGGGCGTTCTAACAAGGCTGCAAGTGCATCTGCAACAGGTTGTCCACCAGGCACACATTTATTGGCTTCCTCACCCTCTGCAATCGATTTTGCGTAAGGTAAGCAGCCATCACGATGCCCGCATAAACCACATTGTGTTTGTGGTAACAGTTGGTCAATTTGGACAATAAGCGCATGTTCTGCAGTTGGGGACATGTATTGAAGATGAAGCAAAAAACAGGGAGCTTAGTATAGCAAATAATGATTTATCGCGGCGAAGCAATCGAGAAATATCCATAGCATTGAAAACAGGTTGTGCTTAAAAATAGTGCTTTTATTGGTGTTTTTTAGTGCAGTTAAATTTTTAGATCAATCTGCTTTTCTGTTGGAATGTGACTTTTTCTACATTTTTTACCTTTATTTATTATCTAAATAATGAATATTTATTGACCTAAGATTATGATTTTAATTAATAAAAATAGTTAAGCTTAAAAATAATATTGTGATGAAATAGTAATCTGTATTTAATAGTGGAAAACTCTATTTTGGTGCATTTTTAGCACCAAGATAAATCACAGGCTCGGGGGTGAATGTTGAAATACAATAGCTTAAATGACTTTCTGGATTATGTTAAAGCTAGAGATCCATATCAACCTGAATTTTTGCAGGCGGTCGAAGAAGTGATGACCAGCTTGTGGCCATTCATTGAGAAAAATCCGAAATATGCTCAATATGGCTTGCTAGAACGACTGGTTGAACCTGAGCGAGCGATTCAATTCCGTGTATCGTGGATGGATGACCAAGGTCAGACCCATGTCAATCGTGGTTTCCGCGTTCAATACAACTCTGCAATTGGTCCATACAAAGGGGGAATGCGTTTCCATCCTTCTGTGAACTTGTCCATTTTAAAGTTTTTAGGCTTTGAACAAACATTTAAAAATGCGCTAACTACTCTGCCAATGGGCGGTGGTAAAGGTGGTTCGGATTTTGACCCGAAAGGTAAATCTGAAGCAGAAATCATGCGCTTCTGCCAAGCTTTGATGCTGGAGCTGTATCGTCATCTTGGCTCAAATACCGATATTCCTGCTGGAGATATTGGGGTGGGCGGTCGTGAAGTTGGCTATATGGCAGGCATGATGAAGAAGTTAAGTAACGACACATCATGTGTGTTTACAGGTAAAGGGATTTCATTTGGCGGTTCATTGGCTCGTCCTGAAGCAACAGGCTATGGCACAGTGTATTTTGCAGAGGAAATGCTGAAAACCCGTGGCGATAGTTTTGCCAATAAAACCGTATCGATTTCAGGTTCAGGCAATGTGGCGCAATATGCTGCAGAAAAGGCGATGTTCTTAGGTGCTAAAGTCGTAACTTTGTCTGATTCAAATGGTACGGTCTATTTAAAGAATGGCTTCACTAAGGCTTTGCTCGATGAAGTGATGGAACTGAAAAATGTTCAACGCGGTCGGATGTCAGAATTCGCATCAAAGCATGGTTTTGAATATTTCGAAGGCAAAACGCCGTGGCATATCCCAGTCGATATTGCTCTACCTTGTGCAACGCAAAATGAGCTCAATGCTGAAGATGCAGCAACGTTATTGTCCAATGGCGTGATTTGCGTAGCAGAAGGTGCGAATATGCCATCTACACTTGAGGCTGTTGAAAAATTTATTGCAGCGAAAATCCTGTATGCACCAGGTAAAGCATCGAATGCAGGTGGGGTAGCAACCTCAGGTTTGGAAATGTCGCAGAATGCCAATCGCTTGGGTTGGTCATTTGAACAGGTTGATGAGCGCTTACATGCGATTATGAAAGAGATCCATCGTAACTGTGTCAAATACGGGACTCAGGAAGATGGCTCAATTAACTATGTTGATGGGGCGAATATTGCAGGTTTTGTAAAAGTTGCTGATGCAATTTTAGCGCAGGGTATTTATTAAAAATCGTACGAAATCCCTCTTTAATAAAGAGGGGCTTCCCATAAAAAATCCGATGACAGAGCATCGGATTTTTTATTTCTAAATGAAATTATGGTTTTTTCACAATCTCTTGTTCAACAACCATATCGAGTACGTCTGCAATGCTTGATTGGTCAGCAGCAGGGTTTTTAATGTCAAAACGTTTAACACGTACAATCACACGTTGTTGTGGGTTATGCTCAAAACCTTCGATTTGACCGTAGTACAATGACCAGTTTTTATCTGCGTAAGTTTTTAAACCTTTGTCATCATATTTGATTTCACGAACTTGCATACAAGTTTGTGGGGCAACACCTGTGCAAGACTTAGTTTCTGGTGAAATTTCCAAGAAAACTGTTTTACCTTCAGACTGGTATTTCGCTTCTGGGGTCATTTTACCAACGAAAGTATATTTTTGACCTTTAGCATCCGCGATTACCAATGTTGGTTGCTCTGGGTTGGTTGCATTTACTTCAAACGCGATTTGACGTTTTTGTAGAAGATCACCTGCGAATTTTTCTTGTGCCATCAATGCTGGTTCACATGCCATCATGGTTGATGCACCGTCGCCTGTCGCGATCAAACCATTTTCAATTTTCCATGATGTATTTAAACGGTTGCAACCTGTGTCTACAGATAAACGATCGTTCGCTAAGAAGCTTAATACGATTGGACGTTTAGTATTAGCAGGTTGATATGACCAAGTGTAATTAGTTAATACGTTGCTATTTGACACTTTTGCACCTGTAAATACATGCTTTTGACCTTTAGCATCAGTAACAGTCAAAATTGCTTGACCATTTACTGTGCTGATTTCAAATGGTACTTTTTTCTCGCTGAAGATGTCAGCAGATAAACGCTCTTGCTGCATTAAATCGTCAGCACAAGCCATCATTGTTGATACAAGAGGAGAAGTTACAATCTTGTTGCCTTCGACAGCCCAAGTACCGCCTTGGTTGTTACAGCCAGTTTGGATTGCAAGTTTTTGGTCAGCGTTAAAAGATAACACTAAAGGTTTAGATGCTTTAGAACCTTGGTAAGTCCAATTATATTCAGTTAGGTTTTTTGCAGCAGTTGTATTAATTTGAGAAATTACATTATCAGTTACATTTTGCACAGTTTGGCACGCCATTAAAGAAAGCGGAAGTAATGCAAGAACTAAATATTTGATTTTCATATTCAAAACAACGATAAATAAATAACAGACATAAGCTTAAAGGATTCTTAAAAAGAGAACATGTCATCCTTTTAGCAATTAAGTTTGTTAAATGTTTCTATTTGTAAAATTTTGGAAAAATATAGCAGATTTATAGGCTTGCCGTTATTTTGAGCAAGCCCATTTTATTTTTATGTGATGTAGTTGGATATTTAATCAAAGCGATAAATATCCATGCCCAAAGAACCCATCGAGAAGCTGCTATGCACGACGTTGAAGCGAGGACCTGTGCCCATCGCAAAAAACAGTGGGGCGAGGTGCTCTAGTGTTGGATGGTTACGCTGAATATAAGGAAGCGTTGGCCAGTCCAGCACTGCATCATAATCTTGATGGGTCAGTTTACTGACCACTGTATTGCGGAAACTGCTGGCCCAAGTTGGCACGTCGGCATCTGCTTGCCATGACAGTTCAGCAAGATTGTGAGTAATACTGCCCGAACCGATTAACAGAATTTGCTGCTCACGTAATGGGGAGAGGACCTGTCCAATTTTATAGATTTCATCTGCATTCATTTGAATTGGCAGTGAAATCTCAATCACAGGAATGTCTGCATCTGGATACATATGTAGTAGAGGCATCCAGACGCCGTGATCACGTGGACGCGTACTATTTGCATGCGCAGCAATCCCGGCTTCGGCAAATCGTGTAAGAATTTCTTCTGCCAGTTTAGGTGCGCCAGCTGCCGGATAACGAATGTCATATAGCGCAGGCGGAAAGCCACGGAAGTCGTGCCAAGTTTGTGGTCGAGTTGATGTATTGACCTCTAAAGCCTGACTTTCCCAGTGTGCCGACATCACCACAATAGCCTGAGGTTTAGGTAGATTATTACCTAAGCGATGAAGTGCTGGACCCACTTGTTCTGGATCAAGCGCAAGCATGGGTGAACCATGTGAGATAAATAATCCGGGTAAAGTTTGCAGATCCATAAATAACTACCTGAGAAGGAATATAAGCCTATCCTGACAAAATAGGCATCGATATGACAGCCCTTAAGTTTCAACATGTTGTTCTAAAATTAGAACAATTTTAAGCGCGATGGTAAGGATGGTTGTGATTAATGGTCATCGCGCGATAAAGTTGCTCAATCAACAAAATACGTACCATTGGGTGTGGCATGGTGAGTTTTGACAATGACCAATGCCAAGCAGCCGCTTTGCGAACAGCATCGGAATGTCCATCTGGACCGCCAATTGCAATCGCAATATCATTTCCTTCAAGCATCCACTGCTTCATCGTGTCAGCTAATTTTTCTGTACTCAGTTCACGTCCACCCACTTCTAAAGCAATCAAGGTTTCATTGGATTTGAGTGCATTGAGAATGCTTTCACCTTCAATTTGACAATATTTTAGAATATCTGCTTCTGAGTCATTTTTGCCGCGTTTTGCCATAGGTAGCTCAACGACCTGAGTTTGTACAAAAGGCTGAATACGTTTGAAATAGTCTTCAAATCCAGTTAGCACCCAAGCAGGCATTTTTTGACCAATGGTGAGAATGCGGATTTTCATAGGCGTGTGCGATTGAGGAAATGAACAATATTATAACGCTGTTGTCTCTTGCATGCAGGGAAGTGCGATTTATCTAGTCATAAAAAATACAACAAGCGCTTATACAGTACTCATAAAAAACGCAGCTCAAAACGCGTATGAGCTGCGATCAAAGTGCCATCCGTCTGGAGTTCGGATAGCGCTAAAATGAGTTCATGAGTCAAATTTAGCCTTTGTTTTTATCGACTCTATTTTTATTATGCCGCATGTTGGTTATTTTTCAACCATATTGTGTAACAAAAAAAGAGAGCCGAAGCTCTCTTTTTATTTTCAATTACTTAACAGATTAGTGACGTGCCGCTTTTACATCTTCTACTGGTTTAACAATAGGCGTTTTAGGTAAAGGCTTTGGTGTATCCGTCAATGCTAAAGGTAGGATGTCATCAATACTTTTCACCGCTTTGATTTCTAAGCCTTCTTTAACATTGTTTGGAATCTCAGCCAAATCACGGACGTTATCTTGTGGAATGAAAACCAGTTTAATTCCACCGCGGTGTGCTGCAAGAAGTTTCTCTTTTAAGCCACCAATACGCATCGCACGACCACCAAGACTTGTTTCACCTGTCATGGCAATATCTGGACGAATCGCAATACCTGTAAATGCCGATACAAGGGCAGTCGTCAGGGCTAAACCAGCAGATGGACCATCTTTTGGTGTTGCACCTTCAGGTAAGTGAACATGCACATCAGTTTCGTCAAAACGAGAAGCTTCAATGCCGAGTTCATCAGCACGAGTACGTACTACAGTCATTGCTGCTGTAATTGATTCCTTCATTACATCACCGAGTGAACCCGTAGTAATGAATTTACCTTTACCTTTTACTGCTGCAACTTCAATGGTAAGTAACTCACCACCGACAGACGTCCAAGCCAAGCCATTTACGCGACCAACTTGTGCTTCATCTTCGGCAATACCAAAGTCAAACTTGTGTGGACCTAAGTATTCTGGAAGATTGGCAGAAGTTACATCAATCTGTAAATTCTTAGACTTTTTACTAACTGCTTCTTTTACCACTTTACGCGCAATTTTAGACACTTCACGCTCTAAACTACGAACACCCGCTTCACGTGTATAACGTTGTACGATGTCGCGGATTGCTTCTTCGTGAACAGTCAATTCTTTTGTACGTAAACCATTGTTCTTGATTGCTTTCGGAACAAGGTAACGTTCAGCAATATTCACTTTCTCATCTTCGGTATAACCCGGTAGACGAATCACTTCCATACGATCCAACAACGCTTCAGGAATATTCATACTGTTTGCTGTACAGATAAACATTACTTCTGAAAGGTCAAGATCAAGATCTAAGTAATGGTCATTGAACTTGCTGTTTTGTGATGGATCAAGTACTTCAAGCAATGCTGATGCAGGATCACCACGGTAGTCTTGCGCCATCTTGTCAATTTCGTCGAGCAAGAATAGTGGGTTCTTGACACCAACTTTTGTCAATGATTGTACGATCTTACCTGGCATCGCACCAATATAAGTACGACGGTGACCACGAATCTCGGCTTCATCACGTACACCACCGAGTGCCATACGGACAAACTCACGACCTGTTGCTTTTGCAACTGATTCACCGAGTGAAGTCTTACCAACACCTGGAGGACCAACCAAACATAGGATCGGACCTTTGAGTTTTTTAACACGAGACTGAACTGCCAAGTATTCAACAATACGATCTTTTACGTCATCTAAGCCGTAATGATCTGTATCAAGAATTTCCTGTGCTTTCGCAAGGTTAATACTGACCTTGCTCGCTTTATTCCAAGGCGTATCTAAAATAACTTCTAGATAGTTGCGAACAACAGCCGCTTCACTAGAAGCAGGTTGCATCGCTTTCAGCTTACGAAACTCAGCTTCAGCTTTTTTACGTACGTGCTCAGGTAAATCAGCTTCCGCAAGACGTTTTTCAATTTCTGCAACGTCATCTTCCGCACCGCCATTCATATCGGAAAGTTCACGTTGAATGACTTTCATTTTTTCATTTAGAAAGTATTCACGTTGGTTCTTTTCCATTTGGCGTTTTACACTGTCATGCAGCGTTTGCTCAATTTGCTGTTCAGCAGATTGATTCATCAAATAGCTCATTAACTCTTGCAAGTGAGCTTCAAACTCGTCGTGCTCTAAAAACTTTTGTTTTACTTCAATATTTAAAGGCACACGAGTTGCAACGAAGAACATCAATTGCAATAAGTCTTCGATTTTATTTGCTGCTGCAACGAGTTCACGTGCATTACGTAGTTTCGCTTCTGCATATTGAGCGAATAGGGTACGTAATTCATTTAAGCGAGTCTCTTGGGTCTCTTGGTCCAAAGGTAATGTCATTGGGCTTAAATGATGTTCAGCTGTTAAGTATTCTTCGCCATCAATAATGCGTTCAAGCTTAGAACGATGTAAGCCTTCAATCAGTACTTTGATGCAGTTTTCATCATTCTCATGATTCACGACCTGTACGATTTTAGCTACAGTTCCATATTGATAGAGATTGTCGTGATCAATTTCTTCTGTGAGCGAATCTTTTTGCGCAACTACAAATACTAAATTGTCACTGTTACGAGCCACATCCACTGCATTGATCGATTTTTCACGACCCACAAATAGCGCGATTTGCATATGTGGATAGACCACAACATCACGTAATGCTAAGAGTGGTAATACACTTGGAACCTGTGGCTCTAAGCTAGTTTCATTATTTAAAATATATTCAGACATGAGCACTCCTAATGAGTGACAACGGTGTTGCCATGTTTTTTATAGTGATGTGCATTTGAAAAAATACAAGGGGTTTTGATTAGAAAATATAAAAAAAAGACTAAATTACTCAAGATTCATTGCGAAAATAAGAAAAACAGAGGACTAGCGCTTGAAATGATAGAACTTTTTAGGGCTAAGCAATCCATCTAAAGGTTGATCCCATTTTTGCCTGAATAAAGATTGATTGATATATTGAAAGTTATGCGCAAGGCCAAGGCGATATGGGCGATGCATTGCTGTCGCGAGTGTCCGATCATAATAGCCCCCCCCCATACCAATCCGTGTTCCCTGATGGTCGCAAGCCAATAAGGGCATGATGAGTAAATCTAAATGTGAAACATGCTGGCCGCGACTTGTCATCGGTTCTTTCATGCCAAGTGGATGATGAGAGAAACGTTTATTTAAATATTGTCTTGCGCTTACTCTGACCCAAACCAAATTTTGATTCATATTACAAATCATAGGTAAATAAACCTGCTTGTTTTGCCGAAAACAAAGCTTTAGCAGTTGGTCGGTATGTACTTCACCAAAGGCATGTAGATAAAGTCCAATTTTTGATGCGGATTTAAATCGAGAGAATTGTCTGAGACGAACCAGAACCTGTTGTTCAGCTTTATTTTGCTCATAAATAGAGAGTTGTCTTCTTTTTGAACGAAGTTGTTTTCTTAATGAGTTTAAGGTAGGGCTCATAAGGTTTCAAAACCAATCCTGATAGAAGCAATCATACTT
The DNA here is from genome assembly GCF_008980925.1 of Acinetobacter sp. TUM15071. Taxonomy (NCBI): domain Bacteria; kingdom Pseudomonadati; phylum Pseudomonadota; class Gammaproteobacteria; order Moraxellales; family Moraxellaceae; genus Acinetobacter; species Acinetobacter sp. TUM15071. Next base: position 4,710 of record NZ_BKGB01000008.1, on the reverse strand, counting down.
GATTTACTCTATAAACTCTAAAATCAAAGATCCTGTTATTTATAAGTAAAATTTCAAACTGATAGTGTTATTTGTATTTGTTCTAATAAGTGTAAATTTAATAATTTATTCCAATCATTAATGTGAATTTTAGGTATTGAATAATATTTTATTATTCACTATGGAGTAATTGCTCTATTTTTCATGTTCTTTATAAAATAAAACAAAAGCAGAACAAAATAAAACATTTTTTTATTTTTGTGATTTAAATCATATATTTGTTTTATTGTTTTGTATGTGAATATGAGAAATATGTCTCATTTTTTTAATGTTCATGTTTGCTTAATCTTTACCAATTTACTCGATTTTATTAGCATTCGCGACTCTTTTTTGGCACCGAAACTAAAAATGCTTATTGGCATTTTTAGACCATCAATAACTGTTGTAATGATCTGAGAATTTTTATGAATAAAGTCTATAAAGTGGTTTGGAATGCATCGATTGGCGCATGGGTTGCAACATCTGAACTTGCAAAAAGTAAAACAAAAACTAAATCTAACGTTCTCAATTTGTCGGCTGCTATTTTAGTTGGGGCGATTAGTTTTTCTCCTGCTGCATTTGCTGCACAGAATATCGGTGGGGGTGGTGGATCAGGCACCTCAATTTCTGGGACAGCAACGAGAGATCAATGTTCTGAGGGTGTGGCAAATACCTCTGGTACTCGAGATATTGCAATTGGTTGTGCCGCAAAAACCCAAGGTACAGGTAGCTCGAATATTGCGAATCGGCAAAATCCTTATAATAACTCTACAGGTGCCTTTGCAGGTAACATGAAACAGGGTGGTGCGATCAGTCTTGGAGTTGGCGCAACCACTGAGCAAAACTTTGGAACTGCGATTGGCTCTTATGCGACGACGACTGATATTGCGGGTATTGCAATAGGTACTGCAGCATTGTCAAAAGGAAACACAGCGCTTGCAATTGGTCGTCAATCAGCAGCTACAGCAGATTACGCACAAGCACTTGGTAACGTTGCAGCGGCAACTGGTAAGGGTTCTTTAGCAATTGGTCACTCTGCAACAGCAGAAGGTTATCGTGCAATTGCAATTGGTTCACCTGATATTGAAAATGCGGGTTCAGTTGCAGGTCAAGCAGGTGCTGAATATCAATCAAAAATGGCAACTAAAGCGACAGGTAAAGATTCGATCGCATTTGGTGGTGGTGCCGTAGCGACTCAGGAAAACTCTTTAGCAATTGGTGCATTCTCTGAGTCGACTGGTGCAAAATCTGTAGCAATTGGTACTGGTGCAAAAGCCAAAAAAGATAATGCAGTTGTTATTGGTGATCAAGCTGAAACAACTTTTGATGGTGGTGTAGCCGTTGGTAAAGGCGCACGTTCAGAAGCTGAAAATAGTATTGCTCTAGGTAAAGATTCAAAAGCAACACAAGCAACGGGTGAAAGTTTCTTAACCAAAAAAGCTGCACCGACGGGTGTTTTATCTGTAGGTGATGTTGGTGCTGAACGCCGTATTCAAAATGTAGCAGATGGCGCAGTTGATTCTGATGCCGCAACCGTTGGCCAATTAAAAGCTGCACGTACCCATTATGTCAGTGTAAATGATAATGGCGTACAGGGCGGCAACTATGAAAATGACGGTGCAAAAGGCCGTAATTCAATTGCAGTTGGTGTCAATACAACCTCAACAGGTTCTGAGTCAGTTGCAGTTGGCTCAAACGCAAGAAGTACTGGTACGGGGGCCGTTTCTGTTGGTAGTGCAAGTGAAACAGTGGGTAGTGGTGACGTTGCGATTGGCCGTAATGCTTCAACCAAAGGTGCCGCAGGCACAGCAACAAGCTATAGCAATCAATCTATTGCGATTGGTGATCAAACTAAAGCAATCGGTGATCAATCCATTGCAATTGGTGCAGATGTAATTGCACGCGGTAACTCTTCAGTTGCGATTGGTGGTGATGATGTTGATAAAATTGCACAAGATGCTGAACTGAGCAAAACCTATACTGATATCACTGGTGGTGTGCTAAAAGCGGGTCGTTATCCGACAACCGAAGCGAACCATGGTTCAACAGCAGTTGGTACTCAGGCAGTTGGTACTGGTGCATTTTCATCTGCATTTGGTATGACATCTAAGGCAACTGGTGATGCTTCATCTGCATTTGGTGTGATGTCAAATGCTGCAGGCAAAGGTGCTTCTGCATTTGGTGCTGTTGCACAAGCAACAGGTGATGGTGCATCAGCAATGGGTATTAACTCACTTGCATCTGGTACAAACTCAACCGCAATTGGTTCGGGTAATAAGCCTGGTGAAGGCGCGACGGCAACAGGTAATGGTGCTGCTGCAATTGGTAGTAATGCCAAAGCGACTGGTGATAATGCTGCTGCAGTGGGTAAAGGTGCTGAAGCGACCAATGAAAATGCTGCTGCGATTGGTGGCGGTGCTAAAGCGACAGGTAAAAATTCTGCTGCAATTGGCGGTGGTGCATTGGCTGATCAGGAAAATGCTGTAGCAGTTGGTCAAGGCGCACAATCAATGGTTGTTGGTGGCGTAGCCTTGGGTGCTCGTAGCCGTGTTGAAGCCGAGAACAGTGTAGCATTGGGTCAAGATGCTGTCGCAACTGAAGCAACAGGAAGTTCATTCCTTACAAATCGCGACGCTTCAATGTCAAATGGTGTTGTTTCTGTTGGTTCTGCTGGAAAAGAACGCCGTATTACCAATGTTGAAGATGGTTCAGCTGATTCTGATGCGGTTACAGTGCGTCAGCTTAAAAATGTTGATTCTCGTGTAAATGAGAATGCTCAAAATATCAGTAATAATGCCCAAAATATTACCAATTTGAATCAAAAATTGGATGATACCAAAACTGATTTAGGCAACCAGATCACGGATACCAACAACAAGTTAGACGATGCTAAGAAAGACTTAGGTAACCAAATCACGGATACCAAGACTGAGCTTAATAACACGATCAACAACACCAAAACTGAACTGAATACCAAGATTGATAACACCAAGGTCGAGTTGGAAAACAAGGGCTTGAACTTTGCAGGTAATGCAGGTAAAGATGTACATCGTAAGTTGGGTGATAAGTTAAACATCGTCGGTGGAGCTGATGCTGCAACAGCGGAAGACAGAACCAGCGGTGAAAACGTGATTACGCGTACCACAGCAGATGGCATCAAGATTGAATTGTTGAAAGATGCGAAGTTCGATAGCATTACCACTGGCGACACTGTAGTGAACAACAATGGCTTAACCATCAAAGATGGTCCAAGCATCACTAAAGATGGTATCAATGCTGGTAATAAAGTCATCAGTAATGTTGCTGATGGCAAAGATGGTAAAGATGCAGTCAATGTTGATCAGTTAACCAACGTTAAAGATGGTTTAGATGGCAAGATCATAGATACCAACAACAAGTTAGATGACGCGAAGAAAGACTTGGGTAACCAAATCACGGATACCAAAGATCAGTTAACGACTCAGATCACAGATACCAAAACTGAGTTAAACAACACGATCAATAACACCAAAACCGAACTGAATACCAAGATTGATAACACCAAGACTGAGTTGGAAAACAAAGGCCTGAACTTTGCAGGTAATGCAGGTAAAGATGTACATCGTAAGTTGGGTGATAAGTTAAATATCATCGGTGGAGCTGATGCAGCAACAGCAGAAGACAAGACCAGCGGTGAAAACGTTATTACGCGTACCACAGAAGATGGCATCAAGATTGAATTGTTGAAAGATGCGAAGTTCGACAGCATCACCACTGGCGACACTGTAGTAAACAACAATGGCCTAACCATCAAAGATGGTCCAAGCATCACTAAAGACGGCATCAATGCAGGTAACAAAGTCATCAGCAATGTTGCAGATGGTAAAGATGGTAAAGATGCAGTCAATGTTGACCAGTTAACTAACGTTAAAGATGGTTTAGATGGCAAGATTACGGATACCAACAACAAGTTAGACGATGCGAAGAAAGACTTGGGTAACCAGATCACGGACACTAACAACAAGTTAAATGATACTAAAGATCAGTTAAAGACTCAGATCACAGATACCAAGACTGAGCTTAATAACACGATCAACAACACCAAAACCGAACTGAATACCAAGATTGATAACACCAAGACCGAGTTGGAAAACAAGGGTTTGAACTTTGCTGGTAATGCAGGTGCTGATGTTCATCGTAAGCTGGGTGATAAATTAAATATCATTGGTGGAGCTGATGCTGCAACAGCGGAAGACAAAACCAGCGGTGAAAACGTGATTACGCGTACCACAGAAGATGGCATCAAGATTGAATTGTTGAAAGATGCGAAGTTTGACAGTATCACCACTGGTGACACTGTAGTGAACAACAATGGCTTAACCATCAAAGATGGTCCAAGCATCACTAAAGATGGTATCAATGCTGGTAATAAAGTCATCAGTAATGTTGCTGATGGCAAAGATGGTAAAGATGCAGTCAATGTTGATCAGTTAACCAACGTTAAAGATGGTTTAGATGGCAAGATCACAGATACCAACAACAAGTTAGATGACGCGAAGAAAGACTTGGGTAATCAGATCACAGATACCAAGACTGAGTTGGAAAACAAAGGTCTGAACTTTGCAGGTAATGCCGGCGGTGATGTCCATCGTAAGTTGGGTGACAAGTTAAATATCGTTGGTGGAGCTGATGCGAATACTGCAGAAGACAAAA